>NZ_JACGTN010000014.1:0-153456 GCF_014763005.1 Stenotrophomonas sp. Br8 | reverse complement strand
GGGAAGTGGCCTCAGCGCCATTTCCGTGTGCTGCGAAGTTTCCTTCGTAGCGAGCCGCCCATTATAGCCGGCTTTTCCGCTTCGTCAACACCTTTTTTCAAGGCCGTCTCACCGAAGTGGACGTTGTTGCCGATGCTGCTTCGTCGTTGGACCCGAGGGCCTTTCGTCGTTGCGAGCCGCCTATTATGCCGGACTTTTCGAGTCCGTCAACACCTTCGTTCGATCATCTCGTCCGGCGGTGGTAGCGTCGCTGTTCGCGTTGGTGGCTTCCGAAGAAGTCGCCGCGCTGCAGCAAGGGAGCGAATTCTAGAGATCCTGCAGAATTCGTCAACTCTTTTTTTCAGGAAGATGACAGAACAGCGCCTGCACCGTGCATGGCCGCTGCTGATACATCGCCGCGGCGTTGCCCGCGCGTTGCGCGGGCAACGCCGCAGGCGCTATCAATACACCGATGCATAGCGAAGAGAAGAGCATGGACACGCAGAAACGACAGGGATGGTGGCGCGATCTTTCGATGCCGGCGATCGTCGCCGGTTTCATCACCGTGCTGGTCGGCTTCGCCAGCTCAGCGGTGATCGTGTTCCAGGCCGCGCAGGCCGTGGGCGCCGACCAGGCCCACATCGCCTCGTGGATGTGGGCCCTGGGGCTGGGCATGGGCGTGACCTGCATCGGCCTGTCGCTGCGCTACCGCGTCCCGGTGGTCACCGCATGGTCGACGCCGGGTGCGGCGATGCTGGTCGTCGGTGCCGGTGGCGCGTCTCTGTCTGAAGCCACCGGTGCGTTCCTGCTGGCGGCGGTGCTGGGCATGCTCGCGGGCTTCTCCGGGGTGTTCGCCCGGCTGATGAAGCGCGTGCCCATGGCCTTGGCCGCGGGCATGCTGGCCGGTGTGCTGCTGCGCTTCGGCCTGGACGTGTTCGTGGCAATGAACACCCAGCGCGTGCTGGCGTTGGCCATGTTCGCTACCTGGCTGCTGGGCCGCCGCCTGTTCCCCCGTTATGCGGTGATCGCCACTCTGCTGGTCGGCATCGCCATCGCCGCCAGCCAGGGTCTGCTGCATGCACAACAGGTGCACCTGCAGCTGGCCGTACCGCAATGGGTCACTCCTTCGCTGTCGTGGACGGCGATGGTCGGTATCGCCCTACCCCTGTTCGTGGTCACCATGGCCTCGCAGAACATTCCCGGTGTGGCGGTGATGCGCGCCTCCGGCTATGACGCACCGGTGTCGCCGGTGATCGGCTGGATCGGCGTGGTCAACACGCTGCTGGCACCCTTCGGCGCCTACGCACTGAACCTGGCAGCCATCACCGCGGCGATCTGCATGGGCCGTGATGCCCACGAGGATCCGGCACGGCGCTACACGGCGGCGATGGCGGCCGGCGCCTTCTATATCGTCATCGGCCTGTTCGGGGCCACCGTAGCGGCCCTGTTCGCTGCCTTCCCAAAGGAACTGGTGGCCTGCGTGGCCGGTATCGCCCTGTTCGGCACCATCGGCAACAGCCTGGCCAGTGCATTGGCAGTGGAGCGCGACCGCGAGGCCGCGCTGGTCACCTTCCTGGTGACCGCCTCGGGGATGACACTGGCCGGTATTGGTTCTGCGTTCTGGGGCCTGGTCGCCGGGACGCTCTGCCTGTGGGTGCTGCGGCCGCGGCAGGCCAGCTGAAGGGATCAGCCGGCCAACACGGCCCCGACGATGCCCAGGGTGACGGACACGGCGATGGCGATCACAGCACCAATCACGCTGGTATCGCCACGTGCTGCCAGCGTGCTGCGCACCGCAGCCTCGTTGTCCGTACTGAGCGACTGGGCGCGTGCGATCTCCCGCTGGCAATGCTGCAGGTACCAGCTGTTGGCGAAGACACCCACGGTAACGCTCAGGCCCAGGTTGATCACCAGCGACAGGGCATCCGGCACTTCGATGAAGGCCTCGATCGCGCTGGATGCCACCAGCACGCCGACCCAGATGGCGGCCATGCGGTACATCTTCCGGTACATCATCCAGATCACGCCAAACAGGAACCCCGGCCAGTGCCAGGTGCCCGCCGCGTTCGCGGTGCCCTGGTCCAGGCGCCAACGCTTGCGATAGATCGGGAAGTTGCCGCCGACAATGGCTGCATACAGACCCAACTGGCCGGTCAGTCCGGCGCCCAGTGGAATGACATCGGACGTTGCCGCTGCGGTCGGTGCGCGGTATGGGTCATGGCTGGACGCTGCGGCGACGGCGATCTCACTGGCAGGCGGTGCTGCCGGGCCATCGGCGACGCCGTCGGCAGCCGACGCTGGCGCTGCAGTCGACTGCAGCGACTGCAGCGGCTGCCAGCCAGCCATGCCCTCGCACCAGAGCAGGGTGTGGCCGGTGATGACGCCGTCCTGCTGCAACCTCTGCAGGCCAGCCAGGTCCACTGGCCCTTCACTCTTGCCGTTGCGGGCGTAGTACCACTGTGCTTCCTGCATTGAAAATCGTCCTGTGTGGGCGTTGCGCGGTTTACAGGGATGCGCTGGACAGCGTCTGCACCAGCGTGTGGCGACCGCCGGGAGCGATGGTGATCACATCGGGCCCGGCGTTGGCGGCTTCCAGGCAGACGTAGTCGCGCCAACCGTCGCCGACATCGGCCATCTTCGTGGCAGCGTCGGCGCCAGGGTTCCATGCCACCAGCGAGCGGCTGCCTTCGGTGCGGATGTCGATGCGGCGCTTGAGCACCGGGTCGCGCAGCACATAGTGCCCGCCGGCCTGGGTATAGATGCGGTCGCTGCGGCCCGGATCACGCGGATCACGCAGCGACCAGGGGCCCTGCTGGCGGCGAGACTGGGCGTAGTTCTCGAACTTGTCGAGGTAGTCGAGGCCATCGACGCCGTCGACGTCCACCTTGCTGGCGTCACCGACACGGAAGTAGTTGTGCAGCGCCTGGGTGATGGTGGCCGGGGCCTTGCCGGTGTTCTCGGTAACCAGCTGCTGGCGCAGTTCACGGCCGACACGGACGGTCATGGTCAGACGCAGGCCGAGATTGTCCAACGCAGGCGGGGCCAGGGTCAGTTCGATGCTGCCATCGTCGAGGCGGCGCGCCTGCTGCAGTTCCCAGGGCAAGGTGCGCACGAAGCCATGGGCCGGCACGTCGTCGCCCTGCCCCTGGCGGCCGAAGTACGGCCAGCACACCGGGCTGCCGCCACGGATGGGCGTGGGCAGTGCCGCGCGCTTGGGCGAGAGCCACATCACATCGGGTTGGCCCTTGGGCACGAACGAGAGCAGTTGACCGCCGAACACGCTGATCGCGGCGGTTGCCTGCGGGGTTTCCACCAGCCAGGCATCGAGTCCCTGGAACTGGCCACTGCTGACACCTTGGATCTGTTGCACGCTGGATCGACTCCGGATGGCCGGCGACTGCACGGCACTGTAGTTGGTGGGAAGGCTGAAGCGGGTGGGTGTGGCCGGAACCTTCGCCTGCGGTCCGCTCTGCAGCGCGCGCAGAATGCGCTGGCCAGCGCGACCATCGGCGTCGGCCCAACCGAGCCGGCGCTGCTCGACCTGGATGGCGCGACGACTGGCGGTACCGATCATGCCATCGGCGGCGCCGATGTCATGGCCGCGCGCCAGCAGCAGGGTCTGCAGCTGGCGGCGCTCGTCGCGGCCAAGACCGGGATCATCGGTGGGCCAGGCCGTCACCAGTCCATTACCCCCGCGCAGGCGATCGGCCAGGGTGGCGATGGCCAAGGCATAGCTCTCGGCCGCGTTGTAGCTGTAGATCGCGTCGTAGTTGCGGAACACCAGCAGCGCCGGGCCCTTGTTGCCGGCCGGCAGCAGCAGCGCGGCGCGTGCATCGGCGGGCAGGCCGGCCGGCGCCAGCGCGCTGCCGTCCAGGCCGGTCACGCCCAATGCGCGCCAGTCGGCCAGTGCCCGGCGCTGGGTGCGGCCGGCCTGGCCGGCGTTGAAGCCGGTGGGGACGCGGACTTCCATGCCCCAGGGTTCGCCGGTTCGCCAGCCGGCACGCTTCAGATAGTTGGCGGTGGAAGCCAATGCATCGGGAATGCTGCCGACCAGATCGCGGCGGCCATCGCCGTCACCATCAACGGCAATGCGTGCGTAGGTGCTGGGCATGAACTGGGTGTGGCCGAAGGCACCGGCCCAGGAACCGGTCAGGCCCTGTGCCTGCAGGTCACCCTTGTCGATGAGCTTGACCAGCGCCAGCAGTTCGCCGCGGAAGAAAGGTTGCCGTCGGCCGGCACAGGACAGCGTGGCCAGCGACTGTAGCAGCGGACGCTTGCCGAACACGCGCCCGTAGTCGCTCTCCACACCCCATACGGCGACGATGGTGACTGGATCGACGCCGTACTGCGCCGATACGCGCTGAAGCAGATCGCGGTGCTGCTGCAGCATGGCGCGGCCGTCGTCCACGCGCTGGCGATCGACCAGCGCGGCCAGGTAGTCCCATATAGGCGTGGTGAACTCCGGCTGCGCGTCGAGCAGCGGCAGCACGGTGGGATCCGGCTGCAGTCCGGCGGTGATGGCCGTGAAACGGTCAGCGGCAATGCCCTGGCTGGCGGCAGTCGTCTGCAGTCCCGCCATGCAGCGGGCGAACGCGGGATCAGCGGTTGCCGCGGCTGTCGGCGGGGCCGCCGCTGGCACGGCAAGCGCGGCGGCGAGGCCGAGCGTGGTCAGAATGGGCATGGCGTACTCCGTGTTGCCGGTGCTGGAGCCATGGTAACGCGGAGGGGCGGCCAGGTTGGTCGTTGCTGCCGGCCAGCGGCCGGCACTACCGGTGGCTATGGTGCGGGGCGCAGCAGACGCAGGCCGTACGCAGGATTGTCAGCGTTCCAGTGCGCCACCACCTCCAGCCCTGCCTGCTGCAGCAGATGGCCGAAGCTGGCGTCGGTGTACTTGTGGCTGTACTCCACGCGGATCGGTTCGCCCGCGCTGAAATGGAAGGTGCGGCCATCGAGATGGACGTCCTGCTCGCGCTGGCTGACCAGGTCGGTTTCGATGCGCAGGCGCGCAGTGCTGTAACGGGCCTGGTGACGGAAGCCGTCGAGATCGAAATCGCTGCCGACCTCGCGGTTGAGGCGCGCCAGCAGGTTCAGGGTGAAGGCGGCGGTGATGCCGTCGGCATCGTTGTAGGCGGCCTCGATCAGTGCCGGGTCCTTGTGCAGGTCGATACCGACCAGCGCCAGGCCGTCCTTGCCCATCGTCTGCCGCATCGCGCGCAGCAGCGCGATCGCGTCCTCATCAGCGAAGTTGCCCAGCGTGGAGCCCGGGAAGAACAGCAGCCGGCGCGCGGCAGGCCGGTCCGGCACGGGAACCTGCACCGGCCGGGTGAAGTCGGCACACACCGGCAGCATTTCCACGTCCGGCAGCGCCGGTGCCAGGTGGTCGATGCTGGACAACAGCGCCGCGCGCGAGATCTCGATGGGGGTATAGGCCACCGGATCCTGCAGAGCGGCCAGCAGGCGGGCGGTCTTGCGGCCGCTGCCACTACCCAGTTCCACCACATGTACGCGCGGCCCCACCGCCTGCGCGATCTGCGGCAGTACCCGATCCAGCAGGGCCAGCTCGGTGCGTGTGGGGTAGTACTCGCGGGTGTGGGTGATCTGCTCGAACAAGCGCGAGCCGCGCGCGTCGTAGAAATACTTGGAAGGCAACTGGCGTGAGGCGTGCGACAACCCCGCCACGGCGTCGGCAAGGATCTGCTGGCGGCCGGGGGTAAGGTCGGTCAGCGCCTGCAGCGCGTCCTGGACGGTGCTCATGAAAGATCCCTTGCCAGGCGCATGCCTGAGAACTGCCAACGCGCCGGTGGCATGAAGAAGTTGCGGTAGCTGGCCCGCACATGGCCGCGCGGGGTGGCACAGCTGCCACCGCGCAGCACCCATTGGCCGCACATGAATTTGCCGTTGTATTCGCCGAGGTTGCCGGCGAACGGACGGAAGCCGGGATAAGCACCATAGGCGCTGCTGGTCCATTCCCAGACATCGCCGAACAGCTGGCGGATGCCCCTGCCCTGCCCTGCATGCGGATGCAGCTGGTCGTCATCGGCGAAGTGGCCTTCGACCGGCTGCGTGGCGGCAGCCGCTTCCCATTCGAATTCGGTGGGCAGGCGGGCACCGGCCCAACGCGCGCAGGCATCGGCTTCGTAGTAGCTGAGATGACAGACCGGTGCGTGCGGATCGAGCTGGCGCCAGCCTCCCAGGGTGAACTCGCGCAGCAGGTCGTCATCCCAGTACAGCGGATGCTGCCACTGTTCGGCCTCACGCAGCGCCCACCCCTCGCTCAGCCACCAACGTGGATCGCGGTAGCCACCCGCGTCGATGAAGGCGCGGTATTCGGCGTTGCTGAGCGGACGTTCGGCGAGTGCATGCGCGGGCAGCAGCACGCGATGCACGGGTGACTCATTGTCATAAGCGAATGCTGCGTGCTGCGGCCAGGCGGATGCACCGATACTGACGATGCGTTCGCCCTGTTCGACCCAGCCCTGTGCGCTGTGGCCACTTACGGCAATGGGCAGGTCATCGCGATACGGCGGCTGCAGCGGATTGCACCAGAAGGCGTGCTTGATGTCGGTGAGCAGCAGCTCCTGGTGCTGCTGTTCGTGGTGCAGCCCCAGCTGCAGATGCTGCAGGGCGTCGCTGCCCAGGTCGCCGTCGCGCAGTTGTGCCAGCACCTGTTCATCCACGTGCCGGCGGTAAGCGTGGACCTGCTGCAGCGAGGGCCGCGACAGCAGACCGCGCTGTGGCCGTGCGTGGGCGGGGCCGAGGCTCTTGTAGTAACTGTTGAACAGATAGTCCCAGGCCGGATCCCAGGGTGTGTAGCCGGGCCGGCTGGCGAGGACGAAGCGTTCGAAGAACCAGGTTGTATGGGCCAGATGCCATTTGGCCGGGCTGGCATCGGCCATGCTCTGCAGCAGGGCATCTTCGGGGCTGAGCGGTGCGGCCAGCTGCATGCTGCGCCCCCGCACGTGGGTGAAGTGGCGGGCGAGGTCATGCTGCGGGGCAGCGACGGCGGCGGGTACGCTGTCCATGCAACCAGCTTCGACGGCGGCCGGTGAGCGCGATGTCATGGCCCGGTGCCATGGTGTTCACATCAGGCGCGCATTCAAGAAGGGCACTGCTGCGCCGCTAACGGCAGTGCTGCGGCCGCGTCGTGACCGCGCTGGAATTCCGTGTGGCCCATCATCCGCTCCGACAGCCTGTGCACTATCTGTTCGTGCTGCCCGCCGTGCTGGTCGCACTGGTGCTGTGGGTGAGCCTGGAAAGCGATGATGTCGGCCGCGCCGGGCAGCGCATCCTGCCGTGGTTGCTGGCCTGCCTGGGTGCAGGACTGGCGCTGATGTACAACCAGGTGCGCACGTTGTGCCTGTTGCTGTTGGTGGCGCTGGCCTTCGCGGTGCTGCACCAGGATCTGGGGCACTACCTGCGCGATGGGCGGGTAACGGCGCTGACCCCACTGCGCTTCCATGCGATCTCGACCTGGCTGCCGTTGTTGTTCGCCATCCATGCGTTGTGGCCCGAACGCGGGCGCCGCCGCCAGGACCTGCTGCTGAGGGCCACGATCAGCGGTGTTGCCGTGGCGGTTTTCATCCTGTTGGCCGCACAGCAGCCACAAGGCATGCACGACCTGCTGTCGAACCGGCACTTCCCCTGGATACCGAGCGACTGGAACGCGTTGGCGCAGCTGCCTGCCATGCTGTTCCTGCTGGCCACCGCTGCGCTGGGATGGCAGGCGTGGCGCCAGCCGCGGCCGCTGCATACGGCGATGCTGCTGGCCCTGCTGTGCCTGTGGTGGATGCTGCCGCGGATCTTCCTGCAGCCGGTGCTGCTGCCGGCGCTGAGCGTGGCGGCGCTGCTGCTGATGCTGGCCGCGACCCTGCAGGAGTCTTTCCACATGGCATTCGGCGACGAGCTGACCGGCCTGCCAGGCCGCCGTGCGTTCAACGAGACGCTCAAGCGCGCCACCGGCACCTACAGCATCGCGATGATCGACGTGGATCATTTCAAGAAGTTCAACGACACCCACGGCCACGACACCGGCGAGGACGTGCTGAAACTGGTGGCCTCCCGGTTGTCGCGGGTGGGCGACGGCGGCCGCGCGTTCCGTTACGGCGGCGAAGAATTCGCCGTGGTTTTCCTCGACCGCCCGGCATCGGCCTGCGTGGACGCGGTGGAGGCGCTGCGGCAGGGCATCGAGCAGAGCCGGATGCAGCTGCGCGACCGCACTACCCGCAGCCGTGACGATACGCTCGGCCAACAGCAGCGCGGGCGCGGTGGTGGCGGTGCGGTGGTGCAGGTGACCGTCAGCATCGGCCTGGCCGACAGCCGGGTCGATCCGCGTCCCGCCGGGGTGGTCAAAGCGGCCGACCAGGCGCTGTATGCGGCCAAGGAGGAAGGCCGCAACCGCGTGTGCGCGCATGGTGGCCAGCGCGTGCTGGCCGTGCGCGGCAGCCACGCTCAGACGGCGTCGAGGTAGTACCAGCGACCTTCGATCCGCAGGAAGCGGCTGTGCTCGGTCATTTTCACCGCGCTGCCGCCACCGACGCGGTAGCGAGCGGTGAAGCGGACCTCGGCACTGTCGGTGCCGGTAACCTGGTGATCCTGCACGGTCAGGCCCAGCCACTGGGTGCGCTGGCCGGGGGCATCATCGAGCGACAGTTCTGCGGGGCGGGTGTCCGGATGCCAGGTGGCACGCAGGTAGTCCGGCAGATGGCGCACATAGGCGCTGTAACGCGAGCGCATCAGACGCTCGGCATCGGGCGCGGCGTCGCCGGCATGGAAGCGACCGCAGCAGGCGGCGTAGTCGGCGGCCAGGCCACAGGGACAGGGATCGGGGGCGGTTCGGCTCATGCGGGTATTGTCGCGTGGGCGGGGGCAATGTGACAGGCGTATGCTGTCGCGCCCTCACTTCGATCGATCGCCGTGCTGGAAATGATTCCTCCTGAGTTGTGGTGGCTGGTGGCGATCGCCTTCATTGCCGGCCTGGTTGATGCAGCCGTGGGTGGTGGCGGACTGGTGCAGCTGCCGGGCCTGTTCACGGTGCTGCCGCAGCAGACGCCGGCGATGCTGTTCGGCACCAACAAGTTCAGCTCGATGTTCGGCACCGGCGCGGCGGCATGGCGCTATGCACGCAACGTGCGCTTCCCGTGGAAGCCGGTGCTGTTCGCTGCGGGTACGGCCTTCGTGTTCTCCTTCCTTGGCGCTACGGCGGTCAGCCTGTTGCCCAAGGATGCGGTGCGGCCACTGGTGCTGGTGCTGCTGGTGGCGATGCTTGCCTACACGTTGTGGAAGAAAGACTTCGGCGCACTGCACCGGCCCCGCGAGATCGGCCGCAACGAGTTGATGATCGCGCTGGCGATCGGTGCGGCAATCGGTTTCTACGATGGCTTCTTCGGGCCCGGCACCGGCAGCTTCCTGATCTTCCTGTTCGTGCGCTTCTTCGGACTGGACTTCCTGCGTGCGTCGGCAGCGTCGAAGGTGGTGAACCTGGCGACCAACGTGGCGGCGATCTCGTTCTTCGTGCCGACCGGCAACATCCTGTGGCTGTTCGCGCTGCCGATGGCGGCGGCCAACATCATCGGTTCGGTGGTGGGCACGCGGTTGGCGCTGAAGGGCGGCACGCCGTTCATCCGCAAGCTGTTCGTGGGGTTGGTGGTGGTGCTGATCGCACGGATGGCGTGGGATACGTTCCGCAGTTCGTGAATGAGCGTCATGACCTGGTAGGTGCCAACCTTGGTTGGCACGCTGTTTCCGGCCGCGAAGGGCAGCCGAGCATGGCTCGGCTCTACAGGGGATTGCCGGCCGAGGCGATCAGGCTTCGGCTTCTTCCGGTTCGTCGGCCTGCTGGCGGCTGCGCTCCGGCAGCTTCAGGCGCTTGCCTTCTTCGTCGTACTCGATGAGCAGCACGCCCGAATCGTGGCGGCCGCTGATCTCGACGAAGCAGGCGCCACCGATGAACGGCTCCAGCGTCATCACCGATTTCAGCGGGGTGGCGACCACCATCTGGAAACCGAAGTTGTCGAAGATGTTCATCGCCAGCGCGGTGAACTCGTTGTCGGCCTTGTCGAAGGCTTCGTCGAGCACGACCGCGGCATAGCTGGGCAGCTGGCTGTCGGCACCGCCGAGCTGGTAGCGCAGCGCCGCCGCCAGGCAGGTGGTGGCCAGCTTCTGCCGCTGACCGCCGGACTTGCCGGCACCACTGCGGTAGATCTCGACCTGCTGGCGCGTTTCCACATCCAGTTCCACGCCGATGAACTCCACGTGCAGGCGCACGTCGAGCACAATCTCGCGCCAACGCTTGTCTTCGCCTTCCTGCGAGCCCAGCCGGTTGACCAGCTGGCGCAGGACGGTGAACTGCGTTTCGGCGACGTCGCGCTGCTCGGTCTGCTGCTGCGACAACACCTCGCGCAGCTGCAGGTGGAACTCCTGCACTTCCGGCAGGCGCCGGTCGTTCAGCTCGATGGTCAGCAGGGTGCCGCGGTTGAAGGGCACCTGCTCGAGGCTGGCGTTGACTTCATCCAGGCGCTGGCCGATCGACTTGCGGGCCTCGGCACTGTGCCGCTGCAGCGCCAGCAGGTTGTTCTTGCTCTGGTTCTGCAGCAGGTCGAAGAAGCGTTCTTCGTGCTGCGGCAGGCCATCGCGTTCAAGACGTTCGAGGCGGGCGAGGAAATCCTCGGCCGAGGCCACCGACACGGTGAAGTCGCCCGATTCTTCCGGCCACTGCTGGATGAAGCGACGGAAGCAGCCCAGCAGCAGGTTCTCGACGCGGTTGACGTCCTGCTGCGAAGACGACAGCTGTTCGTTCAGCGCGTTGCTGACCTGGCGCATGTGCGCTTCCAGCGTTTCCAGGCTGAGCGGGCCCTGCTCCTGCAGGCGCTCGGCCAGGCCGGCTTCCTGGTCTTCGGCCAGTGCCGGCAATACCAGTGCACGGCTCTGCTGGCGGGCCCGGTCCAGGCGGTCGCGTTCGCGCACCAGCTGGCCGCGCTCGACGCGGGTGTCTTCGTAAGTGCGGCGGGCCTGCTCGATATCGGCGCGGGTGGCGTCGATCTGCTGGGCGATCCTGGCCAGGTCGGCATTGCCTTCGCGCAGCGCATGCAGGCTGGCCTCGATGTCGGCCAGGCGCTGCTGCGGCGCGGCGACGTCGATTTCATTCCAGCTGATACCAACCAGCTGGTGGCAGGCCAGGCGACGTTCGTTGTCGCGGTCACGCTGGCTGCGCAGGCGCGCGATGTCGGTATCGCAACTGGCGATACGGGCGGCCAGCTCCTGGGCTTCCTTCTCGAAGACGGCGAGCTTGTCGCGGTTGCTGAAACCCAGCAGCCAGCGGCGGCGATCATTCACCGCACTGCGATCGTCCTTCTCGAAGCGGTCGCCCGGATGCTTGACCTGGCCTTCGCGGGTGATGCCGCGGTCGACGTTGCGCAGCTGCTTGGCATCCACGCATTCGTAGTCGAAGCGCTTGCCCAGCTCGCGGCGCAGCCAGCTTTCGAACACGTGGTCGCGCAGTTCCAGCTTGTGCAGCAGCGACTTCGCGGACGGTTCGCGGGCGAACGCATCATCATTGCGACGCACGCGGTAGTAAGTGAAACGCATGCCCAGGTGGGTGCGGTTCACCCATTCGGCGACGTCGTTGTAGTGCTTGTCGTCGACCAGCAGCGATTGCGCGAAGCCACCGAGCACACGCTCGATCGCGCCCTGCCAGCTCTGCTCTTCCGAGCGGACCTGGATCAGTTCGCCGACGAACGGCAAGGCCGCTTCGGAGATACCGGTTTCTTCGGCCAGGCGCGCGCGCAGCTTCTGCATCGGCGCAGGAATGCTGGAGGGCGTGCGCTGCATCGCCTCCAGTTCGCCACGCACGTCGGAGAAGCGCCGCTCGTCGTCGCGCTTGCCGCCCAGCCGTTCGCTGATGGCGTCGTCCAGAGCGCTCGAAGCGCGCTGGCGGTCTTCCAGTTCGGACTGCGCCTGCTCGACCAGCTCGGCGAAGCCATGCGCGTCGTCGGGCAACGCGGCCTGCAGTTTCTGTGCGGCGTCGTGTGCCTGCGCCTGCTTGGCCAAGCGGCGGTCGCGTTCGGCTTCGGCGCGGCCCTGCTCGCGTTCCAGTTCCTCGATGCGCTCACCGCCCTGCTGGCGGCGCTGCAGTTCCAGCTCGGCCAGGCGTTCGGTGTGGTTGTCCAGCGCCGCACGGCGCTGCGCTTCTTCACCCAGCAGGCCACGATCGCGCGTGTCCATCTCGCGCAGGCGCGCTTCGATCAACAACTGGCGGCGGCTTTCGCGGAAGCTGTCGATACCGAGCTTGAGCGCTTCGTCGTCGCCACGCCGGCGGCTCATCGCCTGCAGGTCGCCGTAATGTTCGCGCGCCGGCTGCAGGGTTTCTACCTGACGCCGCGCCGTGACCACGGCCTGGTGCGCGCCATCGAGTTCGGCGAAATCGCTGACCAGTCGTTCGGCAGCGTCGAAGGTCTTCGGCGTGTCGAGCATGAAGTCGCGCAGGAAGACGTTCAGGTCGCCCAGGTTCTTCGCGGACTGCGTCTTGTGCAGCAGCCGCAGCGCCATCTCGTTGTCGATACCGAGCAGGTGGCGGAAGCGTTCGGCGTAGCCGGAGAACGTGTCGAAGTGATGGACGTCGGCCAGCTTCTGCTTGAGCTTGCGCAGATCCAGGTCGAAACCGCCGAGGTCCTTGGCGATGTCGAACGGGCGCTCGGCGATCATGTAGTGCTTGCGCACGTCACCGGCGGAGGTGCTGCTGCCAGCGATCCACAGCAGGCGTACCAGGCTGACCACGCGGCCATCACCGGCGCGGTACTCCAGCACCAGCGCGGTCCAGGTTGCGCCCTTGCGCAGGTACTGGGTGGCGATTTCACCGGTGCCACTGTCCTGCTGGTCGGCCCACGCGCCGCGCACGTAGGACACCAGGTTGCGGTCGCGGCCGCTGCGTTCGGCTTCACGCGCAGCGGCGTTGAAGTCGACGATGGCCGGTGGCGTCAGCAGTGCGGACATGGCATCGAGCAGGGTCGACTTGCCCGAGCCGGAGCGGCCGACAAACAGGAAGCCCCGCTCGGCGATCGGCACTTCGGTCAGGCCGTTGAAGGTGCCCCAGTTGTGCACCTGCAGGCGGCGCATGCGGAACTGCTGCAGGCGCGGGTCGGGCAGGCCGTCGTTGAACAGGGCGGGAGTGTGCTTGGAAATGGCCATGCGGTGCTCGGGTCTCTCAGGCTTCAGCGGCCGGGGTTTCACGCAGCTGGCGGTAGACCGCCGAAAGCTGGGATACGTCTTCGGCGGAGAACAGCAGCTTCAACGCCGGCGAGACTTCGTGGCGGTCTTCCTGGCCGCCGAGACGGGTCAGGATGTGGTTGTCCTTCATCTTCTGCACCGCCGAGGCGACGCGCCGATTGAAGCCGGCGCGGTCGGTGGACAGGTTCTTCTCGTAGATGGCCAGCGCTTCGGCCATTTCGGCGTCGGCGACCACGGCGCGGTTGCCGCGTGCATCGGCTTCGCCCAGCTGCTGGCGCAGGTACAGCAACAGCACCGAATCAATGAAGGTCAACGGCGAGGTGCGCAGCAGTACCGGCGCATCGACGTCCTCGGTGTCGGCCTGGCGGGTGAACGCCACGCCACTGTCGCGGTCGAGCACCAGTTCCAGGAACAGGTCCGACAGCGCCGAACGGATGCCGGCTTCGCTGCGGATCAGTGCCGGCCACAGCTTGGCGTGGCGCAGCTGGTCGATGCTGGGGCCGATCAGCAGCTGGCACAGCGCGCGGCGCGCATCCAGCGGCAGGCGGCCGGTATCGCCCATGTAGTAGACGTCGTTGCCGCGCCGCGGCTGGGCCACGGTCGCCACCGGCTCGGCCTCGTAAGCGTCTTCGGCCAGGTCGGCATGCGGTGCGTCGATGGGGTCTTCATGCCAGCTCATGGCGTCTCTCCTGGGTAAACCAAACCAGCGGGATGCGGGCGCGACGGATCTGGCCGTCGCCACCACGCCATTCGGCAAGCTCCTGCTCGCCGGCGATCACGCTGCCAAAGCGCGTGCCCAGCGAGAGGTAACCGATGACACTGCCCAGCCCCTGCGGCGCTTCGCGTTGCGACAGGGCCTGGGCGATGCTGAGTTTCGGCTGCGCATCGAGCAGGTCGTGCAGGTCGCGGCGCAGGGTACGGAAATCGATTTCCGACGACGCCACCAGGTCGCCCACGCTTTCCAGGCTGATGCTGGCCGCATCGTTGTACTCGACATTGCCATCGACCTGGGCGCTGCGCGGGTCGTGCAGCTTCCACTGCGACCACGAACGCAGGCGGCTGGTGGTCAGCTGCAGGTCGCGGCCGATGGCGCGCTGCGCCGGGAAGTCATCGCGCAATGCCAGCGCTTCGGACTGCGCCTGCTTCAACAGCTGGTTGAGGCGGCGCTGTTCCAGGTAACCACGGCTCTGCACGAAACCGCGCAGGCTGCGCGCGAAGTTCTGCAGCACGTCATGCACCTGGCCACCGCGCTCGAGCATGGTGCTGGTGAAGCCGCGCAGGAAATTGCGCTCGTTGCGATCCAGCCGACGGGCGAAGCCGCGGGCCAGCAACGTCTCCAGCGCAGCATCGAGCTGGGCGCTCTGTTCGGCGTCGTTGAGCAGGCGCCAGAAGGCCTGGAAACTACGGCCCGCGTCGCTCTCGCCGATCACGTCTACGCCTTCGAACAGCTTGGACAGCACGTCGCCGCGCTCGCCTTCGTCATCGATGATGCGTTCGCGGAAATCACGGTTGAGCTGTTCGAAGTCGTCGCGCACGCGGCGGAAGTCTTCGGTCAGTTCGTCGGCCAGGCCGATGATCTGCCGCGTACGTTCCAGCGCGCGCTTGCCGTCCAGCGCGGTCACACGGCCGGCGCCGACACGGGCGATCTCGGCATCGATGCGGTCACGCTCGTCGCGCAGTGCGGACAGGCGTGCGTCCGGATCGGCCTCGGTCTGCGCGGCCAGCTGCGACAGCTGTTCGATCACCAGTGCCAGACGGCTCTCGGTGGCGGCCACGCGGGCCTGCTCCATGCTGTCGGCGAAGCGGATCGCCTGCAGCGCCTGGGTCGAGAGCTCGTACTGCTCCTGGTCGGCGCCTTCGGGCAGCCGGCGTTCCAGCCAGCCCTGCGCCAACCAATGGGCAACGTAGGCCTGCGCGGTCCGCGGCAGCTCGCGCGACAGCTCGTCACCGTTGAGCTGGTCCAGCGCGCGCTGCAGGCGCTCGTTGAGGACCGATGCAGGCAACGTGCGATCGCCGTCCATCAGCAGGCCCTGCAGCAGGCCGATGATTTCCGGTGCGTGGTCGGCGGCGAGCAGCTTCCATTGCGGCTGTTCGCGCAGGTGGCGGTAACGGGTGATGCGTTCGCGGTGCTTCATGCAGCGAGATCGGTCCGAAGGGCGCGGCGGCCAGCGCGCGCGCGCAGGCGCGGCGCAGGCACGGCGAAAGCGGCGGCCACGCGGGGCCGCCACCGGGAGGCGACGGCGCTCAGCGCTTGCCGCCCACTTCGATGAAGCGCAGGAACTCGGCGCGGGTGCGGGCGTCTTCGCGGAAGCTGCCCAGCATCTTCGAGGTGACCATGCTGACGCCACGCTTGTGGATGCCGCGGGTGGTCATGCACTCATGGGCGCCTTCGACGACGACGCCGACACCGACCGGCTGCAGCACATCCTGGATGCACTGGGCGATCTGCGCGGTCATCTTTTCCTGCACCTGGAAGCGGCGGGCGTAGGCTTCGACCACACGGGCCAGCTTGCTGATGCCCACCACCTTGCCGGCCGGCAGGTAGCCGACGTGCACGCGGCCGATGATCGGCGCCATGTGGTGCTCGCAGTGGCTTTCGTATTCGATGTCGCGCAGGACGATCAGTTCGTCGTAGCCGGCCACTTCCTCGAAGGTGCGCTCCATGTAGGCGCGCGGGTCGTCGCGGTAGCCGCTGAACCAGTCGCCATAGGCTTCAGCCACGCGGCGCGGGGTATCCAGCAGGCCTTCGCGGGTGGGGTCCTCACCGGCCCAGCGCAGCAGGGTGCGCACGGCATCCTCGGCCTGGACCTGGGTCACATCGCCCTGCGGGGCGGCCTTTTCGTTGTTCTTGCTCATTGCATACAGCGCCCGAACGGGGGGCGAGCATCGTACCCGACCGGGGGGTGGGTCGTCCTCTGGGGACGGTTCATCGGGGGTCTATTGCAGCGCCTCGTTGCTGCTGAGCGAGAGGCGGAAGGGCAGGCAGGGCAGGACACGCCGTGAACCCATCCATGGGGGCTCGGCCACGGCATCCATGCCGTGGACGGTCCTGCCCTGCCTGCCCCTCCGCCTCTCCGACGGTTTCCTGCGGGCGCGGCCGGACCGCCCGAAAGCGGGGGTCAAAAGCTGGGTTCATGGCTGCGGAGACTGCGCGGGTTGCAGCTTTGGTGGGTGCGGACCTTGGTCCGCACTGCTTCTGCCTTTAGAGCCAACCCTCCGCGCTCGCGGGGTGATGGGTGGGCGGCGGAGGGCCGGGCGGGGCAGGGCCGTGAGGCGCATGGATGCGCCGATCGAGCTTACAGGGACGTACTTGCGGCGTGCCCTGCCCCGCCCGGCCCTCCGCCGCCCGAGCCGACACCCAGCAGGCGCAACGCTTTCCTCACTACACCCCACCCATTCAGCAAAAGCTATTGATAGGAATGAAATTAGTAGTATCCTATCTATTACTTATGGACCGACCCCTCGACGAGCGCACCGTGCTGCAGATGCAGCTCAGCTCCGGCCTGCTGTACGCAGGGCGGCAGTGGCAGCGCTTGGCCGACAGCCGGTTGGGCAGCTACGGCATCTCCACCGCCTGCACCATGCCGCTGCTGATGATCGGCCGCTCCGGCGGTGGCATCCGCCAGGTTGCGCTGGCCCAGCAGCTGGGCATGGAAGGCCCGTCGCTGGTGCGCCTGCTGGACAAGCTGTGCGCCAGTGGGCTGGTCCGCCGCGAATGCGATGCCAGCGACCGCCGCGCCAACCTGTTGTGGCTGACCGAGGATGGTCAGGCGTTGGTGCGCGAACTGGAAGATCAGTTGATCGGCCTGCGCCAGGACGTGTTCGGCGAACTGTCCACGGATGAACTGCACGCCGTATTGAAGGCGTGGCGCCTGCTGGCCGAGGCTGCCGACCGCATCACGTAAGCCCGCTGTCCGTGAACACCGCCGCTGCCGTGCATGCGCCAGCGGCTTTTGCCCGTTGCCGTTGTTCTGTTCCGCCTCCCCTTCCCCATACCGCCCCTGCCCCTACCGATGCCCGGTGAATTCAGTCTCCACGGAGTGTTCGTCCCGACCCTGCTCGGGTTGATGGTGTTGGCCTATCTGGTCAACAGCGGCCTGCACGCGCTGCTGCAGCGTGCCGGCGCCTATCGCCACGTATGGCACCCGGCGCTGTTCAACCTGGCCTTGTACGGGATCGTGCTGGGCCTGCTGTTCCACCTCCTGCGTTGGATGCAATCGTGAACAAGATCGTGAAGAAGACCCTGCCGGTGCTGCTCACCTGCGCAGCCGTGATCGTCGCCCTGCTGGTGCTGCGCCAGCTGTGGGTCTACTACATGGATGAGCCGTGGACGCGCGATGCGCACGTCGGCGCCGATGTGGTGCAGGTGGCGCCGGATGTGTCCGGCCTGGTCGAAACGGTGCAGGTGGCCGACAACCAGGCGGTGAAGAAGGGCGACCTGCTGTTCGTGATCGATCGGGCGCGCTACCGCATCGCGCTGGAACAGAGCCGCGCCAGCCTGGCCGAACGGCAGGCATCGGTCGCGCAGCTGCGCCGCGAGATCGGCCGCGACCGCAGCCTGCAGGATCTGGTCGCCGCCGAGGATGCCGAAGTGCGCCGGGCCAAGCTGCAGGCTGCGCAGGCCGCACTGGCCACTGCGCAGGCCGCGGTTGACCTGGCCGAACTCAACCTGGCCCGCACCGAAGTGCGCGCGCCGGCTGATGGCCGGGTCAACGACCGCACCATGCGCGTGGGCGATTACGTGGTGGCCGGCAAGCCGGTGCTGGCGCTGCTGGATACCGGTTCGTTCCGCATTGATGGCTACTTCGAGGAAACCCGCCTGCGCGGCGTGGCCCCGGGGCAGCGTGTGGACATCCGCCTGATGGGCGAGGACACCCCCCTGCACGGCCATGTCGAAAGCATCGCCGCCGGCATCGAAGATCGCTACCGCAGCAACGGCAGCACCCTGCTGCCGAACGTGACCCCGGCCTTCGACTGGGTGCGGCTGGCGCAGCGCATTCCGGTGCGCATCGCCATCGACGAGGTGCCTGCCGGCGTGGAACTGATCGCCGGGCGCACCGCCACGGTGACCGTGGACACCGGCCGCCACGTGCAGAACAAGAAGGCCGGCGCTGCGCCGACACAGGCGGGCCTGTGAACGCCGCCCTGCCCCGCCTTGGCCTGATCGTCGCCCTGGCCAGCCTGGCCGCGTGCAGGACCGTCGGCCCGGATTACGCGCTGCCCGAGGGCTCGGCGTTCAAGCGGCCGCAGGCCAATGCGGCCTTCATCGACACGCAGAACCCGCAGGTGGCCGCCAACCAGGCGCTGCCGGCACGCTGGTGGTCGCTGTACAACGACCCGGTGCTGGATGGGCTGATTACCCAGGCGCTGCGCGACAACGTCGAACTGAAGGCCGCCGATGCGCACCTGCGCCGCGCCGCTGCCGTGTACGAGCAGGCGATGGATGCCGGTGGCTTCGAGTACGAGGCCGAGGCCGGGGTCAGCCGCGCACAGTTGTCGGCCGAATCGTTCCTGCAGGAACACGAACTGCCAGTGATCAACCTGGCCGACGGCAAGTTCGCGGTCAGCTACCAGTTCGACCTGTTCGGTAAGCTCAAGCGCGGTGCCGAAGCGGCGCGCGCCGACGAACAGTCGGTGGCCGCCGCACGTGACCTGGCCCAGGTGAGTGTGGTGGCCGAGGTGGCCGACAGCTACCTGGAGATCTGCCACGCCAACCATGAGCTGCATGTGGCCGAGCACTCGCTGCAGCTGCAGCAGCGCAGCCGCTCGGTCACCCAGCGGTTGATCAGCGCAGGCCGCGGCACGCCGCCGGAGCTGGCCCGCGCCAATGCCCAGGTCGCGCTGCTGGAAGCGGCATTGCCTCCGCTGCATGCGCAGCGTTCGGCTGCCGCCTATTCGCTGGCGGCACTGCTGGGGCAGACCCCGGGCCAACTGCCGGCCGGGGTGATCGACTGCGCGCACGCACCAACCCTTGCTCAGCCGCTTCCGGTCGGTGATGGCCGCGCACTGCTGCAGCGCCGTCCCGACATCCGCCAGGCCGAACGCAAGCTGGCCTCGGCCACCGCGCGGATTGGGGTCGCCACTGCCGAGCTGTACCCGGACATCCGCCTGGGCGCCTCGGTCGGCGCCGCCGGCCTGCTGGAAGACTTCGGCCAGCCGATGACCCAGCAGTGGTCGTTCGGCCCGCTGATCTCGTGGACGCTGCCGTCCTCGGGCACGCATGCTCGCATCCACGCCGCCGAGGCTGGCGCCGATGCAGCACTGGCCGAGTTCGACCATGCCGTGCTGCAGGCGCTGCGCGAAACGCAGACCGCGCTGGACCGCTATGCGCAGGATCTGCGCCGCCTGCAGTCGTTGAAGGTGGCGCAGGAGCAGGCCGCGCTGGCCGCAGAGCAGAACCGCCGGCTGTACCAGGGCGGCCGCACGCCGTACCTGTCCAGCCTGGATGCCGACCGCAGCCTGGCCAGCAGCGATGCCACCCTGGCCGCGGCCGAAGCACAGGTCTCGCGCGACCAGATCCATCTATTCCTGGTACTGGGCGGTGGCTGGCAGGACAGTGCCGCTGCCACGGCTGCGCCTACGGCGGCGAGGTAAGCGATGAACGGGCTGACCGACCGCCAGGCCTGGCTGTTCTCGATCAAGACCTACCTGGCAGCGATCGTCGCGCTGTACATCGCCATGGCCGGCAACCTGTCGCGCCCGTACTGGGCGATGGGCACGGTGTACATCGTCAGCCAGCCGCTGCTGGGTCCGACCCGGGCCAAGGGCGTGTACCGCATCCTCGGCACGCTGGCCGCCGGCCTGGCCACCTTGTTGATGCTGCCCGCACTGGTGGAAACGCCCTTGGTGCTGAGCGCGGCGATGTCGATCTGGCTGGCAGGCTGCCTGTTCCTGGCCCTGCTCAACCGAGGCCCGCGCGGCTACGCGTTCCTGCTGGCCGGCTACACCACCGCGTTCATCGGCTTTCCGGCGGTGACCTCACCGGAGACCATCTTCGACACCGTGGTGGCGCGCAGCGAGGAGATCATTCTGGGTACGGTAGTGGCGGTGCTGTTTGCTTCGCTGCTGTTCCCGGCCTCGGTGCGGCCGATGCTGGGCGCGCGCATCGGCAACTGGATGGAGGACGCGGCGCAGTGGTGCCGGCAGATCCTCGAACGCGGCCGTGCGCATGCGCCGCGCAACCGGTTGGCGGCCGACCTGGTGCAGTTCGAGGCACTGATCGAATTCCTGCGCCGCGATGACCCGCGCCACGCCGGTGCGGCGGTGTCGATGGAGCGCCTGCGCGAGCGCATGCTGTTGCTGCTGCCGGTGCTGTCATCGATCGCCGACCGCCTGAGCGCGCTGCGCAGCGATGGACAGACACTGCCCGAGGGCCTGCCGACGCTGGTCGATGACATCCACGACTGGATCGACACGCCGTCCAGTGCCAGCGATTACGCACGCCTGCGCGCACGCATCAGTGCGCTGAAGCCACAGGTGGATCGCGATCTGCAGCACCTGCAGCTGGCCAGCCTGCTGCTGCGCCTGGAAGAGCTGGTGGACCTGTGGCAGGACTGCCGCACCCTGCAGCACGCGATCGACCAGGGCACCGCGCCACTGGACCGTGCGCACTACCGCATCCGCACCGAACGCACCGCCACCGACAAGCACGTCGACTACGGCATGGCGCTGTTCTCCGCGCTCAGTGCCGGCGTGGCGCTGATGAGCTACTGCGTGCTGTGGATCGGCCTGGGCTGGGAGGGCGGTGGCAACGGCGCGATGATGGCCGCGGTGACCGCCGCGTTCTTTGCTGCCCAGGATGACCCGGCGCCGAGCATGGTCTCGTTCCTGGTGTGGGCGATGGTGGCGTCATTGGTGGCCGGCGTGTACCTGTTCGGCGTGTTCCCGGCCGTGCACGACTTCGGGCTGCTGGCGCTGGTGCTGGCGGTGGTGTTCCTGCCGTTGGGCCTGCTGCTGCACCACCCGAAGAGCGCGCTGTTCGCGCTGCCGCTGACGGTCAACCTTGCGGCACTGCTGAGCCTGCAGAACACCTACAGTGCCAACGTCCAGACCTTCGCCAACTCGTCGATCGCGATGTTCATCGGCATTGGTTTTGCCGTGGTGATGACGCGGTTGTTCCGCTCGGTGGGTGCCGAATGGACCGCGCGCCGGCTGGTACGGCAGGGCTGGACCACGTTGGCTGAAGCGGCCGAGGGCCGCGGCCAGCAGGATCGCCAGCGCTTCGCCGCACGCATGCTGGATCTGCTCGGCCTGCTGGCACCGCGCCTGGCAGCGACCCCGGAAGGCAGCGACATCGCCTCGGTGGACATGCTCAACGAAGCCCGCATCGGTCTGAACATCCTGCAGCTGCGCCGCGCACGACTGGAACTGCCCGAGCGCAGCCGCGAGGCAGTCGAGCACATCCTCGAAGAGATCGCCGCGCATTACCGCCGGCAGATCGCCGCGCGCAGGCCGATCGCCGCTGCCGAGGCGCTGCGCGAGCGGCTGGACACGTCCTTGGGGCGGGTCGGCAGCGTGGCGGCGTGCAAGGCCCGCGATGAGGCGCTGATGGGCCTGGTCGGTCTGCGCTTCGCGCTGTTCCCGGAAGCGAAGGCGCTGGCGCTGGGGTTGGCGGACGCCGCAGCGCCGTCCGTCTGATGCGCTCCGCCGGGCATGGCCCGGCGCTACCATCGTCATCCGGTAGCGCCGGGCCATGCCCGGCGTCCTTTCGCGACGGCAACAGGACGGTGCAATGAGTTACGACATGATGGTGTTCGAGGCCAGCGTGGCCCCGCGTGACGCGGCGGCCTTCATCGCCTGGTTCGAGAAGCAGGCGCAGTGGGGCGAGCGCCACGAGTATGACGACCCGGCGGTCAGCAGCCCGGCGTTGCAGGCGTGGTTTGCGGAGATGGCCGCGGTCTTTCCGCCGCTGAACGGCCCGCTGAGCAACGACGATGACGATCGCGCCGAAGTGACCGAGTACAGCGTCGGCCGCGATGTGATCTATGGCGCGTTCGCGTATTCGGTGGCCGAGCGCGCGCATGGGTTGGTGCAGGACCTGGCCGAGAAGCACGGCGTGGGGTTCTTCGATGTGAGTGCTGACGAAGCGGCGATCGTGTATCCGGATGGGCTGGTGTTGATGCCGGAGTAGGTCTGGCGGCAGGGCTGCGCCCTGCACCTGCCGAATCAACGTCAACGTCAACGTCAAGGTCAACGTCAAGGTCAAGGTCAAATGCTGGGCTGCTGGGGGATGGCGGGGTGGGTCCGGTGGCGGGGGACGCTGCAAGTACGTCCATGTAAGCTCGGTCGCGCCATCCATGGCGCTCACGCCCCCGCAACCGGACCCACCCCGCCTTCGACAGGTTTCCGCGATCTGTCGGAATTGCATGGCCTGCTGTTGGTGGGTGTCGACCTTGGTCGACACGGTAGATCCACGCCATGCGTGGATGAACGCCAAAATGATCGAAGCGCGCTTTTGTAGAGTCGAGCCATGCTCGACTGACGCGAAAGGATCATGGAGGCAGTGTTCCCGCTCACCAGCGGAAGCGCTATTTGTCCCGTGTTACCTCTGCGAAGAAGATGTTGACTGCCTCGTCCATCTCGTCGGACATGATCTCGGTGTGCAGTCTGGCCATCGGGGTGTGGCCGTGCGCGATAGCGATGGCTGCAAAGAATGCTGAAGTTTTCCATGCTTCCTGCGGCGTCGCGACTAGCATTGCAGCATGTTTCCCCATGCGCTGAATGGCCTGCGAATACTCCGGCTCCAATCCAGCAGGAAGCTCCATGCCTTGGTGGCATCGCAGCGTTTCGATGGATTGTGCGAGGGAAATGAACTGCCAATCGTTTGAGTCAGCGTCCATTGGCAATGCGTTGACGATATGCGGCACAGCCGCAAACGAAGCGCTGTAGACGTCCCCTTGATGGCACAGGCTGCTCCACAGCTCGTGCCAGGTGTCCTCGATCGGATCGTCTTCGGATCTTTCGTTTTTCGGGATACTGAGATTGGCCAGCAGCTCCGGAATGTCATCCGCAGCACCATATGCGTGCTGCAGTTCGGCCCAGCGGGGATCATCCAAGGCGATTAGGGCCATGTGCCGGTTCCTGTGTCGTGGGTAGCAACGCAGGATAGGTAGCGCCGACGGCGTCATCAAAGGGCAAATGCGACATCGGGGCGACGGGGTCAGAGCCCTTTCCCGTTGGGAAAGGGATCCGACCCCTGATCAGAACAACTGGCCCTGCACCGTGGGTTGTTCGATGCGCATTGGTGCTTCGATCACGTCTTCCGCCCCCAGCCGCCAGGCCAATCCACCGAGGCGACTGGCATGCCGCTTCAACGCGGCCTCCAGCACGTCGGCACTGCCGGCCACCTGCAGGCGCTGGCGGGCACGGGTCAGGCCGGTGTAGACCAGTTCGCGCGACAGCACGCGGCTGTCCTGCCGTGGCAGCTGCAGCCACACTTCATCGAACTCCGAGCCCTGTGCCTTGTGCACGGTCATGGCGAAGGCGCTCTCGTGTGCAGGCAACGCGGCCGGGTGGAAGGCGCGCGGCTGGTCGGCGGTCTCGCCGGGGAACCAGGCCACCATCGCGCCGCTGCCATCGCGGAGGCAGATGCCGATATCGCCGTTGAACAGGCGATGGCGGTAGCTGTTCTCGGTGATCAGCAGCAGTCGGCCCTGGAAGTAGCCCGGGGTGTTGCCGGCCAGCAGCTGTTCGATGCGGCTGTTGAGGCCGCGCGCGCCCTGCGGGCCTTCGCGCAGTGCCGTCAGCACGCGCAGGCGGCCAGCCTGCTGCAGCGCCTGCGCCGGATCCACGGCATCGGCCAGCGCGCGCCAATGATCGAGCAGATGCTCGCGCTGGCCGCGCAACGGATCGGCTTCGCCTTCATGGAAGCGGACGCCGGCCAGTTCACCGCTGCGCAGCAGGCGCAGGGCGGTGCCACTGTCGCCGCCGCGCACGGCCTGCGCCAGCGGTGCCAGGTCCAGCGCATCACTCTGCCGGTAGCCGCGCTGCAACTGCACGCGGCGGCCCGCGAACGCACGCGGTGCTGCCTGCGGCTGCAGCGTGGCCGGTGCCAGCAGGCCATGCAGCGCCTGCGCGTCGTCGGCGCGGGTGCCGATGCCATCGCCGCTGGCGCGCAGGATGGCGCTGAGCACATCGCCGGCTTCCACCGATGGCAGCTGGTCGGGATCGCCGAGCAGGATCAGGCGGGTGCCGCTGGCGATCGCGTCGACCAGCTTGGCCATCAACGGCAGGTCGATCATCGAGGCTTCGTCGACCACCACCACGTCCACCGGCAACGGGTTGTCGGCGTGATGGCGGAAACGCGGTGAATCGGGAATCACCCCGAGCAGGCGATGCAGGGTGGTGCCGGTGCTGGGCAGCGCAGTGCACAGTGCCGGGTCCAGCCCCTGCTCCTGCAGCCGCTGCACGGCCAGTCGCAGGCTTTCGGCCATGCGCTCGGCGGCGCGGCCGGTAGGTGCAGCCAGCGCTACCTTCGGTACGGGCAAGCCCTCGTGCACCGCCTGTGCAGCCAACAGCAGCAGCAGACGGGCGATGGTGGTGGTCTTGCCGGTACCGGGGCCACCGGTGACCAGAGCCAACGGGTGGCGCAGGGTCACGCCGGCGGCGCGTGCCTGCTGGTCTTCACTGGTGGCGGCCTGCGGGAACAGGCGCGCGAACAACGGCGCCACGGCGGCCATGTCCGGTGCGGGCAGCGGGTGGCGGCCGATGCGCTGCAGGCCGACAGCCAGCTGCCGCTCGTACTCGCGGTAACGGCGCAGGTACAGCAGGCCGTTCTCCAGCACCAGCGGCGCTTCCTCTGCGGCGACGCTGGCGTCCTGCGGCGTCGCTACCCAGGGCGAGGCCTGCAGCTGCGCCAGCCACTGCGCAGGCTCGGGCCATGCTGGCACGCCGTCGATCAGCCGCTGTGGCTGGCGTGGATCGAAGCCAGCGTGCCCCTGCGCCACGGCCAGCGAGGCCAGTGCGGCCGCCAGCGCCACGTTGTCCGCGGTGTCCTCTCGCAGGCGCTTGAGGCTGGTGGCCAGGGCGTGGTCCAGGGTGCGCAGCTGGCCACTGCGATGCAGATCGCGCAGCAGGCTCATGCGGTTTCTCCGCGCGCGCGCGCCGCCATATCGGCTTGGGCCGCCTCGCCGCCGGCAAACAAGGCATCCAGCGCATCCACCAGTTCCGGTGCGAAGCGCTGCACGTGCACGCCGTTGCCGGCAACGTCCAGACCGCGGCAGAACAGATAACGGATACCGCCCATGTCGCGCGCGTAGTCGTAGGCCGCGCCCAGGCGGAAGCGCAGCCAGCGATGCAGTGCGACGGTGTAGATCAGCGCCTGCAGGTCGTACTCGCTGTGGCGCATGGCGATCTCCAGCAGGTCCGGGCTGTAGCCCGGCAGCCGGTTGGATTTGTAGTCCAGCACATACCAGCGGCCATCACGCACGTAGGTCAGATCGATCTTGCCGGTCATCAGGCCTTCCAGCCTTCTGCGCAGGCCGAAGCCACGCCGCGCGCTGGAGATGCCGTGGTCGTGCAGCAGCTGCAGCAGCACCGGTACTGCGGTCGGTTCGATGGCGAAGTGGAATTCGATCTCGGCGCGGCGTTCGGTCTCAGGCACGCTGCACAGCGCGCCGCCTTCGGGCAGCGGCACGGTGAGGGTATGGCCCACCAGCGGCACCAGCACCGCCACGCCGTCGTCCAGATCCTCGTCGGCATAGCCTTCGTCGTGCAGCGAGCGGCGCAGTACCTCGGCCTGTGCCTCCGGTGCCGGTTGCTGCGGCTGCCAGCCGCTCCACAGTGCGAAGTCGACGTTCTCCAGCGCATCGTGCAGCACGTTGCCGAAGCGGCTGCCCATGAAGCGTGGATCGGGCGGCGCGGTGTCTTCCGCAGCGGCTTCCGGCAGTGCCGGTTCCAGCGGCAGCTCGGCACCGGCGGGTTCGTCGGCGGCCGGTGCCGGCAGTTCGGTGGCCGCCGCTTCGATATCGTCGCTGTTGCCAGCGTCGGCATGCGCCAGCTGGGTGAAGCTGTAGACCCACCAGTCATGTGGCACACGGCGGGTCAATGCGCGCACCGCGGGCAGCGCACCTTCGGTTTCGGCCAGCAGCTGCGGCAGGCGATCCGGCAGTGCGCTGTCATCCAGCTCCGCGTCCGCGTGCGCGCGCAGCGCCTGCAGATCGCCCAGCAACGGGGCCAGGCGGGTTTTCGCGTGGCCAGCCAGATCGCCGGTGGCGATCCACAGCGCATGCTCGGCGCGGGTCAGGCCGACGTAAAGCAAGCGCGCGTCTTCTGCACGCTGTTCGCGCTCGCGCTGGCTGCTGGCCGCTTCCCAGGCGTCGTCCTTGTCCAGCTTCCAGTGCAGCTGACGCTCGCCCTGCAGATGCACGGTGCAGTGGGTAGCGGTGTTCGGCGCGCCGCCATCGATACCCACGAACGGCAGGAACACCAGTGGGTATTCCAGGCCCTTGCTCTTGTGCAGGGTGATGATCTGCACCCGCCGCGCGTCGGACTCCAGCCGCAGCAGCTGCTGCTCATCGTCCTGGTCGGCGTTGGCCATCTGCCCCTGCAGCCAGTCCAGCAGGCCGTGCATGCCCAGTGCCTGCGCCGAGGCTTCCTGCAGCAGTTCGCCCAGCTGCAGGTAATTGGTCAGGCGCCGCTCGCCGTCGATCAGCGCCAGCAGGCGCTCGCCCTGCGCCGCGCAGACGTCGGCAACCACCGCGAACGGTCCGCCACGCTGCCAGCGCTCGCGCCAGTGCAGCAGCTGCGCCTGGAACCCGCGCTGCAGGTCGCCCTCGCGCTCCATGCTGGCAATCGCACTTGCGCGCTGGCCCAGCAGCACGGTTGCCAATGCGGTGCGCAGGCGCCCTTCGTCGGCCGGTTGCAGCAGGGCCAGCAGCAGCGCACGCAGGTCACGGGCCTCGCTGGTGGCGAACAGGCTCTGCTTGCCGGCCGCCACTGCGGGAATGCCGACCGCAGCCAGCGCGCGCTGCACCAGCGTCGCTTCGCGATGCGAGCGTACCAGCACGGCGATATCACCAGGCTGCAGCGCACGCCCGCGCAGCAGCGCGGTGCCGGCACGCGCCTCCAGCAGGATCTGGTGGATCGCGGCCACGCAGGCCTGGGTCGCTGCGTCGCGCGAGGCATCGGCGCCGAAGGCTTTTTCGCCGTCGCTGCGCAACAGGCGCAAGGTGAGTGCAGGTGCGGCCCGGCCATCGCGCAGGTAATCCTCGTCGGTACGCACGCCACCCGGGCGTACCGGCTCGAACTGGATGTCGCGTTCGAGGAACGCGTCTTCGCCCGCGTTGTCGTACAGCGCCTGCAGCGCGCGCAGCACGGCCGGGCGCGAGCGGAAGTTCTGGTCCAGCGCCGGCGCCTGCTCGGCCACCTGTTTGGCTTTCAGGTAGGTATGGATGTCGCCGCCGCGGAAGCCATAGATCGCCTGCTTGGGGTCACCGATCAGGAACAGCGCCGGCTGCAGCCCCAGTTCGTCCACCTCCGGCGAGGCGCCGAATACGGTATGGAAGATGCCCCACTGGCGGTCGTCGGTATCCTGGAATTCATCGACCAGGGCGATGCGGTACTGCGCACGCAGCTGCTTCACCAGGGCCAGCCGCTGCGGGCCTTCCAGTGCGCGGGCGACGCCGTCGATCAGATCGTCGTAGGTCTGCACGCGGCGCAGGCGCTTCAGGGCCGCCAGGCGCTGGCTGGCATCCTCGCGCAGCGCATGCAGGAAGTTCAGCGCACTGGCCCGCAGCCACTGCTCACGCTCGGCGAGCAATGCGACATAGCGCGCCAACGGGGCCTGCAGCGGCGAAGACGGTGTGCGCTCGGTGAACTTCTTGTTGGTCTTGGCTACGAGTGCATCGGGCAGCAGCGCAGGCAGGCGGTCGCTGGACAGCAGTTCGGCGGCGTCGCCGCGCTCGGCCCAACCCAACAGCTGGCGACCCAGCGGGTGCAACCAGCCCAGCTTGTAGGAGACGCCGTTGATCCACTTGTTGTCGACCGCTTCGCACAGGTCCAGAAAGAAGCGCTCACCATGCTCGCGCACGGCCATCGACAGCTCCACCGCCGCGTCCTGCAGGGCCGGGTGCGGGTCGTCCACCGCCAGCGGCTGCGGCCGCGGGTGCAGGGGGGGCGAAGCCAGCAGCGCGCGCAGGTCAGCCGCCAGCGCATCCGGGGTGGACCACAGCCAGGTCAAAGGTTCCAGCGTTGCCGGGTCGTTGGCATGCACGCGCCAGAGATCGGCGGCCAGTTCTTCCAGCAGTTCACGATCGCTGGCCAGCAGCTCCGGCGGGTCGAAGGTATGCCCGCTCTCCAGCGCATGTTCGCGCAGCACGCGGGTGCAGAAGCCGTGGATGGTGAAGATCGCCGCCAGATCGATTTCATCGGCAGCCACCTGCAGGCGCCGCTTCAACGCCTTGGCGCTTTCGGTGCCGTCCTGCAGATGGCGTTGCAGCACCTGCCGGGTCAGCGCCGCGTCGGGCGTTTCATCTTCGCCGGGCGGCAGATCGACCAGGCGTGCGGCCAAGGCCAGGCGTTCACGGATGCGCTTGCGCAGCTCCTGGGTGGCCGCGTCAGTGAACGTCACCGCCAGGATCTGGCCGATACGCAGGCCCTGCTCGACCACCAGCCGGGTGAACAGTGTCGCCAGGGTGAAGGTCTTGCCGGTGCCGGCACTGGCTTCGATCAGTCGCGTGCCGTGCAGCGGCAATGCCAGGTAAGGGTCGGGGAAACGCGTGTCGATGAAAGGGCCCTCGGCAACACTGCTCATGCGTGGCCTGCCTGTGGATCGTTGCCGAAGCTGCGGCCTTCGCGCACGGCGCTGAAAACCACCTGGCTGTTGCGCAGCAGATCGGCGTAGCTGGCGTCGTCGGCGAACGGGTCGGCGCCACGCAGCAGCAGCTGCCAGGCATCACTGTTGGCTTCACCCCAGCTGCGGTCGCTGCCATGCCATTGTTTCCAGCCTTCACTGCGCTGCTTTTCCACCGGCGCGTTGAACAGCACCCAGCCGGTGTAGGGCGCGAAGCGCAGCGGCTCGCGCAGACCACGCTGGCGCAGCTGCAGCAGCGCGCGCAATGCCGCGCGGGCTGCGGTCACGGTCAGCGCAGGCAACACATGCGGACCGGGGCCGGCATCACCACCATCGTGGAACTGCACCAGCGGCAAGGCATCGCCGGCGGCGTTGGCCAACAGCCAGTCCAGCCCTTGGCGGATCACCGCGTTGCCGTTGAGGGCGCCGGCGCGCAGTCGCACCAGGCCCTCCGGATGGCGATCGCCGACCCGGCCATGCAGGCGCACCCCGTCGATCTCCACTTCATAGCGGCGGCTCTCCCGTGGCGTGCCCTGCAACCAGCCGAGCATGGCCGTTGCGTAGGGCCGTGTCTTGAGTTGCTCCACTTCGAACTGGCGCTCGCCGAGGATGCCCGACGGCAACAGTCCGCGTGCGCGCAACCGCGGGTACAGCGGCTCGCTGTCGCCGGCCAGGGTGGCCTGCACCACGGCCAACTGCACGCTGCGCTTCTCCGGCCCGCGCGAAGACAGCACCAGCGGCTCCAGGTCGTCGACGTCCTCAACGTCGTCAGCCAGGCGCAGGCCCAGCGACTGCGCGAGGAACTGACCGGCCGGATCGCACAGGAAACGACGCAGGCTGTCCAGCGAGACCTCTTCTTCCACCGCGTCGTCCGCCGGTGGCGGCAGTGTGGTGTCGAACCACGGCAGCAGGCCGCCACGCTCCCCGCCCAGTCGCCCGGCGGCCGGATGCCACTGCCGGCGGTAGCTGAAGCGGCGCGGGTCGCCGTCACCGAAGGCGGCCGGCGAGAACGGCTGCAGCGCATGGCGCACGGTGAAATCCCGCGTAGCGGCCGGCGGGTCAAGGTGATAGGCCGCGGCGGCATCGATCAGTTCGCTGACCAGCACTGAGGGTTCGCGCACGCTGCCATCGCGCGGGTCCGCGCCGAGATAGCTGAGGTAGAACACGTCCTGCGCCGCAGCGAACAGCTGCAGGAACAGGAAACGATCGTCTTCGCGGGTGGAGCGGTCGCCCGGGCGGCGGCGCGGCGTATCCAGTTCGGCGGTGAGCTGGTTGAGGCCGGCGGCAGGGTCACGACGCGGGAAATCACCGTCGTTGAGGCCGAGCACGCAGATCACCCGGAACGGCAGCAGGCGCATCGGCACCATGCGGCCGAAGCTGATGCCACCGGTCAGCAGCGGCGCCCGCGTATCGGCTTCGGCCAGGGCACCGGCGAAATGTGCACGCACCACTTCCGGCGGCACGCCGTCGGCGAACCCGGCCTTGTACGCATCCTCGGCGAACTGGTTGAGCAGCTTGCGCAGGCGCTCCAGCGCACGCTGGCTGTTGGGTGAGCTGGGCGGCGTCGGCAGCAGCGCATCGAGCAGCGACAGCAGGCGTTGCCGCCACTGTGCCGGGGTCAACAGCTCGCCGAGCCGACGCTGGTAGACGGCCAGCACGCGCAGCAGGCGCAGCAGCCGGTCCAGCGCATCCAGCGCCCCGCCTTCCAGCTCGATCCACGGCGCCACCCCGGCCAGGTCCACCTCGCTGCCGGTGGCGTGGCCCAGCAGCAGGCGATCCAGCGCGAACTGCCAGGTGTAGGCATCATCGCTGGGGGCCTGCAGCTGGTCGCGATGGTCGGCATCCAGGCCCCACCGTGCGCCGGCCTGCTGCAGCCAGCCATGCAGTCGATCGAAGTCGACCGCTTCCAGCCCCGCCGCCTCGGCCAGCGGCGCACTGGCCAGCAGGTCCAGCACCTCGTTCAGGCCGAAGCGCGAAATCGGCAGGCCGAGCAGGTGCACGAACACATCGGCCAGCGGCTCGCCGGCCAGTGGACTGCTGTCGGCCAGCGCGTAGGGAATGTGCTCGTCGTCGCCACCACGTCCGCCGAACACCGCTTCCAGATAGGGCACATACGGATCGATGTCCGGCGCCAGCACGGCGATCTCGCGCGCCTGCAACGGCGGGTCGAAGCGCGGGTCCTGCAGCAGGCTGCGCAGCTGGTCGTGCAGCACCTGCAGCTCGCGCAGGCGGGTGTGGCAGGCATGCACCTGCAGGCTCGGGTCGTCGCTGCGCAGGCCGTCGCGCAGTTCGCCCGAGGGCAATGCGCGGCGGTGGAACAGGTCGCGCTGCAGGCGGTGCAGCAGGCTGTCGGACAGCCCGCCCTGGTCCATGGTCGCCCGCGTATCTTCCTCGGGGTCGGAATAGGCCGCGATCTCACCGGCCGGATGCACCACTTCGTAGCTGCCCAGCACCGCCATGAAATCGCGGCCGGCCGCACCCCACGCTTCCAGCAGGCGGTTCTCGCCGGCGGCCTCGCCGAACGGGTCCGGCGCGCCGCTGCGCAGGCGCTCTGCCAGGGTCTGCAGGTCGCCCCAGTAGGACTGCACCGGCGTGGGTAGATAGAAATGCAGTTCGCCCACCCGCGACTGGGTGGCCATCACCCGCAGTACGTCGGGTGAGATGTTGAGGGTGGCAAACGCCGACATCCGCGGCGGCAGGCCCTTCGGCAGCGGCTGGGCGGCGCCCTCGAAGCGGTCCAGGTAGGCCTGGATGCGGCGCGCGCGGTAACCATGACCAGCGGCGATGCTGCGCCAGAGGATGGCCTGCGGGTCGGCCGCATCGGCGCCGGCTTCCCAGCGCAGCAGCCAGTCGCGGCGCCAGGCCTGGTACTTCTCGAACACCGAGGCCAGTTCGCCGGCCAGGGCCCAGGGTTTGAGCGCGTCGCCACCGGCAAGATAGGACTGCAGCGCACGCATGGGGGGCTGCGCCAGCAGGTGCGGGTCGCGCAAGGCCTGGTACAGGCGCCAATGCAGGGCGGCCGCGTCCAGGTCGTCGGCTTCGCCCTCGACATTGGCGTTCAATGCACGGGCGACGAACTCACCGGGGGTGAGGAATTGCAGATTGGCTGCCACGCCATACTCGGCAGCCAGGGTCGCCTGCAGCCAGCGCCGCATCGCCACCTGCGGGATCAGCACCACCTCCGGCGCCAGCAGCGGCTGTCCCGGCACCGGCACACGCACATTGCGCGCCAGCAGGGCAGCCAGCACGTCCAGCGAATTGGAATGGTAGAGGCGGAAGTCGCTGCCCGGGTCACTCATCGTGCACAGTGTGCAGCACACCCGGCCGTATTCAATGCCGGGGGACGGTGATCGCGACGGATTGTTCCGGTCGTTTCAGGAATTGTCCCGGTCTGGCGGCGGTCCGGCCGTGCAACAATACTGGACCGTCCAGTCTGCTTATGTTCAGCAGTCTGACCCGATGCTTCAATGTCGAAAAAACGTTAAGGGTGCCCATGTCGGCTTCCACCTCCAGTCTGGTGCAGTTGTCCAACGTCCGCATCGACCGGAGCGGGCGCACGATCCTGCGCGACGTTTCGCTGCAGGTGCCCAAAGGCAGCATCACTGCCGTGCTGGGGCCGTCCGGCAGCGGCAAGTCGACCCTGCTGGCGGCGCTGACCGGCGAACTTCGCCCGGTTGCAGGCGACATCACCCTGTTCGGCAAGCCGATCCCGCAGCGCACCTCCGAACTGCTGGAGATGCGCAAGAGCGTTGGTGTACTGCTGCAGGGCAATGGCCTGCTGACCGACCTGACCGTGGCCGAAAACGTCGCCCTGCCGTTGCGCACCCACACCCGCTTGCCGGCACCGGTGCTGCGCCGGCTGGTGCAGATGAAGCTGCATTCGGTCGGCCTGCTGGCCGCCGCCGATGCCTGGCCACGTGAACTGTCTGGTGGCATGGCCCGCCGCGTGGCACTGGCCCGCGCATTGGCCCTGGACCCGCCGCTGATGATCTACGACGAGCCGCTGACCGGGCTGGACCCGATCGCCTCGGGTGTGATCATGAGCCTGATCCAGCGCCTCAACCACAGCCTGGGCCTGACCAGCATCATCGTCAGCCACCATGTGCACGAGACCCTGCCGATCTGCGACCAGGTGATCGCGATCGCCAACGGCGGCATCGTGTTCCAGGGCACGCCCGAAGCGCTGCAGTCCAGCCAGGACCCGCTGCTGCGGCAGTTCCTGCACGGCCAGCCCGACGGTCCCATTCCGTTTGATGCCGCACCGCGCGCGAGGGTTGCCTGATGCCGTTCGTGCAAGCCACCCGTTCGCTGGGCCGTGCCGGTCTGTTCTCGCTGACCGTGCTGCGCGGTTCGCTGCCGACCCGTGATTTCCTGGCCGAGCTGACCCGCGAGATCTACAAGATCGGTGCGCGCTCGCTGCCGATCATCGCCGTGGGCGGCGCCTTCGTCGGCCTGGTGCTGACCCTGCAGGGCTACCGCACGCTGACCACCTTCGGTGCGGCCGACGCGCTGTCCACCCTGCTCGGTCTGTCTTTGTACCGCGAGCTGGCACCGGTGCTGACCGCGCTGTTGTTCATCGGCCGCGCCGGCAGCTCGATCGCCGCCGAACTGGGCCTGATGCGCGCCACCGACCAGATCAAGGCGCTGGAACTGATGGCCATCGACCCGGTGGCCAAGGCCGTGGCGCCGCGCTTCTGGGCGGCGGTACTGACCGTGCCGCTGCTGACCGGCATCTTCTGTTCGCTGGCAATCAGCGCCAGCTATTTCGAAGCAGTGCACGTACTGGGCCTGGACAACGGCGTGTTCTGGTCGGCGCTGCGCAACAGCGTGGACTTCTGGGACGACTTCGGCGTGGCGATGCTGAAGTCGGCGATCTTCGGTGGCACCGCCGCACTGGTTGCCGCCTATGTCGGTTTCCACGCCGAACCGACCATCGAAGGCACCTCCGTCGCCACCACCCGTGCGGTGGTCAACGCTTCGCTGCTGGTGCTGATGTTCAACTTCGTGCTGTCGGCAATGTTGTTCACCTAACCCCTCCATCGGCGGTGCGCATCGGCGCGCGGCCACCACGACTGATCAGGTAATCCACATGGCCATCCGCGGTCCCAGACTCGAATTCTCCGTCGGCGCTTTCCTGCTGCTGGCCCTGGCCTCGCTGATGGTGCTGGCCGTCGCCTCGACCAACCAGCGCTGGAGCTGGGGTGGCGAAGGCTATGAACTCAAGGCCCGCTTCTCCCAGGTCGGCCAGCTGCGCAAGCAGGCGCCGGTGAAGATCGGCGGCGTCACCGTCGGCCAGGTCGCTTCCATCGAACTGGACCCGGTGAAGTTCGAATCGATCGTGACCCTGCGCATGGACAGCAAGGTCAAGGACCTGCCGGCCGACACCTCCGCCGGCATCTTCACCAGCGGTTTGCTTGGCGAGAGCTATATCGGTCTGCAGCCCGGCGGTGATCCGGACGTGCTCAAGCCCGGTGAGGAAATCGTGTTCACCCAGCCGGCCGTGGACCTGCTGCAGCTGGTCGGCAAGTACATGTTCAGTGGCGGCGCCGGTGGTGGCGCTGCTCAGAAACCCAACGATGGCGAGCAGTCGCCTGCAACGGAACCGCAACCATGAAGATGAAACTGATCCCGGCCCTGCTCGCCTCGTCGCTGCTGCTGGCCACCCCGTTCCTGGCCCAGGCGCAGGCCGCCCCCGCCGCTGCCGCCGCCCCCCAGGGCCAGGCCGGCAAGGTGGTGATCGACGCCAGCAGCCGCATCATGTCGACCCTGCAGCAGCGCCGTGCTGAGTTCACCAGCAACCCGGCCAGCCTGCGCAGCTACATCGACAGCGAACTGACCCGTACCTTCGACCGCGACTATGCCGCGCGCCTGGTGCTGGGCCCGCACGCCCGCGGCGCTTCGGATGCCGACATCAAACTGTTCGCCGATGCGATGGCCGACAGCCTGATGCAGCGTTATGGCTCGACCCTGCTCAACATCCAAGGCAAGCCGAGCTTCCGCCTGAAGGGCGAGAGCCCGCTGCCGGGCAACCGCGGCGTGCGCGTGGCCACCGAACTGGTGCGCGCCGCCAACGAGCCGACGCCGGTTGAATACTGGATGCGCAACGTCAACGGCCAGTGGAAGATCTTCGACGTGAACATCGAAGGCATCTCCTACGTGCAGACCTTCCGCAACCAGTTCGATGCCCCGCTGCGACAGAAGGGCATCAAGCAGGTAGCCAACGATCTGCGCAGCGGCAGCATGCAGGCCGGACCGGCCGGCAATGGCAAATAAGGCGCTGGCGCTGCTGGAAGGTGACACCCTGCGCCTGCGCGGGGTGCTCGACCGTGCAGCGGTGATCGCGCTGTGGCCGCAGCTGCAGGCCCTGCCGGCGCAGCTGTCGCGGCTGGAACTGGCGGAGGTCGAGCGCGTGGACAGCGCCGGCCTGGCGTTGCTGGCCGAGCTGGCCGCGCGCGCGCGCCAGGGCGGTCATCCGCTGACGATCTCCGGCGCCCCCGCCGGCTACAACGAACTGAGCGCGGCCTACCGGCTGTCGCCCGACCTGGACTTCAACGCTACTTCTGCTGCGAGCTGACATGAACGTCGTGCGCGTTTTCCCTCTGATCCTCCTGGCCGCTGCGCTCAGCGCCTGCGCCGGCAAGCCGGCACGCAGCGACGCGCCGGTGGCCGATACCGTGGTTCCGCCGACTGCTGCAGCACCTGCCGCAGCCACTGCTGCTGACACCGAGCCGGCCAGCCAGCCGACGCAGGCCGACACGCCGCCCGCTGCGGCGGCCGTGGACACCGGCAGCCGTGCCCCGACAACCGATGCCGCCACCGACGCGGCGGCGACCGCACCGGGCGGCGACAACGACTTCGATGCGCTGTACGGCACCAGTGACAACAGCCGCAGCGCTACCGCCTACGACCCGTGGGAACCGTTCAACCGCAAGGTGCACGGCTTCAACAACGCCGTCGACCGCGGTATCGCCCGCCCGTTGGCCACCGCCTATACCCACGTGGTGCCGCGCTTTGCACGTACCGGCGTAAGCAACTTCTTCAGCAACCTGCGTGCGCCGCTGACCATCACCAACCAGCTGCTGCAGGGCCGACCGGCCGATGCGTGGGACAGCCTGGGCCGGTTCCTGATGAACAGCACGCTGGGCATTGGTGGCCTGTTCGACCCGGCCAGCAAGGCGATGGTGCCGCGTCGCAACGAGGACTTCGGGCAGACCCTGGGTGCGTGGGGCTGGCGTCGTTCGCGTTACGTGGAACTGCCGTTCTTCGGCCCGCGTACCGTGCGTGATGTGTTCGGCCTGGCCGGTGACATCCCGTTGTCGCCGATCCGCCGCATCGAAAGCGACAAGTACCGCATCGGCCTGCAGGGCCTGCAGCTGGTCGACACCCGTGCACAGCTGCTGGCGATCGACGACCTGCGCGATACCGCGGTGGACGAATACGCCCTGGTCCGCGATGCCTGGATGCAGCGCCGCAACTACCAGATCGAGAACGATCTGCGCAGCAAGCGCGAGCGTGGCAGCGACGATGCGAACTCGCCGATCCCGGTCGATGCGATGCCGATGCCGCAGTGGACCAACTGACCGCTGCCGGCACCGCATGAAAAACCCCGCCTCGGCGGGGTTTTTTGTTTACTGGCATCCACCTACCTTCCGGTAGGTGCCAACCTTGGTTGGCACGTCGTCTTCAGGCCGCCAGCGCCGCCTCGACCGCTTCGCGCAGGCGCGCATCATCGGCGGCAACGTCCGGGGCGAAGCGGGCGATGACCTTGCCATCGCGGCCGACCAGGAACTTCTCGAAATTCCACAGCACCGCCGGTGCCGGGTGGATCGGAATCTCCTTGCTGGCCAGGCGCTCGCGCAGCGGGCCTTCGCCGATCGCCTGCGGCTGTGCGGCGGTCAGCTGCTGGTACAGCGGGTGGGTGTCTTCACCGGCCACGCTGATCTTGGCGAACATCGGGAAGCTCACGTCGTAGGTCAGCTGGCAGAACTGCTGGATCTCCGCCTCGCTGCCCGGTTCCTGGCCGAGGAAGTTGTTGGCCGGGAAGCCCAGCACTTCCAGGCCCTGCGCGTGCTTTTCCGCGTACAGCGCCTGCAGGCCTTCGTACTGCGGGGTCAGGCCGCACTTGGACGCCACGTTGACCAGCAGCAGTACCTTGCCCTGGTAGTCGGCAAGCGAGGACGACTGGCCGTCGATGGTGGTGAGGGAAACATCCTGGATCGAGGTACTCACGCGGGGGCTCCGGCTACGGCTGGGAAAGGCCCACCAGCATACCGCCGCATGCGCTGTTGTAGAGCCGAGCCCATGCTCGGCTGATGCCACGGTAGCCGAGCATGGGCTCGGCTCTACAGGACATCCTCAATCCACGCAGATCGTGCCCTGCGCCTTGCCACCGTCGATGCGCTGGCGGCAGCCGAAGTTCTGGCTGACATCACGCTGGCAGGTGCCGGTCGCCACAACGCCGGCAGCGACCTCTCCCGTGGCCAGGCACTGTCCGCTGCAGTCGCTCTTGTTGCCGCACGACCTGCCAGCGTCGGCATAGGGAATCACGCACTGCACCCGTTGCAGGCGGCCCAACGGCTGCAGCGTACCGCCCGCTGCGCGGCAGTCCACATCGCGTGCTTCTTCATAGGCTGCAGCAGCTTCGGGGCTGTCGGCCGCCGTGGATGCCGTGCCTGCATCTTCGCTGGCCGGTGGCGCACTGCTGCAGGCGGCAAGCAGCGCGCCCAGGGCAAAGCTGGCAAGGAATCGGAGGCGCATGGCGGTACCTGAAGGGTGTGGACGGCGCCAGCATACGCACCCGCCCATGCAGGTGGCGTGTCAGCCGGCGTTGCCGTCGTCCTCTCCGTCGGTGGAGGTCAACTGCTGCATCGGATCGGGGGTCAGCTCAGGGGGCAACGCGCGCTTTGACTTGCTGCCCAGTTCGGCAAGCCGGCGGGCACGGCTGATGGCCGACTGCGGCGAATCGATCAAGCGGTTGCGTGCGTCGGCGTAAGCCTTTCCTGCATCATCAAGCTTCTTGCCCATGGCATTGAAGTCCTGCAGGAATCCAGTCAGGGCGTCCAGCACCAGTCCACCGGCTTCACTGATCTTCAATGCCTGCTTCTGCACCTTGTCACGTGTCCACAGTCGCTCGGCCACCCTCAACAGGGCCATCAGCGTATTGGGCGAAGCGAACACCACGCGGTTGTCGAAGGCATACGCCTGCAGTGCACCATCCGCGCCCAGCGCCGCCGACAGCGCGCCTTCGATGGGAACGAAAGCGATGGTGATATCCAGGGTCTCGCTGCCAAGAGCCTTCGGATAGTTCTTTTCGCCCAGATCCTTGACGTGCTGGCGCAGCGCCACCGCATGGCGGCGCAATGCATCTTCGGACTGTTCCGGCGTGGCGGCATTCATCGCCTCCTGCCAGGCGATCAGGTTGACCTTGCTGTCGATCACCACGCTGCGCTCATCGGGGAACTGCACCACCACGTCCGGCCGCAGGCGCGCGCCCTCATCATCCACGGCGTGCTTCTGCCGCTGGTAGTGAACGCCCTCCTCCAGGCCTGAGCCACGCAGCACGTTGTCGAGCATCAGCTCGCCCCAGTCACCGCGCACCTTGGCGCTGCCTTTCAGCGCATTGGTCAGCGCCGAGGCCTGTGCAGCCATGTCCTGGTTGAGCGTCTTCAGTTCACCCACCGCGCCAAGCAGGCTGGCACGCTGCCTCGCCTCTTCCCCGTACAGCGTGTCGACCCGGTTGCGGAAATCCCCCAGCCTGTCGGCAAAGGGTTTGAGCAGCCCTTCGATATCCGCGCGCGACTGCACCGTTGCCTGGCGCACGTTCTTTTCGAACTGTTGTCCGCGTTCGTCGAACACCTTGCCCGCCAGTTCGGCGAAGGCGCCGGAGAGCTTTTCCTTGGCAGTATCCAGATAGCTGCGCAGCTCGGCACTGGCGCGTTCGGAATGCTGCAGGTTGGCCAGCGCGCGAGCATGTTCGCCATGCAGCTGCTGGTAGCGCTGCTGCGCGTGTTGCAGCTCCTTGCTGGACTCGGCCAGACCGGCCCGTACCTGCGCCAGGGCAGCTTCGCGCTCGGCCAACATCGCTTCACGACTGGACGCCAACGCGGCCTCCCGCTCCACGCGTGCGGTCAGGGTAGTGACGAGCTGGGCGTGCTGCAGGCTTCGGCCACGCTCGCTTTCCAGCTCTGCCAGCAACGCTTCCAGCCGACCTCGCAGTTGACCGGCGTCAACCAGGGCCAGGCGATGCTGCTCGCGTTCGGTAACCAGCTGCTGCTGTGCTTCAGCAGCGGGGGCGCTGTTGGATGCCCGACGCCACAGCAGTACCAGCACCAGCAACGTCGCCAGCAGCAGCACCACGGCGACAATCATGAGGACTTCGATGTTCATGCGACCAGTGTAGCCCCGCTGCGCTAGCCTTGGTCGGACCACATCGGACCCGCCCATGCTTGTTCTCTACGGAAAGCCCACCTCGATCAACGTGCGCAAAGTGCTGTGGCTGTGCGCCGAACTCGATCTCCCGCTTACGCATGAACCAACCCCCGCGCCGGACCTGCTGGCCACGCTGAATCCGAGCCGGCAGGTGCCGGCGCTACGCGACGGCGACTTCGTGCTGTGGGAGTCCAACAGCATCTGCCGCTACCTGGCCGCACGCCAGGGCCGCGATGACCTGCTGCCCGCCACGGCACAGGGCCGCGCCAAGGTCGAGCAGTGGATGGACTGGCAGGCCACCGACCTCAACAGCGCCTGGCGCCACGTGTTCATGGCCCGCGTGCGCCAGCACCCCGACTTCGCGGACGACGCGCGCGCGGAGGCCAGCCTGACGCACTGGAATCATCTGATGACACTGCTCGATGCACAGCTGGCGACGACCGATGGCTACGTGGTGGGCAACACCTTCACCCTGGCCGACATCGTGCTCGGCCTGTCCACCCAGCGCTGGCGCAGCACACCGGGAAACAAACCGGCGCTGCCCCACGTGGAAGCCTGGTTCGAGCGCCTGCGCCCCCGCCCGGGCTTCGCTAAACATGTGGACAACGGCGTGGCGTAAGGGAGTTTCCGGCAGGGCTGCGCCCTGCACCTGCAGAGGCAACGTCAACATCGAAAGGCAGCATTCGGTGGGATGGCGGGGTGGCATGGATTTGCAGGACACGCCGTAAACCCATCCATGGGGGCTCGTAGGCGCCATCCATGGCGCCTGCGGTCCCGCAAACCCATGCCACCCCGCCTTTCACGGACTTCCGCGATCTGCAGTAGATCCACGCCATGCGTGGATGAAGGTCAGAAGGATCGCTTCGGGTTTCTTGTCTCCGGTTGGCCCGAACACTTACCAGCCTTCCAACACGATCTTTCCCTTCGCCCGATGGCTCTCCAGCAGCGCATGAGCACGCCGCAGGTTGGCCGCGTCGATGCGCCCGAAGTGCTCACCCAGCGTGGTCTGCAGCACACCGGCATCGACCAGTTCGGCCACCCGGTTCAGTAGTTCGTGCTGACGCTGCATGTCCGCGGTCTTGTACAGCGGCCGGGTGAACATCGATTCCCAGTGCAGCGACAGCGCCTTGCGCTTGAGCGCCATCACATCGATCTGGCCCGGATCATCGATCAGCCCCAGCTGCCCCTGCGGCGCCAGCAGCTCGACGATCTGCGCATAGTGCTGGTCGGTGTGGGTCAGGCTGGCCACGTGGTCCACCTCGGTGATGCCCAGCCGGGTCAGGCCCTCGGCCAGCGGCCGGGTGTGGTCGATCACATGGTGCGCGCCCATCGCCTGCACCCAGTCCTGGGTCTCCGGGCGCGAGGCGGTGCCGATCACCGTCAGCTTGGTCAGCCGACGCGCCAACTGCACAAGGATCGAACCCACGCCGCCCGCTGCCCCGATCACCAGCAGGGTCTGGCCGTCACCACCGCCTTCGGCGATGCGCAGGCGGTCGAACAACAGTTCCCACGCGGTGATCGCGGTCAGCGGCAGCGCCGCCGCCGCGGCATCGTCCAGGCTGGTCGGCTTGCGGCCAACGCTGCGCTCGTCCACCAGCTGGTATTCGGCATTGCTGCCCGGGCGATCGATCACACCGGCGTAGTACACCGCGTCGCCGGGCTGGAACAGGGTCACCTCGCTACCGATCGCATCGACCACACCAACCGCGTCCCACCCCAGCACGCGTGGGCCGTCGGTGGCAGCGCCGCGTCGCACCTTGGTGTCGACCGGGTTCACCGCCACCGCGCGCACCGCCACCCGCAGGTCGCGTGGGCCCGGCTGCGGCAGGGGCAGGTCGAGGTCGATCAGGGCCTGCGGGTCGTCGATCGGCAGGCCGGCATGGGTGTAGGCAATGGCGCGCATGGGGGAGATCCAATGAGGAGAGGCCACAGCGTGCGCCGTGCGCAGGGGGGCAGAAAGGCGCAGAATCGGTCAACACTTTCACTGCAGCAATGAAAATGGTCCGTTTCGACGATCTGCAGCTGTTCGTCCGTACCGCTGCGCTGGGCAGCTTCTCGCAGGCCGCACGCGAGGCCGATCTGCTGCCGGGCCAGGTGGCCGCGGCGGTGGCGCGGCTGGAGCGCGAGCTGGACCTGCGCCTGTTCGTGCGTACCACCCGCAGCCTGCGGCTGACCGCCGAAGGCGCGCTGTACCTGCCCTACGCACAGGACGTTCTGACCACCCTGCGCGAAGGCCAGGCGCGGGTGCAGGGCGAGGATGCCGAACTGCATGGCACCCTGCAGTTGTCGGCGCCCTCGGACTTCGGCCGCAACCTGCTGCTGCCGTGGCTGACCGCGTTCCGTGCCGCACATCCACGGCTGCGCCTGCACCTGCGCCTGTCCGATGAAGTGGCCGACGTGTTCCGCGACCCGGTCGACGTGGCGATCCGCATTGGCCACTTCGACGATGCCAGCTACGTTGCCCTGCCGTTGCTGGAAGGCAACCGGCGCGTGCTGGCCGCATCGCCGGAGTACCTGCGGCGGCGTGGCACGCCGACCCGGCTGGACGATCTGCGTGAACACGATTGCCTTGTCTACCAGCTCGGAGGGCGTGCCTACGATCGCTGGTCATTCGAGCTGGAGGGGCGCCGCGTAGTGATCCCGGTGCGCGGGCCATTGGTCTGCGACGACGCTGACGTGGTGCGGCGTTGGGCGGTCGCCGGCGAGGGCATCACCTACAAATCCTGGCTGGACGTGCGCGACGACGTGCTGGGTGGACGCCTGCAGGTGCTGCTGGATGGCATCGGCAGCCACATCCCCCTGCAGCTGGTGTGTCCGCACCGCAAGCAGTTCTCACCGGCGGTGCGGCAACTGCACGCGCAGCTGCGCCAGTACCTGCAACCGCTGCTGTCCGCGATGCCCGGCCATGACGGCCTGCCCCTGTCGCCTGCAACGCCGCTGGCCGACAATGGTGCTCCCCCGTTGTAAGAGAATCGCGCCATGCCGTGGATGGGCATCCAGGACCTGTGGACCTTCCTGCTCGCTGTGCTGGTGTTTCTGGCCCTGCCCGGGCCGGGCACCTTCACCCTGCTGACCGCCACTGGTCGTGGCGGTGTACGCGGCGGCTACACGGCGCTGGCCGGCCTGCTGGTCGGCGACCAGATCCTGATGTGGCTGGCATTGGCCGGCGTGGCCGCGCTGCTGAAGGCCAATCCGACGGTGTTCCATGCCGTGCAGTATCTCGGCGCGGCGTACCTGGTGTGGGTAGGCATCAGCCTGCTGCGCACGCCCAAGGGTGACGGTGCCGAGGTCGGCCCGGTGCGCATGCAGCCAGGCCGCTACTTCCACCAGGCGATCCTGGTCAGCCTGCTCAATCCGAAGGCGATCCTGTTCTACATGGCGTTCCTGCCGTTGTTCATCGACCCCAAAGCCCATCAGGGCATGGCCACCTTCGCGGCGCTGGCCGGAATCATCTTCGTGGTCAGCATCGCCTACTGCTCGCTGCTGATCTGGGTCGGCAACCTGGCCCGCCGTCGGTTGATCCAGCACCCGCGGGTCAGCGATGCGCTGCGGCGTGTGGCCGGCCTGTTCCTGGTCGGATTCGGCATCCGCCTGGGCCTGAACGGGTGATCCGGCGGCGGCTGGCGCTGGTGTTCATCGGGCTCATGGCCGGCACCGCAGCGGCCAGCGCACAGGACCATCGCTGCCTCACCGGGGGCCGCAACGACGGCATCCACCTGCTGTGGCGCTGGCTGGACGATGGCAGCGCCGAGGTGCAGTACGCCGGGCAACGCGGCCGCCTGCAGGTGCAACGGGCGTCGCAGGAAACGACGGTGCTGGACGAGGACCGCCCGTACCAGTTCGACAGCGTCTGGGAAGAACGCATCGGTGGCCGCCTCAATGGGCGCTACTACCTGACCACGCAGGGCGCGCGCGTCTACGGTTTCAGCTACGAGCGCGCCCGCGACGGGCGACGCACCGAGTTCAATGAGGACGTCGAGGCGTGGCAGGAAGATGGCTGCCATTGGGCGGGCGTCGAGCCGCTGACCGTCGCGTCGAGTGGGCTCGACTGAGCCGACGCGACGGCCGCCAACCAGGGTTGGCGCCTACCAGGGCTGCGAATCATGCATTCCCTCGCGCAGGTGATCGATGAACACCCGCAGCTTGGGCGCCATCTGCTCGCGCGCGGGGTAGTACAGGTGGAAGCCGGGGAACGGCGGCTGCCAGTCCTGCAGCACACTCTGCAGTCGCCCAGCGGCGATGTCGTCGGCCATCAGCGAGGCGAAACCCTGGGCCATGCCCAGCCCCGCCAGCACGGCGTGATGGGCGACACCGGCATCGTTGAACGCCAGCCGCCCGCTCACTTCCACGTCCAGGTCGTGGCCTTCGCGGCTGAACTCCCAGGGCATCAGCCGGCCATTGGCCAGGCGGTGCACGATGCAGGCGTGGCCCTGCAGGTCATGCGGGGTCTGCGGCACGCCATGGCGTTCGAAATAGACCGGCGTAGCCACCACCACCTGCCGCTCGGGTGGCCCGACCGGCACCGCGATCATGCCCTGTGCGAGTGATTCGCCCAGGCGGATGCCGGCGTCGAAGCCCTCGGCCACCAGATCGGTCAGCGCTGGGTCGACGCACAGTTCCACCTGCACCTGCGGGTAACGCGCAAGGAAGTCGGGCAGCCGCGGCAGCACCATGCGATCGGCGACGATGCGCGGCAGGGTCACGCGCAGCCGCCCGGCAGGCACCGAGCGCGCGCTGTCCAGTTCGGCAAATGCCTGGTCGATCTGGTCCAGGCCTCCGCGCACGCGCTGCAGGAAACGCGCGCCGTGTTCGGTCAGGCTCACCCGCCGCGTGGTCCGCTGCAGCAGGCGCACGCCCATCCGCGCTTCCAGCGCACGCACGCTCTGCGACAGCGCCGAGGTCGACACGCCCAGCGCGTTGGCGGCGCGGGTGAAGCTGGCATGTTCGGCCACGCGGACAAAGGCGACCACGGCAGTGAGGGGCGCGGAGGCATCCTTTGTGAAGCCAACCTTCAAGGTAAGTCCGTTGGCACGCAGTTTATCCACATGATGGCGTGGAGGATGCTGTGCCCCTCGCCACTGCCCATCCAGGCGTGGCGCCTTCCCCAAGGAGATCCGCATGAAGACCCGTACTCTCGGCCCCGCCGGCCCCACCGTGTCCGCCCTCGGCCTCGGCTGCATGGGCATGAGTGCCTACTACGGCGGCCGCGGCAGTGACGATGACGGCATTGCCGTCATCCGGCACGCGCTGGACCGTGGCGTAACCATGCTCGACACCGCCGATGTGTATGGCCCGCACACCAACGAGGTGCTGGTCGGCCACGCGATTGCCGGGCGCCGCAACCAAGTGTTCCTGGCCAGCAAGTTCGGTATCGGCCTGGACCCGGCTGACCCAAAGGGGCGCCAGGTCAACGGCCGCCCGGACTATGTGCAGGCCGCCTGCGAGGCCAGCCTGCGCCGCCTGGGCGTGGACCACATCGACCTGTACTACCAGCACCGCGTCGACCCGACCGTGCCGATCGAGGACACCGTAGGTGCGATGGCGCGCCTGGTGGAACAGGGCAAGGTGCGCTGGCTGGGCCTGTCCGAGGCCTCGGCGGCTACGCTCCGCCGCGCCCATGCGGTGCACCCGATCACTGCGGTGCAGAGCGAGTACTCGCTGTGGTCGCGCGAGCCGGAGCAGAACGGAGTGCTGGCCGCCACGGCGGAACTGGGCATCGGCTTCGTGCCATATTCGCCGCTGGGCCGTGGCTTCCTGACCGGCGCCATCCGCAGCCCGGATGACTTCGACGCCGATGATTACCGGCGTACCTCGCCCCGCTTCGAAGGCGAAAACTTCCAGCGCAACCTGGCGCTGGTGGACACCGTGCAGGCGCTGGCCGCCGAACGCGGCATCGCCGCCTCGCAGCTGGCGCTGGCCTGGGTGCTGTCGCGCGGCGAGCACATCGTACCGATCCCGGGCACGACGCGACTGGCACGGCTGGACGAGAACCTCGGTGCGCTGCAAGTGGAACTGGATGCGGCCACGCTGGACGCACTGGATGTCGCCTTCCCGCTGCATGCCGCTGCGGGTGAACGCTATTCGGTCAGTGGCATGGCCAACATCGAGTCGTAGGAGCAGCCGGGACGAACGCACACCGGTGGCTGCCGCCGGATTGTGCCGATTCCGGCAGCCTGGCCGGGGCGCAGCGCGCGCCACGCCATGCATGACCCCCGTCAGTGGCAATGCTGCGCTGCGTTCGGTCACACTCGGGAACTTGTCGTTCTCAGTCACCCCTTCCGAGGCCTGCATGTCCCTGCTCCGGCGCAAGTCCCTAGATTCCGTCACCGTCCATGAAGCCGGCCGGCGCCTGGTCCCGACCCTCAGCTGGCCGCACCTGATCGCGCTCGGCATCGGCGCCATCGTCGGCACCGGCATCTACACCCTGATCGGCGTCGGTGCCGACCGCGCCGGCCCCGCTGTGCTGATCTCCTTCGCCATCGCCGGCGCGGTGTGTGCCTGCGCTGCATTGGCCTACGCCGAACTGTCCACGATGATGCCGGCTGCCGGCAGCGCCTATACCTACAGCTACAGCGCGCTGGGCGAGGTCTTCGCCTGGGTGGTGGGCTGGAGCCTGATCCTGGAATACTCGCTGGTGGTGAGTACCGTGGCGGTCGGCTGGTCGGGCTATTTCGTCGGCTTCCTGGAATGGGTGCATACCCAGTTCGGCTGGGACCTGCGCCTGCCGGCCATGCTCGCGGCGGGCCCGCACGTCGATGGCGGCATGATCAACCTGCCCGCCATCGTCATCACCTGGCTGGTGGCACTGATGCTGATGGCCGGTACCAAGGAGAGCGCCACCCTCAACGCGATCCTGGTCGTGTTCAAGCTGATCGCGCTGGCCATCTTCGTGGCGGTGGCCCTGCCGGCGTTCGATACCAACAACCTGCAGCCGTTCATGCCCTACGGCTTCGCCAAGACGCTGGGGCCGGATGGCGTCGAGCGCGGCGTGATGGCCGCAGCGGCAATCATCTTCTTCGCGTTCTACGGCTTCGATGCGATCTCCACCGCCGCCGAAGAAACCAAGAACCCGGCGCGCGACCTGTCCATCGGCATCATCGGCTCGATGGTCGGCTGCACCATCGTGTACGTGCTGGTGGCGCTGGCCGCGATCGGTGCGATGAGCTACACCGTGTTCGGCCAGAGTGCCGAGCCGCTGGCACTGATCATGCGCCAGCTGGGCCAGCCAACCGCCGCGATGCTGATCGGCGTGATCGCCATCATCGCCCTGCCGACCGTGCTGCTGGCCTTCCTGTATGGCCAGAGCCGCATCTTCTTCGTGATGAGTCGCGATGGTCTGCTGCCGCGTGGCCTGTCCAAGGTCAACGCACGTACCGGCACGCCGGTGGCGACCACGCTGTTCACCGCCGTGGTGGTGTCGGCGCTGGCAGGTGTGGCGCGCCTGGACGAGATCGCCGCACTGGCCAATGCCGGCACCCTGGCTGCGTTCACCGCCGTTGGCATCTGCCTGGTGGTGCTGCGCGTGCGTGAGCCGAACCGCGAACGTACCTTCCGCACGCCGTTCGCCTTCATCGTCGGCCCGCTGGCGGCGCTGGGCTGCATCTATCTGTTCATCAGCCTGCCGCACACCACCCAGCTGTACTTCCTGGCGTGGAACGTGGTCGGCCTGGTGCTGTACTTCGCCTACAGCCGCCGCAATGCGCTGATCGGCCGGTAAAGGTAGCGCCGGGCCATGCCCGGCGGTCTTTGGGGATTGCCGGCCAGCGGCCGGCACTACCGCAGGGCGGCTAGCCGCCCTGCTTTGCCGCGTAGTCCTGCGCCTGGCGCATCACCCGCAGCAGGTTGCCGCCCCAGATGGCGGCGATCTGCTGCTCGGTGTAGCCCTTGCGCAACAGCCACGCGGTGATCTTCGGCAGCTGGCTGACATCGGGCAGGTCGCTCAGGCCACCGCCGCCATCCCAGTCCAGGCCAATGCCGACGTGCTCGGGACCGACGACCTTGAGGATGTGTTCGAAGTGGGCGAAGAAGTCGTCCAGGCTGGCGTGGCGCACCGGGTGTTCGTGGTCCAGTGCCTGTTCGGCCTTCTGCAGCGCCACGCCCTGTTCGATGGTCATGCCTTCCCAGCCCCCCAACTGCTTGCTCAGGGCTTCTTCGGCCTGCTTGCGCTCGGGCGACTTGGCGGTGTCGATCAGGTAGCCGCCATACGCGTTCACCTGGATCACGCCGCCCGCCTTGGCCAGCTTGCGCAGGCGTGCGTCGTCGAGGTTGCGTGGGTGGTCATAGATCGCCTTGGCCGAGCTGTGCGACAGCACGAACGGCACCGGCATCATCGCCAGCAGATCGTCGAACACGGCATCGGAGGCGTGCGACTGGTCGATGACGATGCCCAGCTTCACCGCGGAGCGCACCAGGTCCTTACCGGCCGGGCTCAGGCCTTTCCACTCCGCGCCCTTGGGATCGGTGGCCGAATCGGCGAACTCGTTGTTGGCGAAGTGCACGGTGCTGAGCAGGCGCAGGCCCGCACGGTGATAGAACGACAGCAGGCTGGGATCGGCCACCAACGGGCTGGCGTTCTCCATGCTGATGTAGACCACGCGCTTGCCAGCGGCCTTGATGCGCGCTGCGTCATCGGCCGTCAGCGCCAACGCGAAGCGCTCGGGGTTGGCGGCCAGCATCTGCCGGATCTCCAGCAAGCGCTGCAGGCCGTGATCGCGTTCGGCCGGATGCGCAGCGGCAGTGCGATCGCCCTGGTCGGTGTAGATCGCCCAGAACCCGCCATCAAGTGCGCCTTCGACCATGCGCGGGTAATCCACCTGCGAGAGCGCATTGCGGTCGTGCCGCTGCTCGATGTCGAAGCCGTCGCGGCCGAAGTTGGCCGGCGTATCCAGATGGCTGTCCAGGGACAGCAGGCGCTGCTGCAGTGCCTTGGCCCGGGCCAGTTCCTGCGCGCTGAAGTCGATGGCATGGGCGGACAGCGGCGCACTCAGCGCCAGGGCGAGCAGCAGGGACAGGCGACTCAACGAAGGCATGGGCTCTCACCAGCAGAGGGAAGAGCCCGACCATAGCGCTGCTGTCAGCGCTTTAGTAGAGCCGAGCGTAGGCCCGGCGCTACAGGTTGCCGGCCCGTGTCCGGCGTGATGTATTCCCCAGCTCAATCCACCACGCGGCAGAACACGGCCTTCAGGTAACGCGATTCCTGCACGTGGGCCATGAACGGATGGTCCGGACCGGCGCCGGCCACCTTCAGGATCTGGATGGTGCGGCCAGAGAAGTACGCCGCACGACGCAGCATGTCCAGGAACTGGTCCTCGGCCACCAGGCCGGTGCAGGAGAACGTGGCGAACAGGCCACCGGGCTTGACCACGCCAAGCGCCAGCTTGTTCATGTCCAGGTACTTCTTCAGCGCGGTGATCACCTGCTCGCGGTCGCGGGTCATCTTCGCCGGGTCCAGGATCACCACGTCGTACTTCTCGCCGCGGTTGGCCGCATCACGCAGCCACGGGAAGATGTCGGACTGGACGAACTTCGGGCGCACGTTGTTCAGACGCGAATTGCCCTTGGCGATCTGGATGACGTCTTCATCGATGTCGATGCCGACCACTTCCGATGCACCACGCGCGGCCGCATACACCGCGAAACCACCGGTGTTGCAGCACAGGTCGAGCACGCTCTTGCCTTCCACCTGCTGGCTCAGCCACTCACGGTTCTCGCGCTGGTCGGCGAAGAAACCGGTCTTGTGCGCACCGGCCGGGTCGGCGCGGAACTTGATGCCGTACTCGGTGATCACCGACGCTTCGGTGGTGGTGTTGCCGTGGAAGTCGAAGCTTTCCTGCTTCTGCACGTGTTCGTCGGCGAAGCTGTGGAAACGGCAGCCCGGGAACTGTTCGCGCAGGGCGTCATAGATCCACTCGCGGTGGCGGAACATGCCGGCGGCGAAGAACTCCACCACCACCAGGTCGTTGTAACGGTCCACCACCAGGCCGGACAGGCCGTCGCCTTCGCTGTGCACCACGCGCCAGGCGTCGGACACCGCATCAAGCTTCAGCACCTCACGACGCAGCGACACCGCCTGGGCGATCTTGCGCGAGAACCAGCCGGCGTCCACCGGGGTCTGCGGGTCGGTTTCGAGGATGCGTACGGCAATACGCGAATGCCCGTTGTAGAAGCCACGGCCGATGAACTCGCCATCCACGCCGACGACGTCGACGAGGGAGCCGGGCTTGGGCCGGACGGTCGGCTTCTCGACCAGTTTCTGGAAGATCCACGGGTGGCTGGAACGCCACGCGTTCTTGAGGCGGACAACGGGAAGGGGGGTATTCATCCACTTATTGTAAACCGGGCGCCGGGGTCAGATCCCCACAGGGGCTCTGACCCCGGGCCGGTGTGCCAACCAAGGTTGGCACCTACCAGAGCTGGCCCCCGGCCCCAGTGCATTTGACGCCGGCCCGGCCAGGCCGCAGAATCGGCGGCAGAAGGGGAGTAGCTCCCAGACGTTGTCGCCGTCAATTCGAGCCCGCAGGCTCCGGTGCAACGGCAGTTCCGGCCCATCGGAACTGCGAGCGAGACCTTCGCCGTACTGGCGAAGCTCTGTCCCTGGATCCCCTCCCGATCCTCCGTTGCAGATCCTCGCCGTCCGGCTTGAGGCATTTTTCATTTTCCCAACGGACAAACCCATGCAGACGATCGGTAATTTGTGGTTGTGGGGCGGCTTCGCAGCGGTGGTGGTCATCGCCCTGCTGGTCGACCTCGTATTGATGCGCCATGGTGGCCCGCACAAGGTCACTTTCAAGGAAGCCCTGTGGTGGTCCATCGGCTGGGTCGCGCTGGCCCTGGCCTTCAACGGCGGCCTCTGGTTCTACCTGAACGAGACGGCCGGCCAGGTCGTGGCCAACAAGGTCGGCCTGGAGTTCCTGACCGGCTACCTGGTCGAGAAGGCGCTGGCGGTGGACAACATCTTTGTCTTCCTGATGATCATGAGCTACTTCGCGGTGCCGGAGGAACAGCGCCAGAAGGTGCTGATCATCGGCATCTTGGGTGCGATCGTGCTGCGTACGATCATGATCTTCGCAGGCAGCGTGCTGATCACCCAGTTCCATTGGCTGCTCTACGTATTCGGCGCCTTCCTGCTCTTCACCGGCTGGAAGATGTGGTTCGCCGCGGGCCAGGAGCCTGACCTGGAAGCCAATCCGGCCCTGCGCTGGATGCGCAAGCACCTGCGCCTGCTGCCGGACTACGAAGGCAACGCGATGAGCGTCAAGCGCGACGGCGTGCGCTGGTTCACCCCGCTGTTCGCGGTGCTGATCCTGATCGCAGTGACCGACGTGATCTTCGCGGTGGACAGCATCCCGGCGATCTTCGCGATCACCACCGACCCGTTCATCGTGCTGACCTCCAACGTGTTCGCGGTGCTCGGCCTGCGTGCGATGTTCTTCCTGCTGGCCGGCATGGCCGACCGCTTCCACCTGCTGCCGTACGGCCTGGCCCTGGTGCTGGCCTTCATCGGCATCAAGATGATGATCATCGACCTGTTCAAGATCCCGACCCCGATCTCGCTGGGCGTGGTCGCGGTGATCATCGCTGCCACGGTGGTGCTGAGCCTGAAGAATCCGCCGAAGGAAGGCGGCGCCTGATCCAGGCGGATTGAAGGATGCGGCCGGTGGATTGTCCCGCCGGCCGCACCCACTCTCCCGCGGCGGTGGCCTTGGTTTCGCGCCGGCCACCGCCATTGCTGAGGGTATGAACACGAACGCGCCCCTGCCCGCCGGCGACGCGCCGGCCGACCGCAACGACCGCACGCGCATCCTGCGCGCCTTCAATGCCAGCCTGGCCGCCGTGCTGGTGCTGGTGGCCGTGTTCGCCCTGCAGGACCATTTCGACTGGCGACCCTGGGCCGTGGCACCGCTGGAAGCCAAGGGACTGCTCGGCCTGATCGGCGGACCGCTGCTGCATGCATCGATCGAACACATCGCCGCCAACAGCGCCGCGATCCTGATCCTCGGCACCCTCGCCGGCAGCGTCTATCCCAAGGCCACGCTACGTGCCCTGCCCCTGCTCTGGGTCGGTTCGGGCATCGGTGCGTGGATGCTGGGCAACCCCGGCAGCTTCCATCTCGGCGCCAGTGGCGTCACCCACGGCCTGATGTTCCTGCTGGCCAGCCTCGGCCTGCTGCGCCGCGACCGCGCGGCCATCGCCACCGGGCTGATCGGCATGCTGTTCTACGGCGGCATGCTGATGACCGTGCTGCCGCACGCGGATGGCGTGTCCTGGCAATCGCACATGGGCGGTGCCTTCGCCGGCATCATCGCCGCGCTGCTGTTCCGCAATGCCGACCCGCTGCCGCCACGCCCGCGCTACGGCTGGGAGGACGAGGAAGACGAGGCCGAGCCGCTGGCCGACGACGAACTCGAGCCGCCGTCGCCGCAGCGCGTGCCGGTGCTGTGGCAGCCGCGCGAAGGGCAGGACTATGTGGTCGTCCCGTTCCGCCGGCCGGAAGACCCGCGGGTTGAGCGGTGGCGGGGTCGGATCCCCGAAGGGGCTCTGACCCCGATCACCGACGATCCGGTAGCCGCCGACCTTGGTCGGCGCTCCTGCATACGACGTTCATGACCCCACGGCGACCGCATGCCAACCAAGGTTGGCATCTATCACCGGCGCATCAATCCGCTGCGTTTCCCGCCGCGCCCATTCCATCCACCGCCTGCCGGCCCAGTGCCGGGTCATCGGTGAAGAAGGCATCGATGCCGGTCGCCAGATAGGCGCGCATCTCGGCGATCGACCCTTCCGCATTGCGCGCGTTGTCGGCACCCTTGCGCAGGTTGCTGGCCTGGAAGTGGTTCTCCGGGCGGAACGTATACGGGATCACCATCAGGCCCACCGCGTGCGCATCGCGCACCAGCGACGTCGGCGTGCCCAGCGCACCGTTGGCATCCAGCGGGATAATCGAGCGCAGCTCCGGGCCGATGCCATCGGCATAGGCCGCGATGTCCTTCAGTCCTGCCGGAGTCATCATCTGCGCATAGGTCAGCGCGCCCCCCGCCTTGGCGATGTCGGCCGGCTGGGTATCGCCCTTCCACAGCAGCTGCAGCAGGCGGATGTTGCTGCCACGCGGGATCTTGCCGCGCAGGTAACGCAGGTTGGCGGTCTCGAACGACTGGATGGTGACCGGGCCTACGTTGGTATAGGCGTTGCCACGCAGCGCAGCCAGCACCTTGTCTTCCATCGGCAGGCCGATCGACTGGAAATAGGTCGGGTGCTTGATCTCCGGCACCAGGCCAATGCCGCGGTTGGCACGCCCGGCCTGCTGCACCAGGAACGCCAGGATCTCGTCCAGGCTGGCGATGCGGAACTGGCCGTCATAGGCGGTGCTGCGGAACTCCGGCAGGCGCTCGCGGGCGTACAGGGTCTTCAGCTCGGCCAGGGTGAAGTCTTCGGTGAACCAGCCTTCGACCGTCTGCCCATCGATGACCTTGCGGGTCTTCCGCTTGGCGAATTCCTTGTGCTCGGCCACATCGGTGGTGCCACCGATCTCGTTCTCGTGGCGGGCCACCATCACCCCGTCCTTGGTCATCACCAGGTCCGGTTCGATGTAATCGGCACCGTCGGCGATGGCCTGCGCATAGGCCGCCAAGGTGTGCTCGGGCAGCAGCGCGCTTGCGCCGCGATGACCGTAGACCGACACCTTGGGCGCGGCCGGAGGGGTGGATTCAGCACTCATGGCCACCGATGGTGCCACGGCCAGCGACAACAGCAACGCACGACCCCACGACTTCACTGCGACTTCCCCAAGCGGTTTGTGATGGGCGTCAGTATGCGGCGGGAATGTGACAGGTTGGGGGAGCCGGGGTCGGATCCCTGAAGGGGCTCCGACCCCAATCTGCCAGATACGGATCTCCAAGATCCGGTAGTCGCCGACCTTGGTCGGCGCTCTGCTCTTGGGGTTCCATGGCCCCGGATGCCCGGTGCCAACCAAGGTTGGCATCTACCAGAGCGTGAGCCGTGCGATTGATCGATGTCGGGGATCAGAGCCCCTTCGGGGATCTGACCCGGCCTTATTTGCCGATGCAGAAACTGGAGAAAATCCTTCCCAGCAGGTCATCGGCACTCATCTGCCCGGTGATTTCACCCAGCGCATCGTGCGCCAGCCGCAGCTCTTCCGCTGCCAGCTCCAGGTGCTCGTGCACCAGCTCTCCGTCCGCCCGCTGCGCATGTTCCTGCGCGCGCTCGATGGCATCCACGTGGCGGGTACGCGCGGAGAACTCACCGTCCACCTGCTCCCCCGCGCCGGCCGAGGCGATCGAACGCAGACGCGCATGCAGGTCGTCCAGTCCCGCGCCGGTAGCGGCCGAGACGAACAAACGATCCGGATCGTCCTGCTCGGGTGTTCCCAACAGCAGATCCGACTTGTTGTGGATGAACACCTTGTGCGGCACCGCCAGCGCGGCCTCACCGATGGCTGCTTCGCCCGCCGCCGGGTCGCGCGCATCCAGCACGATCAAGGCCAGATCGGTGCGCTCGATCTCGGCGCGAGCGCGGCGCATGCCTTCGCGTTCGATGGCATCGCCGCCATCGCGCAGGCCGGCGGTGTCGACCAGGGTCAGTTCAAGTCCGTCCAGTCGGATGGTCTCGCGCAGCGTGTCGCGGGTGGTGCCGGCGATGTCGGTGACGATGGCACGCTCGCTGCCGGCCAGCGCGTTCAACAGTGAACTCTTGCCGGCATTCGGTGGGCCGATCAGCACGGCATGCAGGCCATCGCGCAGGCGACGGCCGCGCTCGGCATCACGACGCAGCAAGGCCAGGTCGCTGCGGGCTTGCTCGAGCCCGCGCCGCACCTGTGCACCGCCCAGCGTGTCCAGCGGCTCATCGGCGAAATCGATGGCCGCTTCCACGTGGATGCGCAGCAGCACCAGCTGTTCAACCACTGCGTCGATACGACGCGAGAACACACCATCCAGCGAACGGCGTGCAGCACGTGCGGCGCGGTTGTCACCGGCGGCGATCAGATCGGCGATGGCTTCGGCCTGGGCCAGGTCGAGCTTGCCGTTGAGAAACGCGCGCTCGCTGAACTCGCCCGGCCGCGCCTGGCGCGCGCCCAGCGCGATGCAGCGTGCAACCAGTTGCTGCAGCAACACCGGGCTGCCATGGCCCTGCAGCTCCACCACTTCTTCGCCGGTGAAGCTGTTTGGTGCCGGGAACCACAGCACGATGCCATCGTCGATTACCTCACCGTCGGCATCGCGCAGGCGCGCGTAGTGCGCATGGCGCGGGCGCAGCGTCGGTGCGCCGAGCGCGTTGGCGATGGCTGCGGCGCGCGGGCCTGACAGGCGCAGCAGGCCGACGCCTCCCGCACCGGGTGCGCTGGCGATGGCTACGATGGTGTCGGTACGGATCGCGTCGTTCATTGCTCAGAGCTTCTCCAGCTGCGCGCGCGCCTGTGCCGCACCACTGCCTTGCGGCTGCAGCGCCAGGTAGGTGGTGTAGGCCTGCTTCGCCTTGGCCTTCTCGCCCGCGTGGAAGTAGGCATCGCCCAGGTTGAGATGGGCCACCGCGCGCGACGGATCGATCTTCAGTGTGTTCTCCAGCCAACGCGCCGCTTCGGCGTAGCGTTGCTGGCGGTAGTAGACGAAGCCGAGGTTGTTGGCCGCCTGGGCGAAATCCGGGCGCAGCTTCAACGCCTCGGCGAACTGCACGGCAGCTTCGTCGTAGCGCTTCTCGCGGTACAGCTGCAGGCCACGGTCGTTGGCCTGCTGCGAGCGCTGGCGGTCCGAGGCCGGTCCGGCCGTCGGCACCACCAGCTTGGCCTTGCCGCCCTGCAGGTCGGCCACGGTCACTGGCGCCTCACTGTTCTTGGCGTCCTGGGCGGCATCAACCTTGTTGTTCAGGGCGATCGCATCGGCAGTCAGCTGGCGCGTGTCGGCGTTGAGGTATTCCTGGCTGTCCGGCACCTGGAACACGAACTCGCCGCCCTGCGAGCCGGGCAGGCTGCCGAACGCAGGCGTCTGGTGCGAGACCGCCGACACCGCCGGCGCCACATAGGCGGCCAGCTCGGTACCGGTGATCAGGCCATCGCCATTGAGGTCGCCCTTGCCGGCCAATGCCTGCAGCAGCACCCAGGTAAACACCGAGTGTCCGTTCGGGCCGGCATCGGCCACCTGCTGGTCGGCGCCGCCGGCGGTCAGCATCTGCCGCGCGCTGCGGCGCGCGTTCTCGCGCAGGAACGACGACGAGGACGGACCGCCGCGGGTCAGGCCGAGGCCGCTGTAGCAGGCATCCATCACGAACATCACATGCTTGGCCTGCATGCTCTCGGCGATGTTCTGGATGTCGGTCATCGCGATGGCGTCGGTGGCGAATTCCTTCGGGTCCGAATCGACCGGGATGATGTAGCCGAGGTCACGACCAGAGGCGAGCTGGCGCGTCGCGCCATGGCCGGCGAAGAACACGAACACGCGATCATTCCTGCCGGTGCGGTCATCGGACAACCGGTCGTGGAAGGCGGCCAGGATGTTGTTGCGGGTGGCCTGTTCGTTCTTCAGCACGATCACCTGCGAGGACGGGAAGCCGAACTGCCCGGTCAGCGTATCGGCCACCGCCTGCGCGTCGTGGCTGGCGTACTCCAGCTTCGGCCACTTGGCGTAGTTGTCGATGCCGACCACGATCGCCCACGATTTTTCATAGCCGGTGGTGACGGTGGCATCGCGGTCGCTGCCCTTGCGCGGGCGGGCGACGCTGAAGTCGCGGCCATTCCAGCCAGCGAACTGGTAGCCGTCGGCGATCAGCCGATCCAGGATCTGCGGCAGTGCCTTCACCGCGCGGTCGTGGATATCGTGGAACAGGATGATGCCGCGCTGTTCCTTGTTCACCTGGTCGAGCACGCGCTGCACGATCGACTCAGGCACCGGGTCGGCCCAGTCCATCGAATCGATGTTCCACATGATCGACTTCAGACCCGCTTCGTTCAGCAGCTGCAGGCCTTCGGCGTTGCGCGCGCCATACGGGAAGCGGAACAGCGGCGCGCGCTTGCTGTCGACGTCCTTCAGCAGGGTGTCGGTGTCCAGCACCTGCTGGCGTAGCGCATCGCCGGTGGTACGCGACAGCTGCGCATGGGTCAGGCTGTGGTTGCCGACGGCGTAGCCCTCTTCCATCAGGTTGCGGCTGATCTTCGCCATCGGCCCGAGGCTGACCTTGCCGTCGGTCTCGACCTTGCCGAGGTTGCGGCCGACCTCGAAGAACACGCCCGGTACGTCGTAGCGCTTGAGGATGGCCACGACTTCATCGGTATATGCCTTGTGCGGGCCATCGTCGAAGGTCAGCACCACCGTCTTCGGCGGCAGGTCGCGGCCGAAGATCTCGCGGTCGCTGTCCTTCATCGACATCGGGTACGGCTCGATCACGCCGTAGTCGCGCAGGATCGCTTCGCGGCTGTAGTCCTTGTGCAGGTGCGCGATGTAGTCGTCCCACTTCTCGCGCTTCAGTTCGATGGCACGGGTGCGCTCGAAGCGGCTGAAGATGCGGGTCAGTTCCTGGTTGTAGTTGCGCTCGATCTCGTCCAGCGCCTCCAGGTCTTCGCCGATGCGCTGGTGCAGCTTCACCGCCGGCAACGAGGAATCGGCGCCGATGCGTTCGTGCAGATCACGCAGCACCTCGCGGAACGCCAGGCGATCGGCATCGAACAGTTCCGGCGCCGATTCGATGTAATCCAGCACCGTGCCCAGGGTAGCGAAGCGCTGCGGGCTGCTACCGCGCAGCAGCGTGTCGAACTGCGCGGCAATGGCGCTGCGCTGTTCCAGGCCATCGTGGAACAGCTGCTGGCCGATGCGGGTGGAGGTGGTGCGATCGGCCGCGGACTGCTTTTCCTCATCGGCCAGCAGCACGATGATCCGGCGATAGCCGTCGAGCTGCTTCTGCAATGCGCCCAGCAGCGGTGCTGCGGCCGGGTCGGCGGCAGCGGCAGCCTGTGCGCTCGGCTGGGTAACCGCCGCCGGTGCCTGCGCGTCCTTGTCGCCGCAGCCGGCCACGAGCAGGGTCAGCAGCAGGCTGGGCAGGAACAGGCGGAACGACGGCGCACGCGGCATGGCGGACTCGAACAAAGGGGGATGGTGTGCCGGCGATTCTAACGCCGCATGCGAAAAGCCCGCCTTGCGGCGGGCCTTTGCTGGGTCGATCGACCCTGGGAAGCAGTCGACCAAGGTCGACGTCTACCTCTTACTTTTTCTTGGCCGGGGCGGTGGCCGCCGTGGCCAGCACCGGATCGCTGCCGTGACGCTTGGTCATCCACCACTGCTGCAGCAGGCCCAGGCCACCGTTGACCACCCAGTACAGGACCAGGCCGGACGGCATGAAGGCCATCATGACACCGAACACCAGCGGCATGAACTGCATCATCTTCTGCTGCATCGGGTCCATGCCCGGTGCCGGCGTCAGCTTCTGGGTGAACCACATCACCGCCACGTTGATCACCGGCAGGATGAAGTACGGATCGCGTGCGGTCAGGTCCTGGATCCAGCCGAACCAGGGCGCCTGGCGCAGTTCGACCGATTCCACCAGCACCCAGTACAGGGCGAAGAAGATCGGCATCTGGATGAGGATCGGCAGACAGCCGCCCATCGGATTGATCTTCTCCTTCTTGTACAGCTCCATCATCGCGGTCTGGAACTTCTGGCGGTCATCGCCATAGCGTTCCTTCAACTGCGCGATGCGCGGCTGGAAGCGACGCATCTTGGCGCCACTCTTGTACTGCGTCGCCGACAGCGGGTACAGCACGATCTTCAGCAGCACCACCAGGCCAACGATGGCCCAGCCCCAGTTGCCCACCAGCTTGTGCACCTGGTTGAGCACCCAGAACAGGCCCTGGCCGATCACCGCCATCATCGAGAAGCGGCTGTAGTCGACCACACGGTCCAGACCCGGCACGTCTTCCTTGGCGATCAGGTTGACCAGCTTCGGGCCGACCCACAGGCGGGCCTCGGTGCTGGTGGACTGGCCGGGGGCCACGGTGAAGGCCGGGCCGCGCGCTTCGATCAGGTCACGACCGGCCACCTGCGACAGCACGTAGTGTGCGGTCTGGTCCTTCTGCGGGATCCAGGCGGTGAAGAAGTGGTGCTGCAGCATCGCCAGCCAACCACCGGTGATGTTCTGGTTCAGCGCGCCATCGTCCAGGTAATCCTTGAACGCACGACGCTGGTACTTCTTGTCGTTGTCGTACCAGGTGGCACCGTTGAAGCTGAACGAGTCCGGGTTGGTCATGCTCCGCGACAGGATGGTCGGGGTGCGGTCCAGGGTGCGGTAGACGTAGCCGTTCCACGGCGCGGCGCCAGCGTTGCTGACTTCGTCCTTGAAGCGGATCGCATACTCGTTGCGGCCCACGATCAGGGTGCGCTTGATGGTCACGCCGTTGTCGGCGGTCCACACGAACGGGACCTGCAGTTCGTTCTGGCCATTGGCCAGCACGAAGTCGCGGGTATCACCGACCAGCTTGAAGCCGTCGACGCCCGGCACCGGGGTGTTCTTGTCTTCGCTCGCCCAGCCGCTGATCGCGCTGTACGGATGTGCGGGATCTTCGGTCAGCAGGCGTACCGGCGGGCTGCCTTCGTCCTTGCTCTGCGGGAACTGCAGCAGTTCGGCATCGAGCACGCGGCCACCATCGAGCACCAGGCGCAGCACGTCGGTGGTGATGGTCACGCGCTGTGCGGACGGGGTGGCGCTGGCCTGGGCCTGTACAGCGGCCTGGCCCGGGGCACCGGGAACCTGTGCGCTGGGGATGCTGCCCGGGGTTGCACCCGGAACGCTCTGTGCGGCGGCCGGGGCCGAGCTGGTCGTCGGCGCCGGGGTCGGGGCGGACTTCTCACGGCTCCACTCCATCCACAGCAGCACGGCCACCATCAGCCAGGCAAAGATCAGGAAAACACGGGTCTGGTTCATCAGCAGGCAGGCTCAGCGGGGCCGGGACGCGGTGCCGGCTCGGTGACGGAGGAAATGGCAATGCCATCAGGCGGCGGCATTGTGCCGTCCACGCCCGGCGCGGGCAATGCGCGCAGGCGCCGCAACAGGCGCAGGAAGGCCTGGCGGATATCTTCGTTGCTGGCGTGACGCGCAGCAGTACGAGCCACGACGACGAAGTCGCCTGGCTGTATGTCGGTTCGTGTCTGACGCAAGGCGTCGCGCAGGACGCGCTTGATCCGGTTACGCCCAACGGCGTGAGGATCGACCTTGCGGGAAACCGCCAGACCCAGCCTGGCCGGCCGGTCAGCCGGTAGCCAGTGCAGGGTCATCAGCGGATCGGACACACGGCGGGCGCCGTTGAAGACCGTTGAATATTCGGCACGCGTGCGAACCCGCGCAGAGCGAGGGAATCGCTTGCGCGGGTCTGCAGTATTCACTGTCGAATGGATTGCGTCTGCCGCTGGATGCGGCATGGCAATCAGGCGCTCAGGACTTTGCGGCCCTTGGCGCGGCGACGCGACAGGATCTTGCGGCCGTCAGCGGTCTTCATACGGGCACGGAAGCCGTGGTCGCGCTTACGCTTGAGGTTGCTGGGCTGGAAGGTGCGCTTGGTGGCCATGTGGGCCTCTCGTATGAATGGGACGGAAAGAACCGGAAATTTTAGAGAGGTATCCCCCCTCCCGTCAACCCCTGTCTGCTACGCCAATTCACCGGGCTGTGCAATAGCTGTGGATCTTTTTGTGAATAAGTAGGGGACAAGCATTCCGAAGGCGGGCGCTCGGTGGTAGGCTGAGCCATCCATTTCCCCCCTTTCAGGCCTGTGTTTGGGCGCCTTTTCGCGCCTATGCATCGGCCACCGGACAATTATTGCTGATGGATGCCTGGTCACGTAGTCTCGAGCGACTCGAGGCGGAGTTCCCGCCCGAGGATGTTCACACCTGGTTGAAGCCGCTGCAGGCCGATCTGCGCGCTGACAGCCTGGTGCTGTATGCACCGAATGCCTTCATTGTCGATCAGGTGCGCGAGCTGTACCTGCCGCGGATCCGCGAGCTGGTCACCCACTTTGCCGGTTTCGGCGACGTTTTTCTTGAAATCGGCTCGCGTCCGCGTCCCGTGGACGCGCAGATCGCGCCGGTTTCCAGCCATTCGGCGCAGGCGCCGGTGCAGCCGCAGGTCCCGTTCGCCGGCAACCTGGACAACCACTACACCTTCGCCAACTTCGTCGAAGGCCGCAGCAACCAGCTGGGTCTGGCCGCAGCATTCCAGGCGGCACAGAAGCCGGGCGACCGGGCGCACAATCCGCTGCTGTTGTACGGGGGCACCGGCCTGGGCAAGACCCACCTGATGTTCGCTGCCGGCAACGCGATGCGCCAGGCCAATCCGGGCGCCAAGGTGTTGTACCTGCGTTCGGAACAGTTCTTCAGCGCCATGATCCGGGCCTTGCAGGAAAAGACCATGGATCAGTTCAAGCGCCAGTTCCAGCAGGTCGACGCGCTGCTGATCGATGACATCCAGTTCTTCGCAGGCAAGGACCGCACCCAGGAAGAGTTCTTCCACACCTTCAACGCGTTGTTCGATGGCAAGCAGCAGATCATCCTGACCTGCGACCGCTATCCGCGCGAAGTCGAAGGCCTGGAAGCGCGCCTGAAGTCGCGGCTTGCCTGGGGCCTGTCGGTCGCGATCGAGCCGCCGGACTTCGAGACCCGCGCTGCGATCGTGCTGGCCAAAGCCCGCGAGCGTGGTGCCGAGATTCCCGATGACGTTGCGTTCCTGATTGCCAAGAAAATGCGCTCCAATGTGCGCGACCTCGAGGGCGCGCTGAATACCCTGACCGCCCGCGCCAACTTCACTGGCCGTGCGATCACCACCGAATTCGCCCAGGAAACCCTGCGCGACCTGCTGCGCGCCCAGCAGCAGGCGATCAGCATTCCCAACATCCAGAAAACCGTTGCCGACTACTACGGGCTGCAGATCAAGGATCTGCTGTCCAAGCGTCGGACCCGGTCGCTGGCCCGTCCGCGTCAGGTTGCCATGGCGCTGACCAAGGAACTGACCGAACACAGCCTGCCCGAAATCGGCGACGCCTTTGCCGGTCGTGATCACACCACGGTGCTGCATGCCTGCCGGCAGATCCGCACCCTGATGGAAGCCGACGGCAAGCTCCGCGAGGACTGGGACAAGCTGATCCGGAAGCTGAGCGAATGATGCACGTACGCCGATGAGGCGTCACCGCATAAAACGGTGCAGAATCCGGTAGCAAGCGCGGGACAGGGTGTGGATAAAAATGCCGTTGGATTTCGCGGAAGATTTATCCACAGCTTTCCCCACCCCTTGGGGGCTGGTAATGCAGAGGGTTTCGAAGCCTGAAACCCTTTTGTTTACAAAGACTTAGCTGTGTTTTCCAGCGATTCTGGCTCTACCAGCACCACCAAGCTTTTGATTTATTCCACATTTTTTTAAAGCATAGGGGCACGGAACCACATGCGTTTCACACTGCAGCGCGAAGCCTTTCTCAAGCCGTTGGCACAGGTCGTCAACGTGGTCGAACGCCGCCAGACCCTTCCGGTTCTGGCCAATTTCCTGGTGCAGGTGCAGAACGGCCAGCTGTCGCTGACCGGTACCGACCTGGAAGTGGAGATGGTGTCGCGGATCGCGGTTGAAGATGCCCAGGACGGCGAAACCACCATTCCCGCCCGCAAGCTGTTCGAGATCATCCGCGCCCTGCCTGATGGCAGCCGGATCACCGTCTCGCAGACCGGTGACAAGATCACCGTGCAGGCAGGACGCAGCCGCTTCACCCTGGCCACCCTGCCCTCCAACGACTTCCCGTCGGTGGACGAAGTGGAAGCCACCGAGCGCGTTGCGATCGGCGAAGCCACCCTGAAGGAGCTGATCGAGCGCACGGCGTTCGCGATGGCCCAGCAGGATGTGCGCTATTACCTCAACGGCCTGCTGTTCGACCTGCGCGGCGATGCCCTGCGCACCGTCGCTACCGATGGTCATCGCCTGGCCCTGTGCGAAACCGATCTGGCCAAGCCCAGCGGTTCCAAGCGCCAGATCATCGTGCCGCGCAAGGGCGTGACCGAACTGCAGCGCCTGCTGGAAAGCGGCGATCGCGAGATCGAGCTGGAAGTTGGCCGCAGCCACGTTCGTGTGAAGCGCGACGATGTCACCTTCACCTCCAAGCTGATCGATGGTCGCTTCCCGGATTACGAGGCAGTGATTCCGATCGGCGCCGACCGCGAAGTGAAGGTTGATCGCGAAGCACTCCGCGCCTCGCTGCAGCGTGCCGCGATCCTGTCCAACGAGAAGTACCGCGGCATCCGCGTCGAAGTCTCGCCGGGCAACCTGAAGATCAGCGCGCACAACCCGGAGCAGGAGGAGGCCCAGGAAGAAATCGAAGCCGACACCTCGGTCAGCGATCTGGCCATCGGCTTCAACGTGAACTACCTGCTGGATGCCCTCTCCGCCCTGCGCGACGAAGAAGTGATCATCCAGCTTCGCGACTCCAACTCCTCGGCGCTGGTGCGTGAATCGAGCAGTGAGAAGTCGCGTCATGTGGTGATGCCGCTGCGTCTCTGACAGCTGCGCCGTTCCACGTGGAACACATGGACGCCCGGGAATTCCCGGGCGTTTTTTTTTGTTCCACGTGGAGCATCGGTACGGGTACCCGCCCCTGTTGCCTGTTGGGCGAACCTGATTTCAATCCTGGTTCTGACGAAGGTGCATCAGAACCGGGAGGCATTGAACTCGCAAGCCGTCTCACGCACGACGTAGGTTGAAAATTCCTTGACGCCGTCAAACAGCGATCGCTCGTCCAGCTCTTTGCCTGGCCGTGCTGACTGCACTGTCCACAGCTCCCGTTCGCGGAATTTCGGGCCCTCCCTAGCTTCTAAATCTGGGTATAAATCAAAAGCTTGGTGGTGATGGTAGGGCCAGATTTCATGTAGAAGTAGGCTATGTTTTTGATTTAAAACAATTTTATAGGGCTGAAACCCCCTGTATATAGGCCATCAAGCCTGGGGGGGAACCTGTGGATAGTTTTGCAGCCAAGGAAAAAGGCCTTTTTTATCCACAGTTCGCCCACACCTTGTGTATAAGTCATACAGGCCCCCTGTGGATGGCGTGGAACGGATGCTTTGAATTTCTTGAAATCTGTGGAACCTGGCAGGACCACCGCCCCCAGATTTCAAGAAATTTTTGGAGTATTGACTGCCAGCCCAGCGCACTCCCAGGCCTTGTGTGCGTGTAACAGTCTCCGGATTGTTGAAATCTGGGCTCCTCAAGCCTTGGCCAGCTGCTGGATTTGAACGATCTCGGCCGCTGTCCGGTCGCCTGTCGCCGGCAGTCACGCCCCCGCCACGTGGAACACATGTTCTCCAACGTCGACAGGGCTCGCTGATGCCGGACCGTGTCCCGCCATGACGGCTGGCTTGACCAATGCAGTAAGCTGGATGATTCCCCGCCCCTCTACCGCCACGTGCGGATGGTCTGTCACATCCCATGCAGATTCGTCGTCTTGCCCTCCACCAGTTGCGTCGTTTCGATGCGGTGGAGCTGTCGCCCCAGCCAGGGGTGAATCTGCTTACCGGTGACAACGGCGCTGGCAAGACCAGCGTCCTTGAAGCGTTGCATTTGATGGCCTATGGGCGGAGTTTCCGCGGGCGGGTACGCGATGGCCTGGTCCGTCAGGGCCATGAAGCCCTGGACGTCTTCGTGGAATGGGACGAGCAACGCGGTGATCTGCCCCCGCAGCGGCGAAAAGCAGGGCTGCGGCACAGTGGGCAGGAGTGGAAGGGCCGTCTGGATGGCGAAGACGTGGCCCAGCTCGGCAACCTGTGTGCCGCTCTGGCGGTGGTCACCTTTGAACCAGGCAGCCATGCCTTGGTGAGTGGTGGTGGTGAACCGCGTCGGCGTTTCCTGGATTGGGGCCTGTTCCACGTGGAACCAGACTTCCTTTCCCTGTGGCGGCGCTATTCGCGGGCTCTGAAGCAGCGCAACGCCCTGCTCAAGCAAGGCGGGCCGTCTCGGATGCTCGATACCTGGGATCACGAGCTGGCCGAGGCGGGAGAGCCGCTGACCAGTCGTCGGCAGCACTACCTGGAGCGGCTGCAGTCCCGGACGATCGCCTTGGCCGAGGCATTGGCTCCTCAGCTGGGAATTGTGGGCATGAACCTGAGCCCCGGCTGGCGCCGAAGTGAGGTTCCACTGGCCGATGCACTGTTGCTGGCACGCGAACGCGACCGTCAGGCGGGTTACACCTCGCTGGGCCCGCACCGCGCAGACTGGAGCGTGGCGTTTCACAGCATTCCAGGTCGCGATGCGCTCTCGCGCGGCCAGGCCAAGCTCACCGCCCTCGCCTGTCTGCTGGCTCAGGCGGAGGATTACGCCGAGCAGCGTGGCGAGTGGCCCGTCATTGCGCTGGACGATCTGGCCTCGGAGCTGGATCGCACCCACCAGAGCCGGGTACTGCACCGTTTGTTGGCGGCGCCGGCGCAGATCTTCATCACCGCAACAGAAACGCCTGCGGCCCTGGAGACCCTGAGCAACATCGCCCGGTTCCACGTGGAACATGCACAGATCGTGGCTGTGCCATAGTGGGCACGGCAAGGCCGCTCAGCCCCGGCTGGTATAATTCAGGCTGCTATCCCTTCATTCTCGGCACATCGCTCAAAGCGGTGTCCGACCTGCGGAGCCTACGGCAAGCGCAATGACCGACGAACAGAACACCCCGGCAAACAACGGCAACTACGACGCCAACAGCATTACGGCCCTGGAAGGCCTGGAGGCTGTCCGCAAGCGCCCAGGCATGTACATCGGCGATGTACATGACGGCACCGGCCTGCATCACATGGTGTTCGAGGTCGTCGACAACTCGATCGACGAAGCCCTCGCCGGCCATGCCGACCACGTCTCGGTGACGATCCATGCCGACGGCTCGGTTGGAGTGTCCGACAACGGTCGCGGCATTCCGACGGGCAAGCACGAGCAGATGAGCAAAAAGCTCGACCGCGACGTGTCTGCTGCCGAAGTCGTGATGACGGTCCTGCACGCAGGCGGCAAGTTCGACGACAACAGCTACAAGGTTTCCGGCGGCCTGCACGGCGTGGGCGTCAGCGTGGTCAACGCGCTGTCGCAGAAGCTGGTCCTGGATATCTACCAGGGCGGTTTCCACTACCAGCAGGAATACGCCGACGGCGCAGCACTGCATCCGCTCAAGCAGGTCGGTCCCAGCACCAAGCGCGGTACGACCCTGCGCTTCTGGCCCTCGGTAAAGGCTTTCCACGACAACGTGGAATTCCACTACGACATCCTGGCCCGTCGCCTGCGCGAACTGTCCTTCCTCAATTCCGGCGTCAAGATCGTGCTGGTGGACGAGCGTGGTGATGGCCGCCGCGACGACTTCCATTACGAGGGTGGCATCCGCAGCTTCGTGGAGCATCTGGCGCAGCTGAAGACGCCGTTGCATCCGAACGTGATCTCGGTAAGCGGCGAATCCAACGGCATCACCGTGGAGGTGGCGTTGCAGTGGACCGACTCCTACCAGGAGACGATGTACTGCTTCACCAACAACATTCCGCAGAAGGACGGCGGTACCCACCTGGCCGGCTTCCGCGGCGCCTTGACCCGCGTGCTCAACAACTACATCGAGCAGAACGGCATCGCCAAGCAGGCCAAGATCAACCTGACCGGCGATGACATGCGCGAAGGCATGATCGCGGTATTGTCGGTGAAGGTGCCGGACCCGAGCTTCTCCAGCCAGACCAAGGAAAAGCTCGTCAGCTCGGATGTGCGCCCGGCCGTGGAAAGCGCGTTCGGCCAGCGCCTGGAAGAGTTCCTGCAGGAAAACCCGAACGAAGCCAAGGCCATCGCCGGCAAGATCGTCGACGCTGCCCGTGCCCGCGAAGCCGCGCGCAAGGCGCGTGACCTGACCCGCCGCAAGGGTGCGCTGGATATCGCCGGCCTGCCGGGCAAGCTGGCCGACTGCCAGGAAAAGGATCCGGCGCTGTCCGAACTGTTCATCGTCGAGGGTGACTCTGCAGGTGGTTCGGCCAAGCAGGGCCGCAACCGCAAGAACCAGGCCGTGCTGCCGCTGCGCGGCAAGATCCTCAACGTGGAACGTGCACGCTTCGACCGCATGCTGGCGTCCGACCAGGTGGGTACGCTGATCACCGCGCTGGGCACCGGTATCGGTCGCGACGAGTACAACCCGGACAAGCTGCGTTACCACAAGATCATCATCATGACCGACGCCGACGTCGACGGCGCGCACATCCGCACCCTGCTGCTGACGTTCTTCTACCGTCAGATGCCGGAGCTGATCGAGCGCGGTTATGTCTATATCGGCCTGCCGCCGCTGTACAAGATCAAGCAGGGCAAGCAGGAGCTGTACCTGAAGGACGATCCGGCGCTGGACAGCTATCTGGCCAGCAGCGCGGTGGAAAACGCTGGGCTGGTGCCGGCCGGCGGCGAGCCGCCGATCGATGGCGTGGCGCTGGAAAAGCTGCTGCTTGCCTACGCTGCCGCGCAGGACACGATCAACCGCAATACCCACCGTTACGATCGCAACCTGCTCGAAGCGCTGGTCGACTTCATGCCGTTGGAGCTGGAAAACCTGCGCAATGCAGGTCCTGGCGAAGGCCTGGACGCGCTGGCCAAGCACCTCAACCAAGGCAACCTCGGCAGCGCCCGTTTCACCCTGGAACTGCAGGAACCCAACGAGCAGCGTCCGGCTGCAGTGCTGGTCACGCGCAGCCACATGGGCGAACAGCACATCCAGGTGCTGCCGCTGTCTGCGCTGGAAAGCGGCGAACTGCGCGGCATCCACCAGGCAGCGCAGCTGCTGCACGGTCTGGTCCGCGAAGGCGCGGTCATCACCCGTGGCGCCAAGTCGATCGAGATCGACTCGTTCGCGCAGGCCCGCAACTGGCTGCTGGACGAAGCCAAGCGCGGCCGTCAGATCCAGCGATTCAAGGGTCTGGGTGAAATGAATCCGGAACAGCTGTGGGATACCACCGTGAATCCCGATACCCGTCGCCTGCTGCAGGTACGTATCGAAGACGCGGTGGCCGCTGACCAGATCTTCAGCACCCTGATGGGGGATGTGGTCGAGCCGCGTCGTGACTTCATCGAAGACAACGCGTTGAAGGTCGCCAACCTGGATATCTGACACAATCGGATCGTGGCCGGCGCGCGGGGAGGTGCGCCGGCTTTTGTCCCTTGATCGCAGGTAATCGATGTCCGCTTCCGCCCCGGTTTCCGCTCCGCCGCCGGTCCCGCCGGCAACCGCAGCCGCCCGCGCCTCCTCGCCGCTGGCAGGTTTTTTCATTGATCTGGGCATCGCCGCCGTCACCCTGTTCGGGTTGAGCCTGGTGAGTGGTCTGGTCTGGGGGCTCTACCGCGGCATCGTGGTGGGTTATGCCAGCGCCAAATCCGGCGGCGGCATGCCTGATACGGCAGCGGTCGCCCAGCAGCTCGGCCAACCCGGTGCGCTCGGGCAGATCCTGATGGCACTGGTCGCTACCGGCGGCGCAGCGCTGCTGGTGTATTTCTGGCGCCGACCGGCCAACGCTGCCGAACGCCAGCGTTCGCGGGACGCACTCCGTCGCCCCTCCACCTGGGGCTGGACGCTGCTGGTTGCCAGCGCGATCGTGATCGGCAGCAACGGTATCGCCTTCGTGGCCAAGCAGATGGGCATCGAGCCGGTGCCGACAAACCTCGAACTGATGCAGAACGCGGTTGCCCGTTTTCCGCTGTTCCTGACGTTGTTTGCCGTGGTGCTTGCACCCGCCTACGAAGAACTGCTGTTCCGCCGTGTCCTGTTCGGGCGTCTGTGGCAGGCCGGACGGCCGTGGCTGGGGATGATCCTGAGCAGCCTGGCGTTCGCGCTCATCCATGAAATTCCCGGTACCAGCGCCAATGGCCCGGCCGAGATCGCACAGCTGTGGCTGGTCTATGGCGGCATGGGCGCTGCATTCTGCTGGCTGTACCGCCGCACTGGCACCTTGTGGGCGGCGATCGCCGCACATGCACTGAACAACGCCGTGGCGCTTGCAGCCCTGGTGTTTTTCGGGGCAACGTAAGGCTCTGTCCGCTTGACGAAAGATTAAGCAGACCCGTTACACACTGGGCTTCTGAACACGGGGGTGGGTCCATGAAACAACTGCTGTTGGCCATCGTCATCACCACTCTGGTCAGCGCCTGCGCGACCACCACCTCGCCCACCGGGCGTCGGCAGATGGTGGGCGGCGTGTCGCAGGCACAGCTGGATCAGCTGGGTGCGCAGGCATTCGCTGAGACCAAGCAGAAAGAGAAGATCAGCAGCGACGGCCGCCAGAACGGCTACGTGCAATGCGTGGTCAATGCGCTCGTCGCACAGCTGCCGCCTCAGTACCGTGGCGTACGGTGGGAGACGGCGGTGTTCGTCGACAAGGAACCCAACGCCTTCGCCCTGCCCGGCGGCAAGGTCGGGGTCAACACCGGCATCTTCACCGTCGCCAAGAACCAGGATCAGCTGGCCGCAGTGATCGGCCATGAGATCGGCCACGTGATCGCCCGCCACCATGAAGAGCGCATCACCCGGCAGATGGGCGCGCAGACCGGATTGGCGGTGCTCGGGGCACTCGCGGGCGCGTATGGTGGCGAAGGCGCGGCCAGCACGGTCAACCAGCTCGGCGGGATGGGGGCGCAGACCGCGTTCCTGTTGCCCGGCTCACGCACCCAAGAGAGCGAGGCCGATGTGATCGGTCAGCGGTTGATGGCCGAGGCCGGATTCAACCCTGCCCAGGCGGTCGATCTGTGGCAGAACATGATGGCCGCCAGTGGCGGTCGCAGCCCGCAATGGTTGTCCACCCATCCCGATCCAGCCAATCGGATCAGGGAGTTGCAGCGTGATGTACCGGCGCTCGGCCCCGTCTACCAGCAGGCCCAGGCGGCCGGACGCCGTCCAAAGTGTGGCTGAGTGCGCAGATTCATGCTGTATTGCAGCACATAAAACGATTTCTCACGCCATCTGTTTCTGATACGTTTGGCGGCTCAGATTTTTCTGACAGTCCGACTTTGCCGCTACCGGCGGTTCGATCGAGGTGAACGATGATTTTCCGTAACCACAAAGCTGTGCTTTCCGTCCTCATCGCCACTGCCCTGACCGGCGCCGTGGTCACCGATGCGTTCGCGCAGTCCTCGCGTTCGTCCGAGCGTGGCAACCGTGGCGGCAAGCAGGCCAAGGCCGAAGTGCTGTTCCCGAACGCGACCCGCCAGGAACCGGCAGCGAAGTCGTCGGCCAAGCTGGGCAGCAAGCTGCAGAAGATGATTGACAGCTACAACAAGGAAAAGTTCCCGGAGACCCGCACGCTGGCCGACGAGATCCTGGCCAACGAAGGCGCCAACGAGTACGACAAGTCGCTGGCCGCGCAGCTCGCCTCCCAGGCGGCCTACCAGACCGACGACACCGCAGCCGCCATCGCCTACCTGAAGCAGGTGCTGCAGTTCAACGGCCTGGACAACAACGGCCACTTCCAGTCGATGCTGATGCTCGGCCAGCTGCAGATCCAGGAAGACAAGACCGCTGAAGGCCTGGCGACCCTGGACAAGTACTTCGCCGAGAGCAAGTCGACCAAGCCGGAAGAGCTGATCATCAAGGGCCAGGCGCTGTACCAGCTGGAGCGCTACCAGGAAGCGATCCCGGTGCTGAAGCAGGCCATCGCCGGCGCTGCCGAGCCGAAGGACAACTGGAACCAGCTGCTGATGGCCGCGCTGGCCGAAGCCGGCCAGACCGGTGAGGCCGTGCAGGCTGCCGAAGCACTGGCCGCCAAGAACCCGAATGACAAGAAAGCGCAGCTGAACCTGGCCAACATGTACATGCAGGCCGACCAGATGCCGAAGGCCGCCGCGGTGATGGACAAGCTGCGCAGCAGCGGTCAGCTCACCGAAGAGCGCGAGTACAAGCAGCTGTACTCGATCTATGCCAACACCGAGAACAAGGAAAAGGACGTCATCGCGGTCATCAACGAAGGGTTGCAGAAGGGCATCCTGAAGCCGGATTACCAGGTCTACCTGGCACTGGCCCAGTCCTACTACTACTCCGACCAGGTGCCGCAGGCGATCGATGCGTGGCAGAAGGCCGCCCCGCTCTCCAAGGACGGTGAGACCTACCTGAATCTGGCACGTGTTTTGCACAGTGAAGGTCGTGTCCCGGAGGCCAAGCAGGCCGCCCAGCAGGCGCTGGCGAAGGGCGTGAAGAACCAGGCTGATGCCAAGAAAATCATCAACCTGAAGTAAGTAGGAATAACGCCTGAACGCCTGCCCAGTTGATGCGCAAGCGCTCAGGATTGGTATAAGCTTGGAGGTTCCTGCGGTGTCATGCACCGCTGATCAGGGATCCCGCCCCCGGGATTCCGGCCCCACTATTGAGCTCTTGGCGCATGACGGAACAACTAGTCGTTCACCGGTACGAACAACCCGATGACTCGGGGCTGAGCTGGCCTCGCATCGTCGGTATCGCGTTTGTAATCGCCCTGCATCTGGCGGCCTTCATGATGCTCCTGATTCCCGCCGTGGCTCCCAAGGCCGTGACGGAGAAGGAGCGCAACGTCATGGTGACCATCGTCGACGCACCGCCGCCGCCGCCGCCACCGCCGCCGCCGCCGCCGCCGCAGGACACCCCGCCGCCGCCGGTGAAGAATCTGTCGCCGCCGAAGCCGTCGCCCGTCCCGCCGCCGCCGCAGGCGCCGGTCGTCGACGTGCCGGAACCGCGCGCGAACGATATCGTCACCCCGCCGTCGCCGCCGTCGCCGCCGGCACCGCCGACCTCGATCGAGGCCAGCGTGGACATCTCGTCGAAGGCCATGAATCCGCCGCGCTATCCGCCGGCCGCCTTCCGCGCTGGTATCCAGGGCGAAGTGATCCTGATCATTGATGTCGATGCCCAGGGCAACGTCACCAATGTCACGGTGGAAAAGTCCAGCCGTAACCGCGATCTGGACCGTGCTGCGATGGAAGCTGCCCGCAAGTGGCGTTTCAACGCCGCCGAAGCTGGCGGTAAGAAGGCTGCTGGCCGCGTCCGCGTCCCGGTCAACTTTGCGCTGAACTGATGCGCCCGGGTGGCCGCCTGGCCACCCTCGCCTCCAGTTCGATTGTTTAGCTTAGCTACACCCTTTATCACCACACACAACAAAGGTAAGCGTCATGCTGCAGGAAATTTTCATCGCCGCTGCTGCCGGGGGCAATCCGTCCAACGCCCTGTCGCAGATGGGCTTCGAGCATCTGATCCACGAAATGACCACCAAGCCGGGTGATTTCGCGGTTTCCTGGGTCGTGCTGCTGACCCTGGTCGTCATGTCCGCCATGTCCTGGTACTGGACCGTCATCAACATCTTCCGTGCTACCCGCCTGAAGAGCGCCGCTGATCGCGTCGTCAGCCTGTTCTGGGATACCCCGAACGCGCAGGACGCCATCCGTGCAATGGAAGAGCAGCCGGCTTCGGAGCCGTTCTCGAAGATCGCTCTGGACGCTGCCCAGGCTGCTGCGCACCACCAGCGTGCTGAAGGCGGCGCCGTCGGCGGCGTGGGTGAGAACCTGAGCCGTTCGGAGTTCGTCGACCGCGCTCTGCGCCAGGCCGTGACCCGCGAAAGCAACAAGCTGCAGTCGGGCATGACCCTGCTGGCCACCGTCGGTGCAACCGCTCCGTTCGTCGGTCTGCTGGGTACCGTGTGGGGCATCTACGGCGCGCTGATCAAGATCGGTGCCACCGGCTCCGCTTCGATCGACGCCGTTGCCGGCCCGGTGGGTGAAGCACTGATCATGACCGCCATCGGTCTGTTCGTCGCGATCCCGGCCGTGTTCGCCTTCAACTTCTTCAGCAAGATCAACAGCGCGACCATCAGCAAGTTCGATACCTTCGCGCACGACCTGCACGACTTCTTCGCCACCGGTTCGCGCGTCCGCTAATTGCGACGCGCTGTACCCGCGAGAACGTAGTCACCAAGATCTAGACGGAGCCCGTTATGGCTTTCAGTAGTGGTAACAGCGGCGGCCCCATGGCCGACATCAACGTTACGCCCCTCGTGGACGTGATGCTGGTGCTGCTGATCATCTTCATCATCACGGCGCCGCTGATGTCCCACAAGGTCAAGGTGGATCTGCCGGAGGCCAATCTGGTCCAGAAGCCGGACGACACCAACGACCGCAAGGGTCCCATCACCCTGGCAGTCAAGGAAGACGGTTCGATCTACTGGAACGACGAAGAGATCAACAAGCAGACTCTCGAGTCGCGCTTGGCGACCGCCGCCCAGCAGACCCCGCAGCCGCCGTTGAACCTGCGTGGTGACCGCACCACCAAGATGCGTGTCATCAACGAGATGACCAAGATCGCGCAGGAACAGGGCATGCTGGACGTCGGCTTCGTGGCGACCAAAGAGAAGGGGCAATAAGCCATGGCATTCAGTAGTGGTGGTGGCAAAGGCCCCATGGCAGACATCAACGTCACGCCCCTCGTGGACGTGATGCTGGTGCTGCTGATCATCTTCATCGTCACCGCGCCGATCATGACGTACCCGATCGCCGTGGACCTGCCGCAGCGCGTGCTCAACCCACCGCCGCAGCTGGTCGAACCGCCGCCGCCGATCGAGTTGAAGATCGACGCCAGCAACCAGGTCTCGTGGAACAACAGCCCGATCAACGCAAGCGAACTGCAGCAGCGGATGGAGCAGGAGGTCCAGCGTGACCCGACCAACCAGCCGGAACTGCGGATCGATGCCAGCCCGGATTCGGAGTACGACGTGATGGCCAAGGTTCTGGCCGCCGCGAAGAATGCTCAGATGAAGAAGATCGGCTTCGTGCAGCAGTAAATCGCTACACCGCAATACATCAGTCATGACGCGACTGCAGACGCCCCTGGAAACAGGGGCGTCTTTTTTTGAATGACATGCCTGCTCTTGGTAGGTGTCGACCTTGGTCGACACGTGGATCCACGCCATGCGTGGATGCGTCTTGCCGGGAACGCGTCTGGGAACAAATGCCGCTGACCGGTGCGTGTGCCCGCTATGATCGGCGGATGCTCGCCCTCTTCGATTCCGTGCGCCATTGGCTTGATGGCATCGCCCACCTGGGAACGATCCTGGCGGTGGCCTATCTGCTGTACCTGCTCGCCCTGACCGGCTGGATCATGCTGCAGAAGCGCGAGCCGGTGGCCACGCTGAGCTGGATCCTGTCGCTGGCGCTGCTGCCCTACCTCGGCCTCTTCATCTACTACCTGCTGGGGCCGCAGAAGGTGAAGCGGCAACGGCTGCGACGCGGTCGCGCGCGCTCGGGCATGGAGCACTACAGCGATGTCTGCCCACCCGATGCCGACTGCACCGAGCTGGCCAAGATCGCGCAGGCGACGACTGGGCTGGCGCCAAGCACCGCCACCGAAGTGACCTGGCTGGTCGACGGCGCAGCCACCTATGCTGCGCTGCTGGAAGCGGTGGCGCAGGCCCGTGACCATGTGCATCTGGAGTACTACATCTTCAATCCCGACCGCGCCGGCACCGCGTTGCGGGATGCCTTGCTGGAACGGGCGAGCGCCGGTGTGCAGGTACGGCTGCTGCTGGACGCGGTGGGCTCCTCCGCCGTGCGCCAGCGCTTCCTGCAGCCCCTGCTGGATGCCGGCGCGGACGTGGTCTGGTTCCATCCGCGGCAGCTGCTGAAGCCGTTCAAACGCCCCTGGTTGAACCTGCGCACGCACCGCAAGCTGGTGATCGTCGATGGCCGGCTGGCGTTCACCGGCGGCATCAATATCACCGACGACGAAGACGAAAGTCGCAACCCGAATGCCTATCGCGATCTGCACATGCGCCTGCGCGGGCACGTGGTGCGCAGCCTGCAGTTGGTGTTTGCCGAGGACTGGTTGTACGCCAGTGGCCAGGATCACTCGCGGTTCGACATCGCCCGGCTGTGGCCGAGCGATATGGCCCTGCGCGGCGACGGCGCGATCGACGCGCAGGTGCTGGTCTCCGGCCCGGATTCGGGATGGGAGACGATCCACAGACTGCATGTGGCCGCCATCCAGGAAGCACGTGAGCGGGTCTGGCTGGTGACGCCTTACTTCGTACCTGGCGAGGCGGCGCGGATGGCGCTGACGTCGGCGGCACTCGGCGGCCTGGACGTGCGCCTGCTGGTGCCGAAGATGAGCGACTCCTGGTTCGTCACCCAGGCCGCCCGCTCGTACTTCGACGAACTGCTGCATGCGGGAGTGAAGATCTACGAGTACGGTCCGCGCATGCTGCATACCAAGGCCTTCATCGCCGACGATGATGTCTGCATCGTTGGCAGCGCCAACTTCGACCACCGCAGCTTCCGCCTGAACTTCGAGCTGTCGATGATGATCAGCGACCGTGGCCGGGTGGCGGAACTGTCCCTGTTGCTGCAGTCCGAGTTCGAGCGTGCCACCCGCGTACACGACCAGGCAGGACGCTCGCTGTGGCTGCATCGGTTGCCCGAGGCCTTCGCGCGATTGGCCTCGCCGCTGCTGTGAGGCAGCGCTACACTGCGGCGGTGGCCCGGGGAGACTGACAATGTACTGGCTGTACCTGCTGCTGGCGCTGGGCTGCTTCGCCTTTGCGTTGAAAACACCGAACATGGGGCTGATGTCACTGGCCCTGCTGGGCGCCCTCGCCTTCCTGCTGGCGTGGGTGCGTGGCCGTTACGTCGCACGCTTTGGCGACCTTCAGCGCGATCCGGCGACACTGGTGGACAGCGACGAACTGCGGCGTCTGCGCGAACAGGCCAAGGTGACTCCGGCCGACGGCAGCGACCCTCCCTCTTACTCCCCGTAGTCCCGTTCCATGACCCAGCTCAGCGTCAACGTCAACAAGATCGCCGTCCTGCGCAACTCGCGTGGCGGTGCCGAACCGGACGTGGTGCGTGCCGCCCAGGCCTGCCTGGATGCAGGCGCGCATGGCATCACCGTGCACCCGCGGCCGGACCGCCGCCACATCACCGCCGAGGACGTGCTGGCACTGTCGGCGCTGACCCGTGCGCGGGGCGTCGAGTTCAACATCGAAGGCAACCCGTTCGCGCCGCCGCGTGAGGGCTACCCCGGGCTGCTGCCGCTGTGCGCGCAGACGCGCCCGGCACAGGCCACGCTGGTTCCCGATGGCGATGGCCAGATCACCTCCGACCATGGTTTCGACTTCGAGCGCGACGCGCAGCGACTGCGCCCGCTGGTGGCCGAACTGAAGGCGATGGGCTGCCGGGTGAGCCTGTTCGTGGATGCCGGCAACCCGCTGCTGGAACAGGCGGCCGAGGTCGGCGCCGACCGCATCGAGCTGTACACCGGCCCGTATGCCGAGGCCCATGCTGCTGGCGACGTACGGGCAATGCTTGAACTGTTTGCCACCGCCGCACGCCGTGCACAGGCCGTCGGCCTGGGTGTGAATGCCGGACACGACCTGTCGCAGGACAACCTGCGTGACTTCCTGGCCGATGTGCCGGAGGTGCTGGAGGTCTCGATCGGCCACGCGCTGATCGGCGAGGCGCTGTACGACGGCCTGGATGCCACGGTGAAGGGTTACCTGGCACTGCTGTAGCAGTGCATGGGACTTCCCCGGCAGATTGAAGCCGGAGGACGTGCGGCAGGTCGCCGTATTCCGGCCTGGCGTGCGTCCCTGTAGCCGATCTTCCCATCGCAGCTGTTGAGACACCCGTGGCCCATGCTGGCCTGCCGCGGCGATGGCGCGCGCCCGGTCGCAAGCCACGCAACCCTGTGGACAAGTCTGGGGTCAACGTGCGGTCCCATACGCCTCCGCCCCTACAGCTACGTGAATCCTGCCCGCTTGCGCCGCCTGTGGTTAGCAATAACACTAATATCTCGTAACGGCCGGAGGGCAACATGCAGCACCCCCCTCGCAACGCCCAGGCCGCCATCAAGGGCCGAGGTTCCACGTCCCACCTTGCCGGGCGCTTCGAAAGCACCGTCAGCGAGGCGGTGGACGACGGCTGGGCGATGGACGAGAGCGAAGAATTCCTCGCCCCTCGCCTGCGCACCGAAGTGCGTGCCGAGACCGCGCGCAGCATCATCAGCCGCAACAACTCGCCGGACGTTGGCTTCAGCCAGTCGGTGAATCCGTATCGAGGCTGCGAGCACGGTGCGAACGTGCCGTAAGTGCTCACGGCAATTATTTATATAAAACAATTACATACACGAGTTCTGATGAGCACTTTGCACACGGAATGCAGCCCGCGCCTCTCTGCCAGGGCCAATGGAACGACTCCTGGTTCGTGCCCGTACTTCGAAGAACCCAACCGAGCCGCCAGGCTCAACGGCGCCTACCATTGAAGGTGTGGATAACTCTGGGGGCAGTGGGACGTCGAATTCAGCTCAGTCCCTACAGCTACATGAATCCCCGCCAGTTGCACTGCCTGTGGTTAGCAATAATACTAATTGCTCGCTGAAGGGCTTGGGGGAGATATGGAACAAGACGCCCGCAAGGTCCAGGCGCCAATCAAAGGCCGAGGCTCCGCCTCACGCGTACCGAGCAGGTTCGATACGACAGCGACAGTCGGAATCGATGATGGCTGGGAATCAGTCTATGAAGATCTTCGCGAGATGCCCCCGCTGAGGACCGAGGTAACTGAAGAGCGGGCGAGGAGTGTGATCAGCCGGAACACTTCACCTGATGTTGGCTTCAGCGCATCGGTCAATCCCTACAGGGGATGTGAACATGGATGTGTCTACTGCTTCGCCAGACCCTCGCACGCTTACCTGAGCCTATCGCCGGGTTTGGACTTTGAGACGAAGCTCTTTGCCAAGACGAATGCCGCAGAGCGATTGCGTAGTGAGCTAAGCCGTCCGAGTTACAAATGTGCAGCAATCGCGCTAGGCATCAACACGGATGGTTACCAGCCTATCGAAAGGAGTTATCAGATTACCCGCCAATGCCTTGAGCTCCTGGCCGAGACGCGCCACCCTGTGAGCTTCGTCACCAAGAGTGCGCTGATCACCCGCGACATCAACCTGCTCGCAGCGATGGCGAAGGATCGTCTGGTCACGGTCTACTTCTCCGTGACCACACTTGATCGAAAGCTGTCAGCCAAGCTCGAGCCCAGGGCAGCGGCACCGCATGCGAGACTGAGGGCGATGGATGCACTGCATAGAGCCGGCGTTCCGGTCGGAGTACTGGTTGCCCCAGTAATTCCCCGCATCACTGACAACGAGCTCGAGGCGATCCTCGAAGCAGCTCATGCCCATGGAGCGCGGGCTGCAGGGTATGTGTTGCTGCGTCTACCCAACGAGATCAAGGAAATCTGGAAAGAATGGCTGGAGCTGCACTATCCGGATCGAGCGGAACATGTGCTGAGCCTGATGCGCCAACTGCATGGTGGGAAGGAATACGACTCCACTTTCGGAACGCGCATGCGTGGTACCGGGCCCTTCGCAGACCTCCTGGCGCAGCGTTTCAAGAAGGCACACCGGCAGCTTGGCTTCACAAAGCTCCCGCCTCTAAACACAGAACTATTCCAGCCTCCTAGGGAGTACTCCCCACAAGGCCAACTCTTCTAACGCCGAAAAAGAGCGATCGCTGCAGGCAACTAGGAACGAAACGGTCTCACGCCGTGAGACAGGCTGAGCCTAGCCTTCCCACGACGACGGAGAGCAAACCTATGAACTGGCTGAAGCTACTGCGCTTGTACTTCCCTGCCCTGCTGGCCGCTTTCTTGTCCTTGATCTGCGCGCTCATAGTGTCCTCGCTAAGCGGCAATAGCATGATCAGAGGGTTCTATCAGGCGATGATCTGGCTCCCAGTGGCCGGAATGGTTTGTGCCTTTATTCTCGGCGCTTGGACAACCTATCGCTTCAGGCAAGCTGAACTCGGACATGGTCCTATCTGCCCCTACTGTGGCGGCCCCCTTGGTCCCGAGAAACAAGGCCGATACAGCTTGCATCGCACATGTATGGCTTGCGGCAAGCATGCAAATGAGCGCCACTACCACTAACGGTAGGTAGAGGTCAAAGGACCTCGGACATGGTTGCCTACAGGCAAAAAATTTGAAGCGTTGCATGCTGCAGCACCGAGTCAGCTCCGCAGCGAGCGCACAAGCTGCGCACTGGCCTTGGAGAAAATGCGACGTGAGTCGCACAAACTTCGTTCTGTGAAATCGGTCTAAGAACTGCAGCGCATCCTTCCCTCTGAGCGTAACGCATTGAGTTCCCACAACTAACTGTTCGAAGATTGAGGCTGTCCGAGCGATCTCCGACAAGAATTTTTCCAGCCTTGAACTCGGAACAATGGTGCGACTATGTTCTCGCGCCATGACGATCTATGACGCTGAAATCCGGCGCGTAAAAGCACCCAAAGCAAAGGATCAATGCGCTGGGAAGCGCACACATTCAAAACGATCCGGAGATGACGGCATACCGCTATGCATACGATCTAAACAACAGCATCTCGCCTGTGACCTTTAGAAAGTTTGCGGCAAGTACGATACGTCGCCGCTGGTCAACATTGACCAAGGCCATCCGGTTCTGCCAGAGCCGTGGCTACCTGAAAAACCGCTTCGCTATCGTGGAGGTGCAGACGCCACAGGGCACGGCTCTCAACCTCGACGTTGGAGTGAAGCTTCCGGGTCTCAATGAGGCGGACGAACACGTTACCGCGCTGCACATAGACACACTCAATGGTGTGTTCGACCAGCTTGGCCCTACTCCCACCCATGTGGAGGACGGGGAACTCATCATCAGCGATGGCCTGACCGGCCCACGCCTCATGGCAGAGCTCTGCAGGCATGCTGGACTTAGAAGAGCAGAAGTCTGCGATCTGAAAGCTCAGACAGTCCTGAACGCGATCACGAATGGAAAGGACAACTTTGTTCAAGTCGCCATCCAGGTAATGGGTAAGGGATCGAAGAAGCGGAAGGTGCCAGTTCCCGTTTGGCTGCTCAACGCGCTCAAAAGATATGCCGTGGAGGAGAGAGCTCGCCTGCTTGGGGCGAGGACAGCCAGGCGCGGAATGGATCACGGCTTCCTCTTCGTTCAAAGGACCAAGAGCTCGCGCTACAAAGGCGAACCAGTCACTCCCGAAACACTCAATCGCGTTTTCGCCAGAGCGCGAGACGGGTATCTGAAGAAACTAGCAAGCGAAGACGATGTAGCTTATGAGCGTGCATCCCGCGAGCGAATCACGGTCCACGCGCTCCGGCACACGTTCGCCCTACACACCTATGTGGCGCGACAGATAGCTGGCGATCCAGACCCCATCAAGTACATCCAGCTGGTTCTCGGTCACGCCATGCGTCAGACCACTGAGTCCATCTACCTCCGAAGCTGCGAGGCCCACTACAGCGAGCTGGAGAGCGAGATCCTGCAAAGAATCAACGCCAGCATGAAATGAACACAGGCCTAAGCCCTCCGTGCAGTACCGCCACTCAGAGTACGAGTGGACACTCCTATCGCTGAACCAACTGAGATCTATGGCTGGTAAACGAATCTCTCACGCAAGGCACACTCCGCAGCAAGATTGCAAGCGCCAAGCCTCACCACAGCAGGATGCTCAGAGCACAACTGAGTATGGGTGGAGGGTTGATACTACCGATCAGAAGATGGTGGCGGTTTTCGATAGAGAAGCCGGCCTAGAGCCGAACATCGTGAACCTCACCCGCTGGAAGCAAATCGGCGCCGCAGCGCCAATCTTTGCCCAAGCCTACTGCCTCGCCTTTCGATACGACGCTAGGTCTACCAGAAGTAGTTCAGCAAACAACTTCATCAGCGGCTTCGTGAAATTTGCGCGGGAGAATCAAATAGAGATCAACTCCCCAGGCGACGTTCCCGAGGGCATCGGAAACGCCTTCGTCGAATTCCTCGATGCAACCGAGGAAGGCAAAAAGCGGTTCTCGATCAACACACAGCTGAACTATCACAAGACCTACAAGAAAGTGGCTGAGGCGCTACACAAGCTGGACTCGGCTTGGAAACGCCTATCAGTAGCTCACCAGCCGTTTGCCGGGAAACCGGCCGTCAGCATGCCCAAGGAAGACCCGACCGAAAGGCTTGGGGTGGTGATGACCGCAGCTGCCAAACAGGCGAAGGAGACCATGGATGATGTCTGGTCATCCCTACCCAGGCTGCATGAGGAGCTAGCGGCGCTGATGGACGGTGGAAAGCCGAGAACTTCCGGTCCCGAAGCGAAGGTAGCCTGGATACTCGATGAATTCGGCGGCAACTATCCGCTGCTCAAGACAGTCAGAACCCTGCCGGGCCTGAGGGACATGAAGGAGGATGAGTACTTCGAGCTACGCCGAATCGCCCATCCCATCGGCATTGACCTAGTGCCATTCTTTCTGCTGTTGAGCATGCACACGGGATTCAATGAGCAGACTCTGCGAGAGCTGACGTTGAGTGGGATTGTCCCCATCGAGTTCCTCGGAGAAGCCAGGCTTCTAATCAAATCGTCCAAAAGAAGGGCCGGCCCAAGCCAGATTGGCGCCCCGCAAAGGCGCGCCATTCCTGCCAGCGACTACGAGTTGGCACCCGAACGCCTTATCCAGTTCGTGAGAGATTGGACTGCTCGAATTCGAGGCTTCGCAATTCCTCAGATCCAAGATGACCTGTTCATGCACGTCACCTCTGAGGGTGGGAAGAACAATCGTCGCGGACTGCCGCGGATTCGTCGCCGCCGGTGCTCAAGAAGTGACTGGCGGCTCCTCGAATTGATGACCAAAGCACATATCGCTTGCGTCCCAAGCTCAGCTGAAGCCAGCCTTCTTCCTGCACGCGTAAGATCTCCTCGGCGTGCTGAATCCCGATTCGATGCTTGCGAAGCAGTGACACGAGATAGGCGGCAACTTCTCGGTCGGAGAGCTGACGCCAAAGCCACTGACGGTCGTGTGCTCCAAGCGAGGGGCACCAGGCTCTCAGTGCATGGGTTAGTGAAGCACCCAGATCGCCTGGCAGCCGACTGCTTTCCCGATAGCTCCAGCTTATAGGGTCGTAAAGAGAGCGCCTTGTAGAACCGTTTGACGAGCCCGTCTCAGCCAGAACACCCGCTGCCTTAAGGAATAGCAGCAGGTGCTGCGCAGTAGCTGGGTCAGCGGCTACAGGTGCGGAGATCGAAGTTGAGCGCTCAAGCGCACACCACGCGCATGCGTAGAACGGCCCAAGCGATACCAGTAGCGCATCGAGGTCTGGCCACGGGGAGATGAGGGTCTGTTGGTCACGTCCATAGATCACTCGATCCCCGGCACTTCAACCAGCTCCGATGCTAGCAAGCTGCCGGGAACCCGTCTACACAATTTTCATGTATCCGCTGCCTCGGCCATAGATTCCATTCCGCCCCTACAGGCGGACCCGATGGCTACTAAAACGATCTACCAAAGTGCGTACCTTCGGTTGGTCAGCCAGCTTCGCGAGCGACGTGAGTCGCTGGGGGTCAGTCAAGCCAAGCTGGCTTCCCATCTGGGATGGCCCCAGCAGAGAATTTCTTCGGTTGAGTCCGGCGCAAGGCGCTTGGATGTTCTGGAGTTCTGTCTCATCGCATCTGCCTTGGGGTTCTCCTCAACTGAGGTCTCTGAGCAAGTATCGAAGCTAGTGAAGAATGTCCGCGCCAGCCAGATTAAGGACAAGTAGTAGGTAGCGCGCAGTCGTCGCAGGGAATAAAAAAAATCCTATGATTGATAGGGTCTAGCTTAGCTGGACAGCTTACCTAGGCCGGCAAAAACATCGGTCCTGGAGTTGAGGTGGATATGGTTTAGTGGCGCGCAGGAGACTTGGTCGTTCCGTCTGATGGAACTGGGTCCTCCGCCCAATGATCACCTCAGTCAAGTATCCACAGTCGAGACCAAAGACATGACTAATGGAGCGCCATGGGCAACGTGCTGACGGATCGCGTGATCATTGGGACTATGGGCGAACTGCTCGTCCAAACCCGTCTGCTTCAGTATGGCGTTCAGGCAGCTCCGCCGATCAGGGACTCCGGCAATGATCTGATTGCGGTCAAGGGGGAAGCATTTCGAGGGGTCCAGGTCAAGACAACGACAGGTACGCGCATTAGCCGGGTATGCTTGCCGGCTCACTACCACATCGTCGCGCTGGTGTATCTGGAGGTTATCGATGGCGATGTGCTGCTAGATCAGTCAGATATATTCCTTGTGCCTCGTGATGTAGTAGATCAGAACTACGGACGTCTACCAGCTGATCTTGAGCTATTTCAAATCTCGCAACCTCATGTTGACGGCTTGTTCCAGCAGTCCCTCCAGTGAGCGCCCTTCAAGCTTTGCTGCAAACTAACCACTGCCCTACAAGCGACAATCGAAATGATGGGGGCCGCATAGATTCCAGATCATTGAGAACGTGTGAAGTGTCCGGACACCGGTGACGACTAGCTTGATCGCTTGGAGCGCCGCAGCGCGCTCACGCAATTCGCAATCGGCAGTCTGTCTGTCGAACAGGCTCTACGACAGGTGCTGGAAGGCTACGTCCACGGTCCAGTGACAACACCACTGTGACAAGAGCGCTAATTCTCAGAAAAAAGCTTACGTAAGCATTTGATTGTAAAGGAATAATGCGAGGCCGCGAGAAAAAGGGCCCGGCCACGTAGTGGAATGTTATAAATAGCGCTCTGTGACAGGAGTGCTCCAGCGTGTTAGCCGACCTCGTTAAGGCCATTGGTCCTTGTTTGAGCACTGAGCTCACCGAGTTCCTCGTCAGCAAGCGTGGCATGACGCCGGGCGCAGCTCGTCAACGTGTAAGCCGAGGCGATCCTAAAGTTAAGCGGTTGGCTCACTTGCCGTTCGCGCGGAAAGCGCGCTTTGTCTATCATCAGGACGACTACGCCTCCCCACGATACTGGGAGCGACTCTACGATGCCATCCACGCTGCGAACGGCCCGTACGCGCGAGCGCTGGGCGCTGTTCAGGCACGCGAGCTGGTGCCGGAGGCCCAGTTCCAGGCCGTGTGTGGAGCGCCACTTGCTCAGAAGAAGCACATATCAGCCACGACGCTACTACGGCGTCTGATCGACGCGAATGTTCTGGCAATAGCCAAGGTGCCAGGCCTAGGCATGTGCGTAATGTCGAAGAAGACGTACGAACTGCATCAACATCGGAGCTTCGATGATCTAGCCGCAGAGGTCCAGGCGCGCTTGGTTGCCGAAGGAATTCTCCTCGAAAGCGTCAAGGAGTGGCTACGCAGACTCGCCCTGGTCAGCTACAACAAGGTGCACACTAGGGGACCGCAGATGCCTCGTGTAGGAACGTTTGCGTGGGATCTAGCAGCGCCGAGCTATCTGACGTCAACGATCATGAGGCAGAAGGATAAGGGAGTAAGGCCCGGTTGGATGGTCTGCGATGTTCTGTTGATCGAAAGGGTTCAAGCTGCCCACATCGAACCATTCTTGCATAAGGTTCAATCAACCGAAGCTCTAAAGAACATCGGACGTACGATGTACATGCTTGTGGCCCATGGCTATGAGGCAGATGCATTCAAGGCATTGCGTGGGGCTGGGATCATTCCCGCCACCCCTGCCTCTCTCTTCGGCAAAGATGCTGCCGAAGGATTCCGAGAATTAGCCCATACACTGCAGAAGGCAGCTAAGGGTGTCGTTGATCCAGAGAAATTTGATCAGCTGTTCTCGAAGCTGGGCAAGCTCGAAGGGGCTGTTGGCAACATGAGAGGAGCCCTCTTCGAGTTGCTGGTAGCTGAGGTCGTGAGAAGGAAGGCAGGAGCTCAGGTAAAACTTAACAAAATCTGCAAAGGTGAAGATGGTATTGCCGAAGTAGACGTCTACACTGCCAATGAAGGTGTAGAGGCCATAATGATTGAATGCAAAGGAATCGCGCCAGGAACAAAAGTGGACGACGAAGAGGTTGGCCTTTGGCTTACTACTAGAATCAAGCGAGTCCGCCACCATCTTGAGCAGATCGGTTGGCCTGGGCCTCTCCCGAAGTTCGAGCTTTGGACCAGCGGAACCTTATCAGAAGAAGCCAGAACTCGAGTTGAGAAAACGAAGAATGCGAACGCAAGCAAGTTCGAGCTCAGAGTGCTTGAGGCCGGCGATCTGCGCGCGCGCGTTAAGGAGCTAAACGATGCACCGCTGCTGAAGACATTTGAGCAGCACTTTTTACCCCAAGCGGCAAGTTGACCAATTGTCGGACCGTCACCCGTTTCTTTAAAGATTGACATCGCGCCGAAATTTCAGAAAATTTATTTCGATGCCAAGATCCAGTTAGTCAAAATTAGTAGCCAACGTCTGGTTAGTGCGGTGCACTCAAAAATCTGAGATTTCCGGGCTCCTGCCTCGCTTCACGTGCGCTTCAATCAGCCAGCTTGGGGTGTAGACGCTTAGAGCGCTGGGGACCGGTTTCAGTCTAGAATTGCGTATGGCGCTGGCCTGAACCAGAGGACCAAGCGCAAATGGAGAAAGGGGGCGCTTAGTGGCAAAGGATAGGCGTAAGTATAACGACGCGGAGACCGCTGCCCTGCTAACCCAGGTCGGTAGCCGATGCCCTGTCTGCCACCAAAGTCTTTTCAACGAAAAGAATGGAAGACTCCACAAATCCTACGATCTCGCCCACATATATCCTCTGAACCCAACACCTGCAGAGAGGGTGGAGTTAGCTTCCGTAGAGCGACTCTCTGATGATGACAATCATGTAGACAATATGATCCCGCTCTGCGAGCGATGTCATCGAAGGTTCGACCATCCTAGGACCGAATCCGAGTACCAAGAGCTCTACGCGGTAAAGAAGGAGGCTATTCAGCTCGAACGTAGCCGCGAGATAGCCTCAAAGTATCCGCTCGAAAGTCATATCTCAAAGATTGTGGGAAGACTGCACAATCTACCGGCAAGTGAAGAGACGGGGGTACGTCTCTCCTACGACCCGAAAACTCTTGACCAGAAGCTGGACTCTGCCTTACCCAGGGTGACGAGAAACAAGGTCAGGTACGCAGTCGAGGACTACTTCGGCTACGTACAAACCGCACTTCTGGAAATCGAGCGGACTGATCCAGGTAGCTCAGATCAAATCCTTGCACAGGTTAGGTCGTACTACCTAACAATGAAGAAGCAGCAGTGGTCGCAGGCGAAGATCTTTCAGGGGCTGGTTCATTGGATATCACTCCGTTCGAACGCTGAGTCACTCGAGTCCGCAGAGGCTGTCGCATCATTCTTCATCCAGAACTGTGAGGTGTTCTGAGTGATTACACCTAACAAAGTTGTTCCGTATCAAGAGTCGGCGCTCGCGCATCTAGCGACCATCATTGACCGCATCCAGATCAAGCGGTCATTGGCTGATCTACTGCGAGACGTAGAGGGGAGCTTCGAGAGCATTGATCAGTTCCTTCTGGCTATCGACGTTCTTTACGTGTTAGGCCGAATAAATGTTGACTTTGGCACCGGGGAGATCTCTCTTGCTTCGTGAGATTCGCTGCAAAATTTTCCGAAAAGAAGTGGTGAGGTTCCACTCAGGGCTGAATGTTGTCCTAGGGGACGACAAGGCCACTAATTCTATCGGGAAGTCAACGCTTCTGATGGTAGTTGACTTCGTTTTTGGAGGAAGCACTTTCCTCACCTGGAACAAGGATGTTGTTAGGGAGCTGGGGCATCACCATTACGATTTTATGTTTGAGTTTGATGGGTTGGAGTATCGATTCAGACGCGAGACTCTCACTCCTGATAGCGTATATGCATGCGATCAAAACTATGATCCAACGACTTCGCTCTCTCTCTCAGAGTTCAATGCTCGTCTCAAGAAACTCTATGAGTTGCCTTCTCCAAAACAGTCGTTCCGGTCGGCCGTTGGACTACACCTGCGTGTTTGGGGCAAAGACAACCTGATTCCCGACCTGCCATTGCATGCGTCACCAAATAGCAGTGGCCGGGACTGCGTTGACAACTTGATCAAAACCTATGGCATGTTCGAGCCTATTGAGCAAAGTGATGCGGAGTCCAAGAAGGCCGAAAAGCAGCTGAAGACTCTCAGAGCGGCGCAGGCTGATGAATTAATTCCAAAGCTGACCAAAACAGCCTACAAACAGGCAGGCATTGCCGTCGCCAACTTGGAACGGGACCTCGCGAGCGTTCGCGAAAGTCTAGCAAGCTATGCTGTAAGCCTTGAGACGATAGTTAATAGAGAAGTCCTGGACCTCCGAAAGCGAAAGGAGATCCTTCTTGCCCGGAGAACAATACTGGCAGGAAGGCTTCAGAGACTTGAGCTGAATATAGCCGGACGTCGTAGATTGGGGGCCCACAACTTCCGAGATTTGCAGAGGTACTTCCCGGAGGTCAACGTGGAACGTCTGGCTGAAGTCGAGCATTTTCACGATGGAGTCGCAGGAATCCTCCAGGAGCAGCTGCTGCAATCGATGGAAGGGTTACGGCAGGAGGTTGATGCCATCGATGCTGAGGTCAAAGAAATAGACAGCAAGGTCTCAGACGCTATGCGCACAGTGGACCAGCCAGAAGCGCTCGTTGAGCACATCTATGGCGTGGCAAGGTCATTGGAGGAGGCGAAAGCCAGCAGGCAGTCATATGAACTGGCGACCACCACGAAGGAAGCTGTACAGCTGGCCAGAGAGAACCTTACGAGCGTTAAACAGGGAATCGTGTGGGATGTACAAAAAATAGTCAACGCGGGGATGCTACGGCTGACAGCTGCGGCCCTGGGTGAGACCAGAAGGGCTCCGGAACTCTGGCTAAGCGAGACAGGCTACAAATTCGAGACCTTTGAAGACACGGGGACGGGAACTGCCTACCTTGGAATGATTCTTTTTGATCTTTCCGTCTTTGAGAGCACGAAGCTTCCGGTCATTGCACATGATTCCGTGCTTTTCAAGAACATCTCAAACGATACGGTTGCAAAATTGATACGGCAATATACGCTCGTTTCCAAGCAATCGTTCATTGCTTTAGATGATGTTGATAGGTATGGCGCAGATGCGGCCAAGCTCCTGCGAGAGCTCTCAGTGCTACAGCTTTCAGATATGTCAGTCCTTTACATTAAAGATTGGCGGCCTACTGGAAGTACCATCCTGAACTGACGGAAATACGTCTAATCAGTGCGGTCATGAAACTCCCTCCAGGCCGCCATATAGTCTATGAAAAAGCTGAAGCATCCTTAAAAAGGGGCATCTTATGAAATGGGTATGGACTTGGAGCGGCAAGTCTTTTGGTTGGATCGAGAACGACCACCTTATAACGCATGATGGAGTTCACGCTGGAATTATTCATGGCGCCGAGATCTATGCGGCCGACGGAAGATATCTGGGTGAGATTAAGAATGAAAATCGCTTAATTACATCGCTTGCAAAGAAGGGGCGGCGGTGGAGTTCGTTCACACCTCGGGCCAGAAGCATGAGTCGCGTGCCATACGTTAACTATGCCGGATATGTGATGTATGCCGGCTATGAGGATTTTCCTGCGCCGGTAGAGTTTCTTCGATAGTTGAAGGAGTGAGATGGTGACTCAGTGCCGCGTAGGTGCCTATTCTGCGAATGGTTCGACGCCTCTAGTTGCGGACATCCGAGATGCCGTAGTGGGGCGGATGGCCAGTATGGGGCGATCGCAGGTGTGGAGAGCCAAAGCAGAGCGCGCAAGCATCCGACCTCCACGAGGCCACGTGGCTGCTGAGTGGCTAACCGACCAGTCTAGGCAGTCGGTTGGAGTGCCCGCTTCGTGGTGGAGTCACGTAGTCTTTAGTCTTTGAGCGAAATGAAGGGCTAAGTGAGCACTTTGTTTCAAGCACATATAGTGCTGCTGCTCGTACTGCTTCGCGCGCCCCTCGCATGCCTATCTGAACCTGTCGCCCGGGCTCGACTTCGAGACCAAGCTGTTTGCCAAGACCAACGCGCCGCAGCTGCTGCGCAAGGAACTGTCGAAGCCGGGCTACGTGCCGCAACCGATCGCGCTGGGCATCAACACCGACGCGTACCAGCCGATCGAGCGCAAGTTCAAGCTGACCCGTCAGCTGATCGAGGTGATGCTCGAAACCAAACACCCGTTCTCGCTGATCACCAAGAACGCGCTGGTCGAGCGCGACATCGATCTGCTCGCACCACTGGCGGCGGAGAACCTGGTCAGCGTGCATTTCTCGGTGACATCGTTGGATCCGCACCTGTCGGCAAAACTGGAGCCGCGTGCCTCGGCACCCCATGCGCGCCTGCGTGCGATGAAGCGCCTGCATGAAGCGGGCATTCCCGTCGGTGTGATGGTGGCGCCGGTGATTCCCTGGATCAACGACAGCGAACTGGAAGCCGTTCTGGAGGCTGCGCACGATGCCGGCGCCAGCACCGCAGGCTACGTACTGCTGCGCTTGCCGCTGGAAGTGGCGCCGCTGTTCCGCGATTGGCTGGATACCCATCATCCGGATCGTGCCGCGCATGTGATGAGCACGATCCAGCAGCTGCGTGGCGGCAAGGATTACGACAGCCAGTTCGGCACGCGCATGCGTGGCCAGGGCGTATATGCGGAGCTGTTGAGCAACCGCTTCAAGCTGGCGCGCAAGCGCCTGGGCTTCAACGCGCAGAACAGCCACTGGCCGAAACTGGATCGCAGCCGGTTCGAGAAGCCGCTGCCACCGAAGGTGGATACGCCGCAGGGTTCGCTCTTCTAAGGCGTGTACATCTGCTGTCGAATGCATCAGCGGTCCGTCGCGCCGTGCTGTGCTCAGCTGGTTGATGGGCAATGCATGAAAAAACATTACCTGTGTCCATTGCACCGTTGCATCACGCCGTCATACACTCGTTACAAACATGAATTCCCGATGACTGAATGAGTCGGTCTCGGATGAGGAGCTAGGCAAGCGCATGACGCACGTTGCAACAAGGAACACCCTGCAGTCCCGTCTTCTTCTTTTGCCGCTGCTTTCCCTGCCGATGACGTTGGCAACCGCGGCAAACACTCTCGAAACCGTTCAAGTCGTCGCCACGCGCCCTGCTGGAGGTGGCGGTGTAGGCGGTTTTGGATTTGGTGGCGGCAGTGGCGTCCACCTGTCCGAATCACAGATGGACAATGGCGGCGGCGGTGCGATTCCGACCGAAACCGCGAAGGAGCAGCCGACCGATGACAAAGAGAAGGACTGCAATGGTCGCAAGGGCAATCCTGTCGTTCTCTACAGCGGTAACAAGGTCGAGCCGGAACTCGATTTCGCCAGTCAGGGCGAAATGGGCCTGTTCCTGCAGCGCAATTACAATCATTACTGGAGCGCGACTGGACTGTTCGGCAATCACTGGCTGAGCAACTTCGACTATTCGCTCGCATTCACCGATGCAAATCAGCTGGCGTGGGTGCAACGGCCCGACGGTCGCCGCATCAAGTACCTCAAGGATGCGGCCAGCGGTCGTTGGTATGAGGACAAGGCCCAGCCCATCGCGTACCTCTCCGCGAACGGCGATGGCACGTTTACGCTTCGAAACGAAAACAATGGGGCGGAGACCTACAACGCCGAGGGCTACATCACCCGACTCAGCAATGAGCAGGGTGTGAGCTGGACATTCTCCTATGTTGACCGCTACCTGCAGAAGGTGACCCACTCCTCTGGACGTAGCATCAGCTTTGGCTGGGCCAACGGGCAGGTTACCCAGGTGACCGATCCGGCCGGCAACATCTATCGCTACACCTATACCCCCAGTGTGTTCGGGAACGGACGTGGCCGGCTCGCCAGCTCGACGCTGCCAGGCACACCTGCAACGACGATCAGCTACCACTACGAAGATGCCCGCTTCCCGGGAGCCCTGACCGGCAAGTCTTTTGATGGCGTGCGCTATTCCACTTTTGCCTACGATGCGGAGCGGCGCGCCATCAGCACGGAGCACAATGGTGGCGTTGAACGGTTCCGCTTCAGCTACGCGGTTCGCAGCACCGAACCGGTGCTTCCGCCCCCCGCACCGACTCGGCCAGGTGGTTTCCGCACCGACGAAGAGCGTGGATGGTGCGAACAGCGCCCCGGAGGCTCACGCATCTGCTACCAGCCACGCTCGCTGCCTGTCGATTCGCTGCCGATGGAGAGTGCTCTGGGTATGACGGCCGCCGCATCGCCTGGCCTGACGCGTCCGGTGGACATTGACGTCACCGTGGTCAATCCCCTCGGCCGTAGCACCACCTACACGTTCAAGGACGGAAAGATGGTGTCGACTAAGGGCGATCCATCGCCGAACTGCCCGGCAAGCTACAAGGAGCAGAGCTATGACGCGAACGGTTACCCCGACCTGGTTCATGACTTCCAGGACAATCTGACCAACTTTGACTACAGCGCACAGGGCTACCTGCTCAAGCGGGTGGAAGCTGTTGGCAGCTCTGCCGAACGCACCACGCTGCAGGAGTGGGATACCACGCGGAACCGACTGCTCAAGACAACGGTCGTGGGTGATCTCGAAGCTGCCTACACCTATGACGATCGTGGAAACGTAGCCAGTGTAACCGAGCGCAATTTGACGGCACGCGGGGTGCCCAGCCAGACGCGGGTGACCCGGAGCGTCTATACCTACCATCCCAATGGATTGAAGGCCTCCATCAAGGTCGACGGACCGCTTGCACAGGATGACGTTACCTCCGTCTTCAACAGCCAAGGCGATCTGGCCAGCGTCACCAACGCACTCGGTCATACGGTCAGCTACTCCAACTTCAACGGACTGGGCTTACCGGGACGCATCGTCAATGCGAACGGTGGCGTGAGGGAGCTGACGTACGATGGACGTGGCCGTGTTGTGTCCGACAGAACCAGTTCCGCAACAGGCTGGGCCACCACGACCATTGGCTACACCCCTGCAGGCGATATTGCCTCGCTCACGCAGCCCGATGGAGTGACCATCCGTTACAGCTACGATGCCGGACGTCGCCTGATACAGGAAGTCCGTTCAATGGGAGACGGCAAGTGGGCGTGGACGCGCCATAGTTACAACAACGCTTCCAATCGCACGCGTACCGAGGTCTCGCACACCGACTATCCGATCGATACGGTGGTCACAGGAACGATTGACGAGATCACCCATGACGGGCAGTGGAACTGGTTCGTGCGTGGCTGGGCCTGCTCCACTGGATCGGCTGGGTCGATCCAGGTAGATGGCTACGCCGATGGCAACATCTATCTGGGAAGCACTCAAGCCAACCTCGCCAGTGAGCCAGGGGTTGCTGCAGCCTGCCAAGCCTCAGGTAGTTCTTATCGATATCAGTTGCCGATCTCGCTAGCTCAGAGGCAGCAATTGGGCGGACGCAAGTTCTCCATCTATGCCCAGTCTCCGCAAGGTCGAAATCAGGATCGACCGCTTGCGAACTCAGGTGCATTCGCGATTCCATCGGCAAACATCGTCGGCGACATCGGTGGGGTGACCCAGGACGGCAACTGGAACTTCTTCGTCGAAGGTTGGGCTTGCTCGATGGGCGTGGACGCGTCGATCGATGTGCACGTCTATGCAGGAAGCTCCGCATGGACGGGGGGCACCTTCGTAGCCAGTGGCCGTGCCAACCTGGCAACGGACGGCAACGTCGCCAACGCTTGCCAAGCGCACGGCAATGCGTACTGGTTCAAGATCCCGCTCGATGCCAATCTACGATCAGCGCATGGTGACAAGGCGCTGTATGTTCATGGCATCTCGCCATGGGGCGGCGATCATCTGACGATCAATCGATCAGGAGCCTTCACCATACCCGCCGTCGTCCGCAATGCAGAACTGGTCAGCGCATCGGCATCACCCCGGCAGATATTCAATGGGGGCTCGTCGAATCTGACGTTCCAGTTCCGCAATACCGGCAACGTCGTGTGGAACCCTGGTGACACCTATCTGGCATTCGGAATCCTTCAGCTCAATGAAAGCATGGGCCTGGCTGGACCGGTGCCTCCTGGGGCAGTTGCAACCTTTACCAGAAGCGTTGGTCCGAAGAACACCGGCAATGGCAACGTCACCTTCATCTACAAGGCGCAAATGGCCTCTGGTGGTGCTGCGTGGGGCACGGAAGGGAGGGCGACATTGTCTGTTGAGAACAACAAGGGAAGCTGTGGCCGCGTTACCTGCGAACGGCCTCGGTAACAAAGGACTGTCCAAATGCCAGCACTGACGCTTGCCCTGATGGGGCTGAACGCTATTGTCTCTGTCAATACATATGAGTACGACGAACTGGGACGTGTGATTGTCGAACGCGGAAACGGCGTGCAGAACGTGCGCTATGCCTATGACGCTGAAGGGCGCGTCACCCAGGTCACCGATTCGCAGAATCGGGTTACCCGGATGAACTACGACCCGCGTGGGCGCCTGATCCAATCAATCGACGCTGCCGGGGGCACGACCCAGATCGCCTACGATCTTGCAGATCGTCCGATCCAGGTGAGCGATCCGCGAAAACTAGTCACCACCTATGAATTCGATGGCTTCGGCCAGATGTGGAAGCAGGTGAGCCCGGATACGGGAACGACGCAGCATCAGTATGATGCTGCTGGTTTGCGGACCGCGACGACGCGTGCAGATGGCAGCGTCGTTTCCTTCGGCTATGACGGCCTGGGACGAATGACTTCTGCGAGCGCCGAAGACCAGACGTTGGGCTACAGCTACGATTGGTGCGGTAATGGCAAGGGACTGTTGTGCGGCACCTCGGGGCCGGGAACAGCGACACATTTCGCCTACACGCCGAACGGCGAACTGCAGATACGCCGCGACTTCACAGATCTGTCTGGTCAGAAGACGGATCACAGCACGACGTATGGCTACGATAGCATCAATCGCCTGAGCCAGATCACCTATCCCAATGGTGACAAGGCGACCTACACCTATGGTTCCCAGGGAAAGCCAAGCGCGTTGATGGCAACCGTCGACGGTACTCAGCGCTCAATCATCTCGCAGGCCAACTGGAAGGTCACCGGAGCGCATGAGCAGCTGGCCTATGGCAATGGCCTCGTCCGTGGCTATAACCACGATCAGGAGGGACGGCTGACGGCAATGTCGGTCTGGGGACCCAACAGCAGCAAGGTCAGCTATTGGGACTACCAGTACAGTGGCGATGGAGAAATCACCGCCATCGTCGACGCTGTCGACCCGAACATGACCCAGATGATCGGTTATGACTCGCTGAGTCGCCTGACCCAGCTGACACGCTTTGGCGTCACCAACACGCTTTCCTACGACGCCGGCGGCAATCACGACCGCTATCAGGCCGGCAATCAGTTGACCCAGTACAGCATCGACCCGGGGAGCAATCGGGTGCTGAACTACACCAACCAGGACGGCAGCCGCCAGTACCAGTACGACGCACTGGGAAATCGTATCAGCGAGACTGCGGGCAGCCGGATCAGCACCTTCGAGTACGACGCCTTCAATCGCATGAGCCGCAGCAACATCGGAGGCGCAACGACCGACTACGTGCTGAATGCGCAGGGACAGCGCGTTGCGAAGATCAACCAGAGCACCAACAGCCGCTACTTCTACGCCGGTCAGAACCAGCTCATGACCGAGCTGAACAACGGCGTGTGGACCAACTACTTCTGGTTCGAAGGTGAACTGGTGGGGCTGGCGCGCAGTGGTCAGCACAATTACGTGCATACCGATCATCTCGGACGCCCGGAGTTCGTGACCAGCCCGGACCAGCACACTGTCTGGAAGGCATACAACTACGCCTATGGGCGCAGCGTGCAGAAGGATGAAATCGGTGGGTTGAACATTGGCTTCCCGGGCCAGTACTACGATGCAGAAAGCGGGCTTTGGTACAACGGCTTCCGTGACTATGACGCAAGCATTGGCCGGTATGTGCAGAGTGATCCGATCGGGTTGGTCGGAGGAACCAATACGTACGCCTATGTTGGCGGCAACCCAATCAATTCGGTTGACCCCCTCGGGCTTCAGGCTCGCGCACTGCGTCCGACCTACTATCCAGGCAACTACGCCACAGGTGGTTCTGAAGAGTACGGTGGTCCTCGATTGGATGCTGGGAGTTTTGGCATCTTCGGAACTATCGTGCTTGTTTCTCCTTCACTCCCTCAGCTTGCGAGAGCGCTCTACAACAAGCCACCAGCCGACGCAACAGATCCCAACGGTGCGAAGGCTCCGGGTCTCCCTGGCGAGGTTGAGGGATACTGTGCACCCAAGAAGGGGCCTCAGTGGGTTAAGAGCCCGAATGGCAGAGGGAGTGGATGGCTCGACAAATCCGGAGATGTTTGGGTTCCCTCTGGCCAAGGAGGGGGTGCCCATGGTGGACCTCATTGGGACGTTCAATCCCCCAATGGGGACTACATCAATGTCTACCCTGGTGGAAGAAGGCGCTGATTCTATGCTGAAGCTGGAAATTGAATCCTTGAGGTTCTATTCACGACTGGACGAGGATGCGTTCTTCTCCAGGTTGAGTAAAACATCGGGCGTGGTGTCTGTTGAGGGCTTTCTCAGAACGATCAACGTCTCTGTTGATCCGTCGGCTGTGGATGAGGACGGTATGAGAGAGCTGATTTCGCTGTTCCAACGCTATGGAATCGATATGCACCAGTTGCGGGAGCTCGAGACGAAAGAGTTCAGCACTTGGATGCGGAACAGATCCGCCTACTGGTTCAAGTCGATGTATCCGGACCAGTGAGCACGTGACCTGAAGATCATCTACTGGCTGCGCATCGCGTTCCTGTGGATGCTTCCATTGAACGTTCTGCTGCTGACGGCCGGCAAGCTGATGTCGGGCGACGCGCTTGGAGAAGAAGAGCTCGTTGGCTTCGGTGTGGCGGTGTTCGGCGCTTTGGCGGGCGGGATTCTCTATCGCCGCCGCCCTCGATAGCGTCGAGCTTGCTCGACGGAACCTGGAGCGAAGTCGAGCAAGCTCGACTCTACGAGGACGCTACCCCCCAAACAACTTCTGCGCACTCTGGAACAAAATCCAGCTGGTGGCGATGAATTTGTCGCCGCCCTGCGGGCGGTTGCCGCGATGGGTATGGGTGAACGCCGTCGGTGCGATCAACAGGCTGCCGGTGCGCGGCGCGATCTTCCGGCCCTGGAACAGGAACTCGGTTTCGCCTTCTTCGAAGTCGTCGTTGAGGTACAGCGTCCACAGCAGGTGGCGGTGCAGCGTGTCGGCCTGCGCATCCTTCGGGTACAGCTCGCAGTGCCAGTACGGGTAGCCGCCCTCGCCCGCTGCGTACCACTGCAGGTTGATCGCGCCCGGGCGCAGGCAGGTGCGCGCCAGATCCGCAAGCTGCTCCGGTGCCATGTCGGGAAAATCCTCGGCCGACAGACGTCGCGGCTGGCCGTTGCTGTCCTGGATCTGCAACATCAGCGGCGCGATCAATGCCTGTGGATAACGGCGTAGATAAGTCTGCAGACCGGCAAAAACCGCCTGCTGCAGCTGCTGGTCGACATCCTGCCATCCGTCCAGGCCGCTGATCCGCAGATCCTTGCTGTGCTTGAGTTCCGGGAACACGCCGCTGCCCACTGCACCGGGTTTCAGGCCCTGACTTGCACGCATGCGGGCGACGATCGCAGCGCACACGTCGCTGGGGACGGCGTTGTGGATGACCTCGATGAAATCGACAGGGCCCGGCTCGTGCATGCGTGCATTCCTTCGACGGCAAGGGCTTGATGGTGCCGTTTGCAGCCGCTGCTGTCACCCTGCGGTCATGTCATCAATCTGCCATGACCGCTGTAGGGATGGCCGCTGTCAGACGCTCTTCGCGTCATGCTCCTGGTGATAACGCACGGCCTCGGCGACCTCTTCGCGCGAACCGAGGAACACCGGCACGCGTTGGTGCAGCTGGTCGGGTTGCAGGTCGATGATGCGTTCGCGACCAGTCCAGGCCGTACCGCCCGCCTGCTCCACCAGCAGCCCCATCGGGTTGGCTTCGTACATCAGGCGCAGCTTGCCGGCCTTGCCCGGTTCCTTCTTGTCCCACGGGTAGATGAAGATGCCGCCGCGGGTCAGGATGCGATGCACGTCGGCGACCATGCTGGCGATCCAGCGCATGTTGAAGTTCTTGCCGCGCGGGCCTTCCTTGCCGGCCAGCAGATCTTCCACATAGGCCTGCATCGGCGCTTCCCAGTGGCGCTGGTTGGACATGTTAATGGCGAACTCCTGGGTGGCCGCCGGGATCTGCATGTTCTCGGTGGTCAGCAGGAACTCGCCGGTTTCGCGGTCGAGGGTGAAGGCGTGGGTACCGTGGCCGACGGTCAGCACCAGCTGCGTGCTGGGACCGTAGATGCAGTAGCCGGCGGCGATCTGCTTGCTGCCCGGCTGCAGGAAGGCGTCATCGCCAGGCAGTTCGACGTTGGTCGGGCAACGCAGCACCGAGAAGATGGTGCCGACGGAGACGTTGACGTCGATGTTGGAGCTGCCATCGAGGGGATCGAACAGCAGCAGGAAATCGCCGCGCGGGTAGATGTCCGGCACCGGCTGGCTGTGGTCCATTTCCTCCGATGCGCAGGCAGCGAGGTGACCGCCCCAGGCGTTGGCTTCCAGCAGGATCTCGTTGCTGATGACATCCAGCTTCTTCTGCGCTTCGCCCTGCACGTTGCCGGTGCCGGCTTCGCCGAGCACGCCACCGAGGGCGCCCTTGCTGACGGCGATGGAGATGCTGGTGCAGGCGCGGGCGACGACCGCGATCAGCTGGCGCAGGTCGGCGTTGATGCGGCCGGCGTGCTGCTGCTGGATCAGGAAGCGGGTCAACGAGGTACGGGACATGGGCGGGCAGGTCTCGGCAACGGGGAAACGACTATTGTCGCTGGTCTGACTTGCGCGTGGGTGAGCGGGGAGGGCGTAATCGTTTCCAGATGCGTTGCGCTGTGTGGCGCTTCCCTTTCGTCGAGGCACGCAGGAGGGGGAGACAATGCAGGACACGCTGCAAGTACGTCCATGTAAGCTCGATGGCGCCATCCATGGCGCCAACGGTCCTGCATTGCCTCCCCCTCCCGCGTGCTTCAGGGTTGGCTGCGCGCGCGGAGGGTGTGGCAAGGCAGGAGCAAAAACAAAGGCGCCTTGCGGCGCCTTTGTTTTCAAACCACTGGAGTGGTGCTTCAGCCCTTGGCGACGGTGGCCACGGCCTTGGCGACGTATTCCAGGTTGTTCTGGTTCAGCGCGGCCACGCAGATGCGGCCGGTGCCGACGGCGTAGATGCCGAACTCGTCGCGCAGGCGCTCGACCTGTTCGCGGCTCAGGCCGGAGTACGAGAACATGCCGGCCTGCTCGTTGATGAAACCGAACTGCGGGGCACCGGCGGCGGCCAGCTTCTCGACCAGGCCCTGGCGCAGGGCGTGGATGCGCTCGCGCATCTCGGTCAGTTCCTGCTCCCACATCGCGCGCAGTTCCGGGTTGGTCAGCACGCCGGCAACCAGTGCAGCACCGTGCGTGGACGGGCTGGAGTAGATCGTGCGGATCACGCGCTTGACCTGCGACTGCACGGCCTTGGCGTCAGCGGCGGTCGGCGCCACCATCGACAGCGCACCCACGCGCTCGCCATACAGCGAGAACGACTTGGAGTACGAGTTGGCGACGATGAAGCTGTCGATGCCGGCCTCGGCGATGATGCGCACCGCGGCGCCGTCCTGCTCGATGCCCTTGTCGAAGCCCTGGTAGGCCATGTCGATGAAGGGGAACAGCTGGCGGTCCTTCAGCAGCTGCGCGACCTGCTTCCACTGGCTGACGGTGAGGTCGGCGCCGGTGGGGTTGTGGCAGCAGGCATGCAGCAGCACCACGGTGCCCGCTTCCAGCTTGCCCAGGTCGGCCAGCAGGCCGTCGAAGTTCACGCCATGGGTGGCCGGGTCGAAGTAGGTGTAATCGACCACCTCGAAACCAGCGGCGCTGAACACGGCGCGGTGGTTTTCCCAGCTCGGGTTGCTCAGCGCGACGGTGGCGTGCGGCAGCAGCTTTTTCAGCACGTCGGCGCCGACGCGCAGCGCACCGCTGCCACCGACGGTCTGTGCGGTGGTGACGCGGCCGGCGGCCAGCAGCGGCGAATCCTTGCCGAACACCAGCTCACGGGTAGCCTGGGTGTACGCCGGCAGGCCATCGATCGGCAGGTAGCCGCGCGGTTTGGCTTCGTTGGCGAGCTGCTGCTCGATCTGCTTGACGGCGCGCAGCAGCGGAATGCGGCCGCTCTCGTCGTAGTAGATGCCCACACCCAGGTTGACCTTGGTCGGGCGGCTGTCGGCGTTGTACGCCTCGGTCAGGCCCAGGATCGGGTCGCCTGGGACCAGTTCCACGTTTGCAAAGAAGGACACGGCGGTACTCGTTCGGTAGACGGAAAGGGGGAGGAATTGCGCCACGCGGCTTGCGGCCTGTCGGCCGAAACCGACCCATCGTAACAAAGCCTGCCGGGGCTGGCCGCCGCCATCGTCATCCGCCTGCCCGTACCATGGCGTGCGTTGCCGCCCGATCCATCAACCTGAATCATGAATCCCGCCGCACGACGTCATTGCCTGCCGCTGTCCGCCCTGCTGCTGTCGCCTTTGGCGGTGGGGGCCGAGCCCTCGCCCACCGCGCTGCCGGCTGTGCAGGTGCAGGCCGCGCGGGTGCCAGGCGTGGATCCCTTCGCCCTGCCCGCCAGCCTGGATACGGTGTGGATCGATGCTGACCGTGCCGGCCCCAACGCGCAGCTGTCCGAGGCGCTGGGCGGGGTGCCGGGCCTCCTGGCCCGCGACCGGCAGAACTTCGCGCAGGACACCCAGCTGTCGATCCGAGGCTTCGGCGCACGCTCGACCTTCGGCGTGCGCGGGGTGCGTGTGCTGATCGACGGCGTACCGGCGACCATGCCCGATGGGCAGGGCCAGCTGTCGCACGCCAGCCTGCTCGGTGCCGAGCGCATCGAGGTGCTGCGCGGGCCGTTCTCGGCCCTGTACGGCAACTCGTCCGGGGGCGTACTGCAGGTGTGGAGTGCGCAGGGCCAGGCCGGTGACCCTTGGCGGCTGCGCGTGAATGCCGGTGCCGACAACACGCTCAGCGTCGGCGCGCAGCTGCGCGGGGCCGGCAAGAGCATCGACTACAACGTGGCCGCCAACCATTTCAGCACCGATGGTTGGCGTGACCACAGCCGTGCGCGCCGCGAGTCGTTGAACGCGCGGCTGGGCACCGAGTTCGCTGGCGGCCGCCTGGAACTGCTGCTCAACGCGCTGCACGCGCCCAACGCGCAGGACCCGCTGGGACTGAGCCGCGCGCAGGTGGCGGCCGACCCGCGTCAGGCGACGGCGGTGGCCCACCAGTACAACACCCGCAAATCGGTGCGCCAGCAGCAGGCCGGCCTGCGTTGGACGCGGGAAGCCGGCGCGCAGCGCTGGCAGCTGATGGGCTATGCCGGGCAGCGCGCGGTGACCCAGTACCTGCCGATTCCGCCAGGACCGCAGGCCAACCCATTGCATGCCGGTGGCGTGATCGACCTGGATGGCGGCTATGGCGGGCTGGACGCACGCTGGGGCTGGAACGGCGATCTGTGGGGCCGCCCGCTGGATCTGGTGGTGGGCGTGAATGCCGATCGTCAGCGCCAGCACCGCACTGGCTACGAGAACTTCATCGGCACCTCCCTGGGCGTGCGCGGGCGCCTGCGCCGCGACCAGATCGACATCGTGCAGAACGTGGACCAGTTCGCCCAGGCGTGGTGGCAATGGAGCCCGCGCTGGTCGCTGTTGGCCGGAGTGCGCCACAGCACGGTGCGCTTCGAATCGGATGATCGCTACATCGCCGGGCGCAACCCGGACGACAGCGGCCGCCGCCGCTACCAGGCCACCACGCCGGTGGCGGGAGTCAGCTTCGAGGCCAGCCCGCAGTGGCGCCTGCACGCGGCCGTGGGCCGTGGATTTGAAACCCCGACGTTCAATGAGCTGGGCTACCGCGCCGATGGCCAGGCCGGGCTGGCGCTGGATCTCGCGGCTGCCCGCAGCCGCAGCCTGGAAGTGGGCAGCAAGTGGCACGCACAGGATGGAAGGCAGCTCGATGTAAGCCTGTTCCGCGCAGATACAGACGATGAGCTGGCCGTTGCCAGCAATACCAACGGTCGCAGCACGTACCGCAACATCGGCCGTACCCGCCGCCAAGGTGTGGAGCTGCAGTACCGGCAACCGCTGGCCGAGCAGCTGGAGCTGCAGCTGGCCTGGACCTGGCTGCAGGCGCAGGTGCGCTCGCCCTACCTGGCCTGCGCGGCCAGCAACTGCGCAGTGCCCGATACCGTGGTTGCCGCCGGCAGCCGCCTGCCCGGCGTGCCCCGGCAGCAGGCGTATGCGCGCCTGCAGTGGTCGCCGGGGGACTGGCAGTGGGCGCTGGAAGCTGCCGCCAGCAGCGACGTGGTGGTGAACGACATCGCCACCGAGCGCGCGCCGGGATACGCGCTGCTGGACCTGGAGGCCGGCCGCAGCTGGAGGCTGCAGGCCGGTGAGCTGCGTGCATTCGCGCGTATCGACAACGCGCTGGACCAGCGCTACATCGGCTCGGTGATCGTGAACGACGGCAACGGCCGGTTCTTCGAACCGGGGCCGGACCGCCGCGCCAGCGTGGGGCTGCAGTGGTCATGGCGCTGAAGCGGTAGTGCCGGCCGCTGGCCGGCAACGCTCCGTGCAGGGGATAAGGTTGCCGGCCAGCGGCCGGCACTACCCGTCAAACGGAGGCCCTGGCCGGCGTGGCGATCAATCCGGGGCCTTGGCTGGCACGAACGGCGAGGTCGGGTCGCTGGCCGGGAAGGTCTCTTCCAGCGCCTCGTCCTGGTTGTCGCTGGCATGCTGCTTGCGCTCGCGCCGCTTCAGCGGGCTTTCCTGGCCGCCGCGATTGCGATCGCCACAGTCCTTGCGGTCCTGTGCGGCCTGTTCAGGTCGACGCACGACGGGCAAGGCGCCCTCGTCTGGTGTCGACATGCCCGCGCCGCGGTCCTCGGCGTCGGCCAGATCGTGTTTGCCGCGCTGCTCGCCCGGCTCGGGGGTGTGGTTCTCACGCAGGGGGTCACGGGTGGTGGTCATGGGGCATTCCTCCGGTAGGCCTCCACTACAGCGCGGACGAAGTAAAGCCACTGCGAACCTGGCGTCATGAACATCTTTGTCACGACTGGATAACGGCACCGCGCGTATTCCTGCCCACCCGCCCTGCTGCAGGAGCCGGCCATGCCCCGTCTTGAACGCCCCGCCCCGTCCGTGTTCAACGCCCTGCTGGATCCGCTGGGCCAGCGCAGCGCGCAGCGCCGGACCCGCCGCACGGAGGATCCCCAAGCGGTGGCGCAGGATTACCTGCAGTACATGCTGAGCGACTACGAAGAACGCCGCGCACAGGGGCATCGCAACTGGCGCGACCTGTGCCCGGTATATGCCTTCGCGCTGACCACGCACGCCGCCGACTGGCCGCGTGGCGGTGGCGCCGATACCTGTGGCGAATTGGCCGAGCACTGGGACCAGATGCGCGGACAGTCGCGCCTGAACTGGGCACAAGCGCAGCCGGTGGTGGAAGATGCCTGGCGCGCGCTGGACCATATCCCGGCCGCTGCGGTGAGGCCGCTGCTGCAGTAGTGCCGGCCGCTGGCCGGCAGCTCGATGATGCGTGGGATGCCGGCCAGCGGCCGGCACTACCCGCACGGCGTGCACGTTGTCGACACGAGCGTTTCACGGCGGCCGGCTGAAGCTGGCTACCCCTGCTGAAACCCAGGTGCGCATCATGGCCCGCCCGATCTGGACCGGCACACTTTCCTTCGGCCTGCTCAACGTACCGGTCTCGCTGATGTCCGGTGAACGCAAGGTCGACCTGCACTTCCGCATGCTGGATTCGCGCGACCGCAAACCGATCCGCTTCGAACGGGTCAACGCGGACACCGGCGAAGAAGTGCCGTGGAAGGACATCGTCAAAGCCTACGAGTACGACAAAGGCAGCTACGTTGTGCTGGAGGAAGACGATATCCGTTCGGCGGCCCCGGAGAGCCATGAGACGGTGGAGGTGGAGACCTTCGTCGACGCCACGCAGATCGATCCACGCTACTACGAAAAACCCTATCTGCTGGTGCCGGGTAAAAAAGCCGAGAAAGGCTACGTGCTGCTGCGGGAAACACTGCGCAGCACCGGCAAGGTCGGTATCGCACGGGTGGTGGTGCGCACGCGCGAGTACCTGTGCGCGGTGATGCCCAACGACGACGCACTGGTGCTGATGATCCTGCGCTATCCGCAGGAACTGGTCGAGCCTGACGACTACAAGCTGCCCAGTGGAAAGCTCGCCGACTATCGCATCACCAGCAAGGAAACGGCGATGGCCGAGCAGCTGATCGAGTCGATGGCGGGCGACTGGGATCCGTCGCAGTACCACGATGAATTCCGCGAGCGCCTGCAGCAGGTGCTGAACAAGCGCATCAAGTCCAAGGGTGGGACCACCAAGGTGGAGGACGAGCCGGCACCGCGCGAGGACGCCAGCACCAACGTGGTGGACTTCATGGCATTGCTGCAGAAGAGCCTGGATGCCAACAAGCGCACGCCGGCAAAGAAGGCAGCAGCTCGCAAGGCACCGGCCAGGAAGACAGCGGCGAAGAAGGCACCGGCAAAAAAGGCCCCTGCGAAGAAGGCTGCAAAGAAGACCGCCGCGCGACGCAAGGCAGGTTGAGCCATGTCGTTGCATCAGTACCGGCGCAAGCGTCGACTGGGCGGAGGCAGCGGGCAGACCCCCGAGCCGGATGAGGCGCCTGCACGGGGCAACCCGAAGCGACGGCCGATCTTCGTGGTTCAACTGCACCACGCCAGCAGCCGACACTACGATTTCCGCCTGGAAATGGATGGCGTGCTGAAGAGCTGGGCGGTGCCGAAGGGGCCGTCGCTGCGGGTGGGTGAGAAGCGCCTGGCGGTGGAGGTGGAAGACCACCCGCTGTCCTATGCCGGCTTCGAAGGTGATATTCCCGAAGGACACTATGGCGCCGGCCACGTCGATGTGTTCGACCACGGCAGTTGGGCCTGCGAAGGTGATCCGCTGCAGGCACTGGCGGCCGGCAAAATCGACTTCGTGCTGCATGGGCAGCGTCTGGCCGGTGGCTGGAAGCTGGTACGCACGGCGATGAAGGGGCGCCAGGTGCAGTGGCTGCTGATCAAGCGCGACGACGAGCAGGCGCGGGATGCCGAAGCGGATGATCTGCTGCACGCGCCGGCAACCAAATCTGCGAAGGCGGCCCGCGCCTCTACGAAGAAGGCAGCGTCAGCGCCGCGTACCGCACACCCACGCAAGGCCGATGCACGCTGGCGTGCGCGCGCGCTGAAGCTGGACGGAGCGCGTGACAAGGACTACCCGCGTCAGTTCAAACCACAGCTCACCGATCATCGCGACAGCGCACCGGACGGCGAGCGCTGGCTGCACGAGATCAAGTGGGATGGCTACCGGATGCTGGCCGATCTGCATGAGGGCGAGGTAAAACTGCGCTCGCGCAATGGCCTGGACTGGACGGCGGATTTTCCCGAAGTGGTGCAGGCCGTACAGGCGCTGCCCGTGCGCGATGCACGCCTGGATGGAGAACTGGTGGTGCTGGACGACAACGGCCGCAGCGACTTCGCCGCGCTGCAGCGGGTGATCGACGGCAGCTCGAAACAACCGCTGCGCTACATCGTGTTCGATCTGCCGGGCGTGGCGGGGGTCGACATCAGCCGCGCGCCGCTGCTGGAACGCAAGGCACTGCTGAAGGAACTGATCGGCGATGCTGTTGGCACGCTGGCCTTCAGTGAGCACGTCATCGATCACGGCCCGGCGGTGTTCGACGCCAGCGGCAAGGCGGGCTTCGAAGGCATCGTCAGCAAGCAGATCGACGCGCCCTATGTGAACGCCCGCGCACGCAGCTGGGTGAAGGTGAAGCACGAGGACACCGATGAATTCCTGATCATCGGCCACACCGCGCCAAAGGGCTCGCGGGTGGGATTCGGCTCGCTGCTGCTGGCCACGCCGGACAAGGGCGGCCTGCGCTATGTCGGTCGGGTTGGTACCGGCTTCGATGATGAAAGTCTGCGCGCGCTGTCGGCGGTGCTTGCACCGTTGGCGGTGAAAGCAGCGGTGCTGCAGCTGCCGTCGCACGTGCCGTTCCGTGCGGACAGCGTGCGCTGGGTGAAGCCGGTGACGGTGGCCGAGGTCGCGTTCCGCGGCTGGGGCAAGGAAGGATTGCTGCGCCAGGCCAGTTTCAAGCGACTGCGCAGTGACAAGAAGAAGGAGGACCTGGCGATGAGTGCAACATCGGCCGATGACGGCGACGACGTTGCCATCACCCATCCCGAGCGCGTGGTGTTTGCGAAGAAGAAGCTCAGCAAGGGCGACGTCGCCGACTACTACCGGCAGATGGCGCGCTGGATCCTGCCGGAAATCAGTGGACGACCGCTGTCGCTGCTGCGCTGTCCCGATGGCGTGGGCAAGGCGTGCTTCTTCCAGAAGCACCACGGCCAAGGCCTGGGCGACGCCGTGCATGCAGTGCCGCTGCAGCAGAAGAGCGGGCGCGAGGACTACGTCTACATCGATGACGAACGCGGGCTGCTGCAATTGGTGCAGATGAACACCCTGGAGCTGCATCCCTGGGGGGCGACGGTGGCCGATCCCGAACATCCCGACCGGCTGGTGTTCGATCTTGATCCGGGTGAGGGCGTGAGCTGGGCCGACGTGAAGCGCGGCGCGCGCGATGTGCGCGATCGACTGCAGGAGACCGGGCTGCAGAGCTTCGTGCGGTTGTCCGGTGGCAAGGGCGTGCATGTGGTGGTGCCGCTGCTGCCCAAGGCGGACTGGGAGGACGCGAAAGCGTTCTGCGAGGCGTTCGCGCAGGCGATGGCCGAACAGGCGCCGGACCGCTACGTGGCGACGATGAGCAAGGCCAAGCGCAGCGGCGTGATCTTCATCGACTGGCTGCGCAATACACGCGGTGCGACAAGCGTGTGTTCGTGGTCGCTGCGTGCGCGCGAGAGCGCGGGCGTGGCGGTGCCGCTGCGCTGGGAAGAGCTGGCGAGGGTCGGCGCTGCCGATGCGTTTCCGATGGACAAGGCGTTGGCACGGGCGAAGCGATTGAAGGCGGATCCGTGGCAGGGCATCGACGCGCTGAAGCAGACGTTGCCGACGTCGAAGCGGTAGTGCCGGCCGCTGGCCGGCAGCTGCAGGATCATCGAGGTTGCCGGCCAGCGGCCGGCACTACCCGTATACGGGCATCGACGCGTTGAAGCAGAAGCGGCCAGTATTGACCATGCGCGCTCAGCGCGGATCGCGCGACGCGCGGCGGCCGAACCACCAGCCCAACAACAACTGCACCGGCAGCGAAACCAGCAGGCCGATGACGAACCACTGTGGGAAATCGCCCCCCATCATCCACAGGCCATAGCCCGCGCCGAGTACCAGCAACGACCAGATCGAGGTGCCATGCGCACGTGGCCAGCACGGTGCGTAGTAGGTGGCAAAGGCGATGGCGGCGATGCCGCCGAGCACGGTGAATGCCAGGTCCCAGCCGAGCTGCGCCTCGCTTCCCGGCGTCAGGCCCAGCAGCGATGGCAGCCAGCCTGCCGCACTGCTGACCAGGGTCAGCGCGAGCAACGCGCCGATCAGGGCGAGCAGGGAGAAAAAGATGGTCTTGAGCGTGGCGGGCATGCGCGCATTGTACGGCCGCCAGGCTGCCCGGCGCTGCCGGCAGATCGGCATGGCCGCCGCACCCGTGGGAGAGGGAAACGGGCACGGCGGCCATGCACAGGGGGTCAGGCAGCGAAGTCGATCACCACGCGGCCTTCGATGGTGCCGGCATGCATGCGCGCGAACACATCGTTGACGTTCTCCAGGCGGTCGGTGCTGACCGTGGCGGCAACCTTGCCTTCGGCGGCGAACTGCAGCGATTCCTGCAGGTCCAGGCGGGTGCCGACGATCGAGCCGCGCACGGTGACGCCGTTGAGCACCATGCCGAAGATGTCCAGCGGGAAGTTGCCCGGTGGCAGGCCGTTGAGCGAGACCGTGCCGCCGCGACGGACCATCCCCAGCGCCTGTTCGAACGCCTTGGGCGAAACCGCGGTGACCAGCGCACCATGCGCGCCGCCGATCTCCTTCTTCAGGAACGCGGCCGGATCGGTGGTGCGCGCGTTGACGGTGACCTGCGCGCCCAGGCGCTTGGCCAGGGCCAGCTTGGCGTCGTCCACGTCCACCGCTGCAACGTTCAGGCCCATCGCGCGGGCGTACTGCACGGCCATGTGGCCGAGGCCGCCGATGCCGGAGATCGCCACCCAGTCACCGGGCTTGGTGTCGGTGACCTTCAGGCCCTTGTACACGGTGACGCCCGCGCACAGCACTGGCGCGATCTCCACGAAGCCCACTTCCTTCGGAAGCAGGCCGACATAGTTGGCATCGGCCAGTGCGTACTCGGCGAAGCCGCCGTTGACCGAGTAGCCGGTATTGCGCTGCGTTTCGCACAGCGTTTCCCAGCCGCCCAGGCAGTGTTCGCAATGGCCACACGCCGAGTACAACCAGGGGATGCCGACCCTGTCACCTTCCTTGATGTGCCCTACCCCGCCTCCCACGGCCACGACGTGCCCCACGCCCTCGTGGCCGGGGATGAACGGCGGGTTCGGTCTCACCGGCCAGTCGCCCTCGGCGGCGTGCAGGTCGGTGTGGCAGACGCCACAGGCCTCGATCTTGACCAGCACCTCGCCCGCCCCCGGGCGCGGTACCACGACTTCCTCGATGACCAGCGGCTTGCCGAACTCACGGACAACGGCGGCCTTCATGGTTCTATTCATGCGTGCTTCTCCGTAGTGCGCTTGCAGACAGGATGGCGCCGGCCCCATGCCCGCGCCTTGATCCCGATCAATCCTCAGAAGAAGCCGAGCTTCTTCGGTGCGTAGCTGACCAGCAGGTTCTTGGTCTGCTGGTAGTGGTCGAGCATCATCCGGTGGTTCTCGCGGCCGATGCCCGACTGTTTGTAGCCGCCGAACGCGGCGTGTGCCGGGTAGGCGTGATAGCAGTTGGTCCATACCCGCCCGGCCTGGATCGCGCGGCCCACCCGGTACAGGCGCGCGGCATCGCGGCTCCAGACGCCGGCACCCAGCCCGTACAGCGTGTCGTTGGCGATCTGCAGCGCTTCTTCCTCGGTCTTGAACGTGGTCACCGACACCACCGGCCCGAAGATCTCCTCCTGGAACACACGCATGCCGTTGTGGCCCTTGAACACGGTCGGCTGCACATAGAAGCCGCCGGCCAGGTCGCCACCGAGCGCGGCCTTGTCGCCACCAATCAGCACCTCGGCGCCTTCCTCGCGGCCGATGGCGATATAGGACAGGATCTTCTCCAGCTGTTCGCCCGATGCCTGCGCCCCCACCATGGTGTTCGGGTCCAGCGGATTGCCCTGCCGGATCGCTGCCACGCGTTCGAGCACGCGCTCCATGAAGCGTTCGTAGATCGATTCCTGTACCAGCGCGCGCGACGGGCAGGTGCAGACCTCGCCCTGGTTGAAGGCGAACATGACGAAACCTTCCACCGCCTTGTCGAGGAAATCATCGTCCTCGGCCATCACGTCGGCGAAGAACAGGTTCGGCGATTTGCCGCCCAGTTCCAGCGTCACCGGAATCAGGTTCTGGCTGGCGTACTGCATGATCAGGCGGCCGGTGGAGGTCTCGCCGGTGAAGGCGATCTTGGCGATGCGCGGGCTGCTTGCCAGCGGCTTGCCCGCCTCCAGGCCGAAGCCGTTGACCACGTTGAGCACGCCCGGCGGCAGCAGGTCGCCGATCACCTCCATCAGCACCAGGATCGACGCGGGAGTCTGCTCAGCCGGCTTCAGCACCACGCAGTTGCCGGCGGCCAGTGCCGGCGCCAGTTTCCAGGCCGCCATCAACAGCGGGAAGTTCCACGGAATGATCTGCCCGACCACGCCCAGCGGTTCGTGGAAATGGTAGGCCACGGTGTCGTCGTCGATCTGCGACAGGCTGCCTTCCTGCGCGCGCAGGCAGCCGGCGAAATAGCGGAAGTGGTCGGCCATCAGCGGCACGTCGGCGTTGAGCGTCTCGCGGATCGGCTTGCCGTTGTCCCAGGTCTCGGCGTGGGCCAGCAGTTCCAGGTTCTGCTCGATGCGATCGGCGATGCGGTTGAGCAGCAGCGCACGGTGTGCGGCCGATGTGCGGCCCCAGGCGTCCTTGGCGGCGTGCGCGGCATCGAGTGCGGCGTCGATGTCCTCGGCGTTGGAGCGGGCCACTTCAGTGAACACCTGGCCGTTCACCGGCGAGATGTTGTCGAAGTACTGGCCGCTGCGCGGGGCGATCCATTCGCCACCGATGTAGTTGCCATAGCGCGGCTTGAACAGGGAACGCGGATCGGTGGCATGCGGGCGGGCGGACGGTACGGCGTTCATGGCGGCTCCTGTGATGGGCGTGGTGTATCCACAGGCGCAAGGACGATGCCAACCCTGGCCTGCTGCGCTGCATCACGCCTTCATCGCCCGGCCATCGGTCATCGTGTCGCGCAGGCTGCGGCAGTGCAGCAGGTGCGGCCGTTGCAGGCCGGCGCGGGGTGTGCTGTTAATCGGGACAGGTCCCGCAACAACTGTCGCAATGTGCGACACAGGAGGCTGTCGGTGTCCCCGCTTGCTCCCGATCCCCGCCTGGGCAGTGCCCGGCGCAGTTTCTTCGAGCGCGGCGCTGCTCCGGTTGGCGCGGTGCCCGAGGCGATCCTGCATTCCTGGCAACGCTGCCAGCGGCATGGCCTGCTGGTGGATGCGCAGCCGGCCGCCGAACCACTGACCGACCACCGCCTGCGCGAACTGCGCCAGCGCCGCGAGCGCCTGTGGCGACAGGCGCGCCCGGAGCTGGATGGACTGGCGGCGGAAATGACCCACAGCGGCAGCATCGTGCTGCTGACCGATGAAGACGGCTGGATCCTCGATGCCGAAGGCAGCACCGGTTTCCTCGACAAGGCCGGTCGTGTCGCGCTGATGCCCGGCATGCGCTGGGACGAAGGCACGGTCGGCACCAACGCGATCGGCACCGCGCTGGTCGACGGACGTGCGCTGCAGGTGCGTGGCGGCGAGCACTACTTCGCCCCGCACGGCATCCTCACCTGTTCGGCGGTGCCGATCCTCGATCCCTACGGGCAGTGCCTGGGTGTGCTCGATGTTTCGGGCGACGCGCGGCTGCCACACGTGCACGCGCTGGCGCTGGTGCGGCAGGCGGTAGCGCAGATCGAGCACCGCGGTTTCGCCGACGGCCTGGCCGACTGCGAGCTGCTGCGCCTGCATCATCAACCCGCGCTGCTCGGCAGTGCGCGCGAGGGTGTGCTCGGCTTCCGCGGCGGTCGCCTGGTCGCAGCCAATCGTGCTGGCCTGTCCCTGTTCGGGCTCGATCGGCAGGACATCGGCCGCACGCCGTACGAAGCACTGTTCGAACAACCGCTGTCGCGGCTGGCCGATGACGGCGTGCTGCTTGATCGCCAGGGTCGTCGTCTGTATGGCGTGCGCGAAGCACGCGCGTCGCGACGCAGTGTGGCCACGCCGGTGGCGACCGCGCCGTTGCCGGCGCGCGCGCAGGGGCCGCTGTTCGATACCGCACAGCAACAGCAGCTGGCCACCGCCGGGCGTGTGCTGCAGGCCGGGTTGCCGGTGCTGCTGCAGGGCGAGACCGGCACCGGCAAGGAAGTCTTCGCGCGTGAACTGCATACGCGCAGCGCGCGTGCCGGTAAGCCCTTCGTCGCGGTGAACTGCGCGGCGTTGCCGGAAGGCCTGATCGAAGCAGAACTGTTCGGCTACGAGGACGGTGCCTTCACCGGTGCGCGCCGCCAGGGCAGCCCGGGCCTGCTGCGGCAGGCCGAGGGCGGTACCTTGTTCCTCGATGAGATCGGCGACATGCCGCTGGCGCTGCAACCACGTCTGCTGCGCGTGCTGCAGGAGCGCGAGCTGTCACCGCTGGGCGGTGGCAAGCCGGTAAAACTGGATTTCGCGCTGGTCTGCGCCAGCCACTGCGAACTGCCGCAGGCGGTGGACGCAGGCCGCTTCCGTGCGGATCTGTATTACCGCATCGCCGACCACGTGGTGACCTTGGCGCCGTTGCGGCAGCATCCCGATCGCGCTGCCGTGGTGGATGCGCTGTGGCAGCAGCTGGGACACGGCCATGTGTTGTCTGCGCAGACGCGGGCGGCACTGGTGGCCCATGCCTGGCCCGGCAACCTGCGGCAGCTGAGCGCCTGCCTGCGCACGCTGGCCGCACTGGCTGAGCCCGGTCAAGCGGTGGATCCGCAGCTGCTGCCGGTGGATGTGCGTGCTGGCACGGTGGCCGCGCCAGCACTGCCTGCCAGCGGTGCGCTGGAGGAGATCACCGAGGCGGCCATGCGCCAGGCGCTGGCTGATTGCCAGGGCAACGTCAGCGCGGCGGCCAAGCGGCTGGGGATCAATCGCAGCACCCTGTACCGGCGGCTGGGTGCGCCACGCGGCTGAGCGGATGCCGGTAGCGCCGGGTCTGTGCCCGGCTCCACCAGCGGCCGAACGGTCAGCTGGCCAGCACCGCGGCCTCGCGCGCCATGCGCTCGACACTGTCCCAGTCGCGGGTCTGCATCAGCGCGGCGGTGGTCAGCCAGGAGCCGCCCACGCACAGCACGTTGGGCAGGTGCAGGAACTGGCTGGCGGTCTGCGCGCTGATGCCGCCGGTCGGGCAGAAGCGCACATCAGCGAACGGGCCGTGCCACGCCGACAGCATCGCGGCCCCCCCGGCCTGCACGGCGGGGAAGAACTTGAAGGTATCCAGGCCATGCTCCAGGCCGACGATCAGCTCCGAACCGGTGGCCACACCCGGCAGGTAGGGCAGATCGGCATCGCGTGCGGCGGCGTACAGCCGTGGCGTCGCCCCGGGCGATACCGCGAAGCGGCCGCCGGCTTCCTTCACGGCCTGCATCTGCGCGGCATCGAGCACGGTGCCGGCACCGATCACCGCATCCGGCACCGCTTCGACCATGGCCTTGATGGCCTCCAGCGCACGCGGCGTGCGCAGGGTCACCTCGATCACCGGCAGGCCACCACGGAACAGCGCATGCGCGACCTGCACCGCATCGTCGATGTCATCGGGGGTGAACACCGGAATCACCGGTGCCAGTTTCAGTACCGCACGAACGCGTGGATCAGCGCCGGACATCGAATCGCTCCTCGCCCATCAGGGCCAACACATCAGCTTCGCTGACGGGATTGAAATCGCCGGGAATGGAGTGCTTCAGGCCCCCGGCGGCCAGGCCGAAGCGCACGGTGGCGTCGGCATCGAAGGCGGACAGGATGCCATGCAGGATGCCTGCCGCGAAGGCATCACCGCCGCCGATGCGATCGACGATGCCCTGCAGCTGGCGCACCGGTGCCTGCGCACGGGTGCCATCGCGGCCCAGCAGCAGCGCGCCCAGCGCATGGTGGTCCACGCTCAGCGTCTGCCGCTGGGTGCAGGCCAGCCACTGCAGCTGCGGGAATGCGTCGAATGCCGCGGCGGCTGCCGCTTCCACCCGCGCGACCACGTCGGCCTGTTCGAAGCGCTGGCCGAGGATGACTTCGATATCGCGGTAATCGGCAAAGACGATGTCGGCCTGCGCGAACAGTTCGTGCAGGATCGCCTGCGCATCGCCGCCCCAACGTTGCCACAGCTTCGGCCGGAAGTTGCCATCGAAGGACACACGCACGCCCAGCGCACGGGCGGCGCGCGCTGCAGCCAGCGTGGCCTGGGCCACGTCCGGGCCCAGCGCCGGGCTGACCCCGGACAGGTGGAGCCACTGCGCGCCCTGCAGCAGCGCCGGCCAGTCGTAGTCGGCGGCAGTGCTGTTGGCGAATGCGGAATCGGCACGGTCGTAGACTACTTCACTGGCCCGCTGCACCGCGCCGGTGGTCAGGAAATACAGGCCCATGCGGCCCTCGGCATCTTCGCGCACGCCGCGCGTATCGACGCCATGCCGGCGCAGTTCGGCCAGCGCATGCGCGCCGAGCGCGTTGCCGGCGACGGTGCTGACCATGGCCACGTCATGTCCAAAGCGGGACAGCGAGACAGCCACGTTCGCCTCGGCGCCGCCGACGTGCACCTGCAACTGCGGCGACTGCAGCAGCAGCTCGCGACCGGGCGCACCCAGGCGCAGCAGCAATTCCCCGAAACACACGATACGACCCATTTCTGCTCCTTCACGCGTGCCGCCAGCATGTGACACTGGGCGGCGTGGTTGTGGACCACGCGTGGGGCGTGGAATTGGCTAGCGGTGTCATTTCAATCCCGCCCGGCCTTGCCCTAAGCCTACCAAACTGTTGGAAGCATTGTCCTGCAAGCGTCTTGGAGACATTTCAGATCTGTTGCGGTGCAAGATGCCGGATCGGGAACGTGCTGTTAACGTCCGGCCTGACCAGCGGTGTCATCACGCTGAAACAGCCGCGATACCAGACCTTTGGGAGAGGGGAAAGGCATGCATTCTCGGAACCATGAAAAAAAGACACCGGTTACCTTGCTCGCGTTGGCCGTAGCGCTGGCCCTGGCAGGCAACGCCAGCGCGCAGCAGCAGAGCGCCAACCCGAACGCCACCGACCTGGATACGGTCACCGTCACCGGCTACCGCGCCAGCGTGGAGAAGGCGCTGGACATCAAGCGTGGCGAAGCCGGCGTGGTCGATGCCATCGTTGCCGAAGACATCGGCAAGTTCCCCGACCTGAACCTGGCCGAGTCGCTGCAGCGCATCCCCGGCGTGGTCATCACCCGTGAGGCCGGCGAAGGCCGCAACATCTCGGTGCGTGGCCTCGGCCCGGAATTCACCCGCGTGCGCATCAACGGCATGGAAGCGCTGACCACCGTCGGCGCCGGTGACCAGAGCGGCGGCACCAACCGCGGCCGTGGCTTCGACTTCAACGTGTTCGCCTCGGACCTGTTCTCGCAGCTGCTGGTGCGCAAGACCGCCTCGGCCGACGTCGAGGAGGGCTCGCTGGGCGCCACTGTCGATCTGCGCACCGCGCGTCCGTTCGACTACGACGGCTTCACCTTCGCCGCCAGTGGCCAGGCCAGCTACAACGCGATGGCCGAGAAGGCCGACCCGCGCATCGCCGCGCTGGTCTCCAACACCTTCGCCGATGGCACCTTCGGCGCCTTGCTGTCGGTGGCCTATTCCGAGCGCCAGGCGCTGGAGGAGGGTTCCAACACCGGCCGCTGGGCCAACGGCCCGAGCAACGGCAACTTCGCCGCGTCCTCGCCGTTCGCCGCCGCGCGTGGCGCCAACGTGTTCCATCCGCGCTTCCCGCGCTACGTGCAGATGGAACACGAACAGAAGCGGCTGGGCGTAACCGGTTCGCTGCAGTGGAAGCCGAACGACGCCACCGAGATCTCGCTGGATGCGCTGTACTCGAAGATCGATGCGACGCGCGACGAGCACTACATCGAAGCGATCTCCTTCAGCCGCGGCGCCAACGCGAGCGCACGCCTGTCGGGCAAGCCGACCACCATCGTCAAGAATGGCGAGATACGCGACAACGCACTGCTCTACGGCGAATTCGACAACGTCGACATCCGCACCGAGAACCGCCACGACGAGTGGAGCACCGAGTTCAAGCAGATCGCGCTGAACGGCCAGCACCGCTTCGGCGATGACTTCACCCTGTCCGGCAAGCTCGGCATCTCGCGTTCCAAGCACGAGAACCCGGTGCAGACCACCGTCATCATGGACAAGTACGACGTCAAGGGTTACAGCTACGACTACCGTGGCAACAGCCGTGCGCCGGTGCTCAACTACGGCATCGACCCGACCAATCCCAACGGCTGGGAACTGGCCGAGATCCGCCTGCGTCCGCAGTACGTGGACAACGACTTCGACACCGGCCAGATCGATTTCAACTGGAATATCAGCCCGGGCTTCCGCCTGAAGGGCGGCGTGCTGGCCAAGGACTACACGTTCAAGACCGTCGAACTGCGCCGCGCCAGCGAACTGGCCGTGCCCAACTTCGCCGACGGCAGCAAGATCGTGCCGGTGGACCTGACCGAGCAGGCCGGACTGAAGGGCATCAGCGGCAGTCCGTCGAACTGGGTCGTGCCGAACCTGGACGCGATCGCCGAACAGCTGGACATCTACAGCAACAGCGGCACCTTCGCCGTCGCCCCGCGTGCCAACAACGTGCGCAGCGTCGAAGAGAAGGACCGTGGCGCCTACCTGATGGGCGAGTTCTCCACCGAACTGGGCTCGTTGCCGTTGTCGGGCAATTTCGGCGTGCGCTACGTGCGTACCAAGCAGTCGTCCACCGGGCAGTCGACGCTGGCCAACGGCACCGTCGAAACCACGGTCAGCCGCACCTACGACGACACCCTGCCCTCGTTCAACCTGGTGGCTGAAGTCACTCCGGACTTCCTGATCCGCCTGGGTGCGGCCAAGGTGATGAGCCGTCCGGGGCTGGGCAGCCTGACGCCGGGCGCGACGGTGGCGGTGGCCGGTGGTGCACGCACCATCTCCAGTGGCAACCCGGTACTGGATCCGATCCGTGCGACCAATGTCGACCTCGGCTTCGAGTGGTACTTCGCCGAAGGTGCGATGGCCGGCATCGGCCTGTTCTACAAGGACATCGAGAGCTTCGTGCAGACCACCCGCGAAGTGCGCCCGTACAGCGACAGCGGCCTGCCGGCGTCGCTGCTGGTCGGCACCGGCGCCTCGGCCACCGATGACTTCACCTACAGCAAGCCGGTCAACACCCCGGGCGGCGAACTGCACGGCGTGGAAGCCAACTACACCCAGCCCTTCACCTTCCTGCCCGGCAAGTGGGCGAACCTGGGCGTGCAGTTGAACTACACCTGGGTGGAATCGAAGATCCAGTACATCAACGCGGCCGGGCAGCCGGTGATGAAGACCGACCTGACCGGCCTGTCGAAGTCGTCGTGGAACGCCACGCTGTTCTATGAAGGCGAGAAGTTCGCCGGGCGCATCTCGGCCACCAACCGCGATGACTACCTGACCCAGGCACCGGGCCAGGAGACCGGCTTCAACCTCGATGGCTACCACGGCATGACCGGTACCACGGTGTTCGATGCGTCCATCCGCTACAAGATCAGCGACAAGCTGGAACTGAGCCTGGAAGGCATCAACCTGACCAACGAAGCCTCCGACGAGTGGGTGTACTCGCCGCTGACCGGTCGCCTGCCGCTGCAGTACACCGAGACCGGCCGCCAGTACCTGCTGGGGCTGCGCTACAAGTTCTGAGCAACGCCGACGGCGTGCCACCCGGCACGCCGTCGTTCGCCACGACCGCTGCTGCGCCGCAAGGTGCCGTCGCGGCGTGGCCTTGCTACGGTCCGGCGGCCCTTGCCGGCCGTCGCCCGTTGAAAGGAAACGCCTGATGCCGCACCGCTCGACCCTGTCCCGCTGCCTGTTGCTGGCGGTGGCCCTGGCTGCCGGCCCCGCGATGGCCGCCACCGATGCACCCACGCTGCTGTTCCATGTCGATGCCGGCAAAGGCCTTGAGGCCGTGGTGGCGCAGGGTGAGGCGGTGCCGAACTTCCGCGACAAGGTCGACATCGTCGACGACGGAGCGCGCGGCAAGGCAATCCAATGGCAGGACGACGGTGTGCTGGCCTGGGATGCGCCCGGCAACATCCTTGCCCAGCGCGGCACCGTCGCCTTCGACTGGCGCGCGCGCTATGCGGTGGGCGAAGCACCGTTCGTGATCTTCCGCGTCGGCTATGCCGACCACAGCAGCTGGGACATGGCCTGGCTGCGCATCGACTGGAACGGGCACGGCTTCGATGCGTTCGTCACCGATGCCAACCTCGCCCGCACGCGCGTGTCGTTCCGCATGGACACGCCGCCACGCGCGGACCAATGGCTGCACCTGGCCTTCGCCTGGGATGAAGACCAGAGCGTGCGCCTGTTCGTCGATGGTCGCGAAGTGGCGCGTGTGCAGGCCAGCGGTGACTACGATGCAGCGCTGGACCAGCTCGGCCTGGCCGGACGGGTGATGGCGCCCTACCAGGTGCAGAGCCGCTACAACTTCCTGCGCGGCAGTGATTTCCAGCACATCCGCGTGTACGACCGCATGCTTGATGCTGCGGCCGTCAGTGCGCTCGCGCGTGGCAAGGCCGTCACCAGCGCCGTTGCCGGTGCCAGCGATGATCGCGCCTGGCGCCATCGCTTCGGCTGGGACGGCGCACCGCCACCGGCATTGAGCGCCGCCGGCACGCGCATCCGCAAGATCGAGTTTGCCGATGCCCGTGATCTGAAGGCATGGATGTGGAAGGCCACCGACGGCATCGCCGAGACCACGTGGCCCGGCGTCTACAACCGCTCGCGCCTGCCCGGCCGCAGCGACTATTTCCAGTTGCCGGACTGGAACACCTATGTGGAAAGCGGCCAGCACCTGGACCTCACCGTTCCGGCCGGCGAGACCGTCAACCGCGTGGAGATCCGTGGTGCGGCGTTCGGCACGCTGGCCCATGGCCGCGATGCGGCGCACGCCACGCAGGTGCTGGCAACGCGTCCCCAAGGCGTGGTGCGCAGCGTCGACGACATTCCGGCACAGACCGGGGGCGTGCTGCGTTTCAGCAACGTTGAACAGGAAACGCCGATCCAGGAGATCTGGGCGTACGACGTGAGCGAAGGCGCCGAGCCCGATGGCACGGTCAAACAGACCTATGTCATCGACAGCCAGGCGCTGCCCGATTACACCAACCTGGACACCCTGCGCCGTTACATCGACGGCCGCTATCCGCTGGCCGAACGCAGCACGGTGATGGCGCTGCCGAAGGGCGCAGGCTCGCGGCGCCGCAGCGCCGACACGCTGCCGGCCGAGCCGGAACCGATCGTGCACGTGTTGATTCCCTCGGGCGTGGGCGATGCGCCGGCCAACCAGCCGTTGATCCGCAGCTGGGCCTACAGCTGGGAAAACATGCATGACGGGCTGGACGGCGTGGCCATCGACATCCCCGCGCTGGACCTGCCGGCCACGCACGACGGCCTGATCCCGCTGAACATCCGCATCAAGGATCCGATCTGGCCGGCGCGCGACATGATCGATGCTTCGGTCTCGGTGCAACCCGGGCAGAAGCGCACGCTGTGGCTGGACCTGCGCGACCGCATCCTTACGCCCGACAGCCTGTGGCTGAGCATCGCCTCGGCTGCGCCCGGCTTCGACGCCAAGGCACTCGACGGTGCGCAGGTGCGGCTGGTGTTCAAGCCACGCGCCGAGGCGATCAAGGAGCACGTGGCCGACCGCTTCAACCAGGTGCGCGACAACTGGGGCTTCCTGGTGGAGGAACACACCACCTCCAAGCGCCAGCGCCTGTATGCGCGCGTATACGCGGACCTGAGCGACCTGCTGCGGGTCGACCCGGACCACGAACTGGGCCGGTTGTACTGGAACTACATCAGCTACAACAGCCAGGGCCGACCACCGTACACCGCGCCGGAGGTGCCAAACGGTGTACCGGCGTGGGCATTCCATCAGGTGCAGGATCTGGCCCAGGTGCGGCAGTTCGTCGACTGGTGGATCGATCAGCGGCAGGTGGCCTACGGCGATTTCGGTGGCGGCATCTCCGACGATTCCGACCTGACCCAGCAATGGCCGGGGCTGGCCCTGATGGGCGTGCAGCCGGACCGCCTGAATGCCTCGCTGACCGCATTGTCAGACGCGGTGTACCGCAATGGCATGTTCAGCAATGGCCTCAGCACCATCGAGACCGACGAGCTGCATGCCTACGAGGAAGGCATCAACACCAACAGCGCGATGCTCTACCTCAACTGGGGCGATCCGCTGACCCTGGAACGACTGATGGAAACGGTGAAGGCGTTCGACGAGCGCATCATCCTGCGCAACCCGCAGGGCCATCTGCTGTTCTCCAGCAACTGGTTCGGTGGCAACAAGGTCTACCGCGAACCGAACTGGCAGTGGCAGAAGCCGTACTCGTTCCCGGTGCTGCATCCGGCGTTCCTGCTGGGCCAGTACAACGCCGACGCGACCGGGCGCCGGCTGGTGATCGGCCTGGCCGATGGCTATCTGGCCCACGCCGGTACCGACGACAAGGGCCGCTTCACCCTGCCCAACGAGATCAACTGGGCGACCGGCGAGACCCGCGGCGGCGAACTCAACAACGGCTCCGGCAGCGGCGACACCATGCATACGTTCTGGGCGGCATGGCGCTGGACCGGCGACGCGAAGTACCTGCAGGCGCTGGACTACCGCGTGCAGCGCGGCGGGCCCGGCGCGCTGGCCAACCTCGGCGAGAACTACGTGGAGGCGCTCGGCCGGCAGCAGGACTGGTACCCGCTGCTGACCGCCGAGGCCGACGCCGGGAAGACCGGCTTCGCCAGCCTGATGGCCTGGCAGGCCAGCGGGGAACGGAAGTACATCGATGCACTGCATGCCGATGGCCTGCAAGCCAAGGCACAACGCGCGTACATGAACACCGAAGGCCATTGGTGGTCCGACCGGGTGGAAGCGCCGAGCGAGTTCCTGCAGCGTGCACGGCTGGGTGGCATCGCCCTGAAGCGCAACCAGAGTTGGCCCGGGCACACCGTCAGCTGGCGCTTCGATCGCGAGGGTGCCGCCGAACAGGTGGCGCTGCTGGTGCATGCGCCCTCGCGCGAGCACTTCACGGTCACCAGCCACAACCTCGGCGCGCGCGTGATCACCGCTGACATGACCGGTTGGAACGTGGCCAGCGGGTCATGGCGCGTGCGTAGTGGCGTGGATGCCGACGGCGATGGCCGCATCGACGGCACGCCGCGCGAACGCGTGGTGCAGTTGGAAACGAGTGCGTCGGTTCCGATGCAGTTCCAGCCTGGGCGCACCGAGGTATTCGAGTTCGAGCGTGTGTCTGCGGGGACGCCGGTGGAAACACGCCCGGACCTGGGTGTGGGCCGTGGTGATGTACGGGTGGACGGGCGCCAGGTACACGTGACGGTGCACGGCCTTGGGCATGTGGCCAGCGGTGTGGGTGTGGCGGTGCTGGAAGATGCGCGGGGCCGCGAGATCGCACGCACCGAAGTGCCGGCGATGGCTGCACCGACTGACCTGTTGCCGAAGACGACGGTGGTGTCGTTGCCGTTGCCGGCCGGTGACCGAAGTAACCTGCGCGTGCGCGTTGCGCTGGCCGACGGCGGTGAGGAAGTGACGCGCCTCAACAATGTGGTGGACGTGCCGCGATGAATTCCGCGTTCCGCCGGGCATGGCCGCCGCTACCGATGAATCGGTTGCCCACAAGCCCTGGTAGCGCCGGGCCATGCCCGGCGGAATGCGATCAGGACGCCTCGGTCTCCATCACCTTCACCCGGCGCTGGTACCAGCCGTCATCCAGCGGATCGAACACCGCGCTGCGCTCCATCACGCCCTGGTAGACGTGGACGGATACGGCTATGTCCTCGTCGCTGGCGTTGCGCAGCGTGTGGTACTCGTGCGGCGGAATCAGGCTGCCGGCGCTGCCGCGGTGCCCGTACAGCGTGTCCTGCGCGGCGAAGCGGTGACGCTCGCCACGCTGTTCCAGCAGCGCATACGGGGTCACGATCAACTCGCCCTGCCAGACCCCCTCCACGCACCACATCGCATCGTGGTCGTGCAGTGGCGTGCCCTGCCCCGGGCCCCAGCACATCGCAATCACGCTGTAGCCCAGCGTAGGGCTGCGGTGCAGTTCACGGCGTGCGTAATGACCATCCACCGGACGGCGTACGCAGGGGGGCAGTTCGATCAGCGGATCGATGATGGCCTCACGCAGCACCCGCTGCAGCGCATCGGTGATCGCCTTCGGATCAACCAGGCAGACGGCGCCGTCGATCCCTGCAATCAAGCGTTCGCGGCCGGTAAACGGCGGTGGCGTGAACATCGCTTCCATGAACCGACTCTAGCCGAGGCGGGTTAACAGAATGTTTGCATCGCGGTGTCATCACTGCGTGCCGCGCTGCACGAACGGCACTTTTGCATAGAGCGCACGCTCTCCCGCGCGTGGATCGTCAACCATGCGGCTGTGACGATCGAACAGCATCGTCTGCCGTTGTGGCAGTGAATAGGGGGCCCATTGCGACATTCCCGCGTGATTCGGATCACCGGAACGCGCAAACGCAATCAGGGCATCGCTCATCGTCACCGCCAGTGCAATGGCGTCTTCACCGCCGCCGGTGCGCGCACCGGGCAGACCCGCGTTGTCAAACACCAGCGGAATATCCAGCGTGTGGAACGCACGCAGACGTCCCTCTTCCACCGGTGACGGCCAATCGAGCTGGTAGGCCCAGGTCGGTGCGGCACCCGATGTCTGCCGGGCGCGGGCCTCCAGTTCTTCCACTGCACCACGCCATGAACGGCCGGCCGTAGTGGCGGCGAAGAACACCTCTGACGGCGTGTAGTGCGGGTACAGGCGTCGATATTCTGCGATCACCACCGAAGGCAGCAGATCGACGAACTGCTGCTTCTCCAGTTGCGCCGGCAGGCTCTCCCAGGTCAGCGTGAAGTTGGCCGGGTCGTTGCCAAGAAACGCGCGCGTCTCATCGCGGGTGTTGCCGATCACCATCGGAATCGACGCGGACTGCGCCGGTGCCTGTGGCCAGAACGGATGCACCGGCAGCACCACCTCATCCAGCACCGGGCCGAAATACAGCGCGCTGCTTTCCACCCGCGAAGGATCGCGTGCGCGGGTGGCGGCCAGCAGCTCGGCCGTCGGCAAGCGCAGCAGTGCCTGCAGGTCGCGCGCGCCAACCGCGTCCATCGCAATCGAAGCGCGTTGCGCCGCCGCACGTGGACCGGCCGCGGTGACCTGCTGCCCGCTCATCGTCCACGCGCGCTGGAACAGGCCCTTCGCTGCGGGCATCGCCATCAGCGTGGCGATCTTGGCGCCGCCACCGGACTGCCCGAACACGGTGATGTTGCCGGCATCGCCACCGAACACCGCGGCGTGCTCCCGCACCCACTGCAGCGCCTGCACCAGGTCGAGCTGGCCGACGTTGCCGGAGGCCGCATAACGCGGGTCGCCCAGCGCGCCCAGGTACAGGTAGCCGAAGGTGTTCAGGCGGTGATTGACGGTGACCATCACCACGTCACCGCGCCGGCACAACGCGCTGCCGTCGTACAGCGGGTCGCTGCCGGAACCGTTGTTGAAGCCGCCGCCATGCAGGTACACCAGGATCGGCCGCTTGCCGCCGTCGCCGAGCGCTGGCGTCCATACGTTGAGGAACAGGCAATCTTCGCTGCCCGGACCATCCCCCCCCGTCTGTGGTGCAGAGGCGGCGTATTCCAGGGCGTCGGCGATGCCTCGCCAACCTGTCTCGCGGCGTGGTGGCTGGAAACGGTAGGCGGAGGTGTCGGCGCCATAGCGCAGGCCACGGAACACGTGCACGCCGTGCTCGCGCTGGCCACGCACGCGGCCGCCACGCAGGCGTGCCACCACCTGTGTGTCAGCACGTGGTCCAGGCAGTGCGGATGCAGGAAGCGCTGCGAGGGTGGCCGTGGCCAGCGCCCAGCGTGCACTGTCGCGCAGGAAACGACGGCGCTGCAGGTCGGTCGTCCCTGCGTTCAAGGTGCGGCCTCCGTCGCCTGCAGCCAGCGTTGTGCCAGCAGCGGCCACACGGCCAGCGTTGAATCAGGCGGCATGCGCATGCCGAAGCCATGGCCGCCGTGGGCGAACAGATGCAGTTCGTGCTCGACGCCCGCCTTGGCCAGCGCCTGCGCCATCACCTCGCTGTTGTGCACGCTGACCACGCGGTCGTCGTTGGCGTGGATCAGCAGCGTCGGCGGCATGTCCGCGCGTACGTGCTGCTGCATCGAATACTGCGCAGCCAGCGCCGCATCGGCCTGCTCGCCCAGCAGGCGTCCGCGTGAGCCGCTGTGTGCATGCGGGCCCATGTCGATCACCGGATACACCAGCACCGCGCGGGCGGGACGCGCGCTGAGGCGGTCGATGGCATCGCGCGGTGGGTAGACCGGCGCATCGAAGCCGGTGGCCAGCCGTGCGGCGACGTGGCCACCGGCGGAGAAGCCCATCACCGACACGCTGTCGGCATCCAGCCTGCGCCGTGCGGCCTGGTCGCGCACCACGCGCAGTGCGCGCTGCGCGTCTGCCAGCGCCGCCTGGCGGTCGCGGCCGGCCTGCGGCAGGCGGTAGCGCAGCACGAACAGGGTATAGCCGGCACGCTCCACCCACTCGGGCACCAGCGCGCTGTCCTCCTTGTCGATCACCACGCGCTGGTAGCCGCCACCGGGAATCACCAGCAGCGCGCGGCCGTTGCCGTGGGCGGGTGTATGCACCAGCAGGTAGGGCGCATCGACCTGGTCGATGAAGCGATCAGGGTGGGCCGGATCATCGCTGCGCTCGACCACGCGCGGCGGTCGCGCAGTGCCGGTTTCACCGGGCACCTGGCCGGCTGGCCACAGGGGTATCTGTTCACCAGCCAGCTCCTTGCCCAACCGCTCGCCCGCGCGCAGCGGCGCATCGACGGCGGACGCAGGGATGGCCAACAGCAGGCCGGTCAGCAACAACAGCACACGGGGAAAACGCATGGTGGGCAGGGCTCCAACGGGATGCAACAGAGTGGCCGAGGTCACCGGCAAGCGCTCGTGATGCGCTGCGGCTTGCGCGATGACACCGGTTTACCATATACACCTCCTGCAGACGCTGTCGATGGGCAGTGCAACAACGCCAGAGGGAGACCGTTCTTGAGCAACGAACACGGCATACATGGGCAGACGCCGCCGCCGGACGATGCGGCCGCGATCGCCCACGCCTTCACCACCGCGCGCCGCGCGGGCCAGGCCCTGCCCGGCTTCCCGGGCCTTGTCCCGCCTGACCTGGTGGCTGCCTACCAGGTGCAGGATCTGGCCATCGCCAGCTGGGACGACCATGTGGTCGGCTGGAAGGTCGGCTACATCGCCGCCGAGCGCCGTGATGCATCCGGCGACGACCGTCTGCTGGGCCCGGTTTTCTCGCGTCAGCTGAAAAATGCCACCGGTGGAACAGTGGACATTCCGGTGTTCGTCGGCGGCTTCGGCGCGGTCGAGGCGGAGTACGTGCTGGAGCTGTTGGAGGACGCTCCGGCCGCACAGCTGCACTGGTCACCCGAGCAGGCTGAAGCGCTGCCGGCGCGGCTGTACATCGGTGTGGAAGTGGCCAGCAGCCCGCTGGCGACGATCAACCAACTCGGCCCGCGCGTGGTGGTGTCCGACTTCGGCAACAACAACGGCCTGGTGCTGGGGCCGGAGATCGCCGACTGGACCGCCCGCGACGAGACCGAGCTGCGCGCCGAAACCCTGATCGAGGGCGAGGTGGTCGGCACCGGCGGAGCGACGCGCCTGCCCGGTGGTCTGCGCGCGGCGTACGCGTTCGCGCTGTCCCGTTCGGCATTGCGCGGCCGGCCGTTGCAGCGCGGCGACCTGATCGCAACCGGCAACGCCACCGGCATCCATGACATCACCGCAGGACAGACGGCGCTGGTGCGGTTTGCCGGCTTCGGCGAGATTGCCTGCAGGGCCGTGCCGGCCGGGTAACCGCCGCACGATCCGGTGAACACGCGCGGGAGGGCGCAGATGATCACACGACGACACTTCCTGGCCGGTGGCGCTGCTGCGCTGGCCACCCCGATGCTCGCGGCCTGTGGCCGTGGGCCGGCCGAGGCCATCGACGGTGGCCAGCTGCTGACCGCCACTGATGTGCACGTGGCCGACTACCCCACCGTGACCGCGGTGAAGTGGATCGGCGAAACGCTGCAGCGCGAAAGCAACGGCCGCCTGCGCCTGCGGCAATACCATTCCGGCCAGCTTGGTCGCGAGTCGGAAGCGATCGACATGGCCCGTTTCGGTGCCATCGACATCACCCGCGTGTATGCCGGTGCGCTGAACAACGCATTCCCGCTGACCCAGGCACTGTGCCTGCCGTATGTGTTCGAGTCGGTGGCGCACCAGCGCGCCGCACTCGATGGCGGCATCGCCGAGGCGGTGCTGCGGGGTTTCGAGAGTCGCGACCTGGTCGGCCTGGCGATCTACGATTCCGGCGCGCGCTGCTTCTACAACACCAAGCATCCCATCGTGCAGCCCAATGATCTGCATGGGTTGAAACTGCGCGTGGCGTCCTCGGACATCTTCATCCAGCTGATGCGCCTGCTCGGCGCCAACCCGACGCCGATGTCGCTGGGCGATACGTTCTCCGGCATGGAGACGCACATGATCGATGGCGCCGAGAACAACATGCGCAGCTTCCATTCCAGCCGACACTTCGAGGCGGCGCATTACTGGTCGCAGAGCGATCACTCGTATGCGCCGGACGTGCTGCTGATGTCGCGCGCCAGCTTCGAGCGCCTGCAGCCGGCTGACCGCCAGCTGTTGCTGGAGACCGCACGCGCCTCGGTGAAGGTGATGCGCGAGCAATGGGATGCCTCCGAAGATGCCGCGCGCCGCGCGGTGCTGGCCTCTGGCGTGAAAGCCAACGAGGTGGACCTTCCCGCGTTCCGCGCCGCCGCCCAGCCGCTGCTGCAGCAGTACCTGCAGCAACCCGAGCTGGCCGCGCTGGTCGCCCGCATCCGCGCTGCCGCCTGAGGACACTGCCATGACCGAGACGACGATTGCCGCCGCCGGCCCCGGCCAGCGCCTGCTGGACCGCATCGCCGACATCGCCATCTACATCGCCGTGGCTGCGCTGCTGGGCCTGGTGGTGGTGCAGGGCTGGCAGGTGTTCGCCCGCTATGTGATCAACGATTCGCCCAGCTGGACCGAGCCGGTGACGCTGCTGCTGCTGGCCACGGCGATGAGCCTGGGCGCGGCCTGCGGCGTGCACACCAACCGCCACTTCGGCTTCTTCCTGCTGCACGCCTACATGGGGTCCGGCCTGCGCCGGGCGGTGGATGTGTTCACCCAACTGGTGGTGGCCGTGCTGGGTGGCTTCATCGCGTTCTGGTCGGCCGACCTGCTGCTCGATGGCATGGACATCAAGACTGCCGGCGCCAACCTGCCGCAGAGCATCAACTACCTGCCGCTGGCCGTGGGCGGTGCGCTGATGCTGCTGTTCGCACTGAACCGTGCGTGGAAGGCGCTGCATGCCACGGCAGCTGATGCCGACGCCGACGCCGTCGACGCTGAAGGAGATCGTTGATCCATGGGCATCACCATCCTGTTCGCTGTTTTTGCCGCACTGCTGCTGCTGGGCGTGCCGGTCGCCTACGCGTTGGCTGCTGCTGCGCTGGCCACCCTGCTCTACCTGGACATCCCCAGCATCGTGCTGGTCCAGCAGATCTCCGCCGGCACCGGTTCGGCCTCGCTGATCGCCATTCCACTGTTCATCTTCGCTGGCGAGATCATGATGCGCGGCGGCATCTCCGAACGCCTGATCGCCCTGGCGTCATCGCTGGTGGGGCGCATGCGCGGCGGCCTGGGCCAGGTCTCGATCCTGTCCTCGCTGTTCTTCGGCGGTGTGTCCGGCTCGGCCATCGCCGATGTTTCGGCCGTGGGTGGCACGATGATTCCGCAGATGGTCAAGCGCGGCTACGACCGCGACTTCGCGGTGAACGTCAGCATCACCGCCGCGCTGGTGGCGCTGCTGGTGCCGCCATCGCACAACCTGATCCTGTTCTCGGCCGCTGCCGGCGGTGGCCTGTCGATCGCCGACCTGTTCGCCGCAGGCATCGTGCCGGCGCTGCTGATGACGCTGGCGTTGATGATCACCGGCTACGTGGTCGCGCGTCGCCGTGGCTATGGCGTGGAAGTGTTCCCGGGCTGGCGCGCGGTACTGCTGCGCATCGTCTCCGCCCTGCCCGGCCTGGGCCTGGTGGCGCTGATCTTCGTGGGTATCCGCGCCGGCATCTTCACCGCGGTGGAGAGCGCGGCCATCGCCGTGGTCTACGCCCTGCTGGTCACCACCGTGCTGTACCGGCAACTGCGCTGGCGCGAGTTCTTCGACACCGTCATCCATGCCGCACGCAGCACCGGCGTGATCCTGTTCGTGATCGCCACCGCGGCGGTGTTCGGCTGGCTGCTGGCCTACCTGCAGGTGCCCGCGGCGGCGGTGGACTTCCTGCAGTCGTTCGCGCACAGCCAGTTCATGGTGCTGCTGATGATCGTGGTGATGCTGTTGCTGCTGGGCACCTTCATGGACCTGGCACCGATGATCCTGATCTGCACGCCGATCTTCCTGCCGGTGGCCAAGGCCTATGGCATCGATCCGATCCACTTCGGCCTGGTGCTGGTGCTGACCGGTGGCCTCGGCCTGGTCACCCCGCCGGTGGGCTCGGTGCTGTTCATCGGCACCGCCATCGGCAAGATCAGCGTCGGCCAGAGCATGCGCACGATCTGGCCGTTCTGGTTCGCCGCGCTGGGCGTGCTGCTGATCGTCACCTTCTTCCCATCGCTGTCGCTGTGGCTGCCCGCCGCGCTGCGCGCCTGATGAGCGGAGGCGCTCCCATGACACAGACCCTGCACCGCGCTGCTGCAACTGCCCTGCTCGGCCTGCTGCTGGCTGCGCTGCCCGCACTGGCTGCCGATCCCGCGCCCGCGCAGTGGAAGCGCGGCATCGAGCAGCAGCGCCAGGCTGACCTTGGCAATGGCACCTTCCTGAATCCGGTGCTGGCCGGCGACAGGCCCGATCCGTCGGTGCTGAAGGACGGCGAGGACTACTACCTCACCCTGTCCTCGTTCGATGCCTACCCCGGCCTGCCGATCTGGCACTCGCGCGACCTGGTGAACTGGCAGCCGCTCGGTCATGCGATCACGCAGAACGTGGGCGCGATCTGGGCGCCGGACATCGTCAAGCACCAGGGCCGCTACTTCATCTACTTCCCGGCGCGCACTGGTGAGCGCCGCAGCAACTTCGTGGTCTGGGCCGATGACATCACGGGCCCTTGGAGCGCGCCGATCGACATCGGCCTGGGCGGCTACATCGACCCCGGCCACGCGGTCGGTGAAGACGGCAAGCGTTACCTGTTCCTCAGCGGTGGCGACTACGTGCAGCTGGCCGATGATGGCCTGAGCGTGGTGGGTACGCCGAAACACGTGTACGACGGCTGGCGTTACCCGGAAAGCTGGGACGTGGAGGCCTATGCGCAGGAAGGGCCGAAGATCCACTTCCGCGATGGCTGGTACTACATGACCACTGCGGTGGGTGGCACCGCCGGCCCGCCGACCGGGCACATGGTGATCACCGCGCGCTCGCGCTCGATCCACGGCCCGTGGGTGAACGCGCCGAACAACCCGATCATGCGCACGCAGTCGGCTGCCGAACCGTGGTGGTCGCGCGGCCACGCCACGGTGATCGAAGGCACCGACGGCCGCTGGTGGATGATGTACCACGGCTACGAGAACGGCTTCTGGACGCTGGGTCGACAAGCCCTGCTGGAGCCGATCGAGTGGACCGCCGATGGCTGGTTCGTGGCCAAGGGCGGTGATCTTGGGCAGCCGCTGCGCAAGCCATCGGGCAGCGCGCTGACGCCGCACGGGATGGCCCTGTCCGATGATTTCACCGGCCGCACGCTCGGCCCGCAGTGGGCGTTCTTCAACCCGGCGGTGGATGAATACCGGCGCCTGCGCTTCAGCGGCGACGGCCTGGTGCTGCAGGGCAAGGGCAGCACGCCGCGCGATGCCTCGCCACTGACCACCATCGCCGGCGACCCGGCGTACCAGTTCGAGGTGGAGATGGAGATCGCCCCCGGCGCGGTCGGCGGTGCCCTGCTGTTCTACAGCGACCGCCTGTACGTGGGCGTGGGCAGCAATGGCGAGCAGTTCGTCATGCACCGCTACGGCGAGGAGCGCCCCACCCGGCTGGCGGCCAGTGCCAAGGGCGGCCGGCTCTGGCTGCGGGTGACCAACAACCGCCACATCGTCACCATCCACTCCAGCGCCGATGGCCAGCGCTGGCAGAAGTATCCGGTTCAGATGGAAGTGTCCGGTTACCATCACAATGTGGCCGGCAAGTTCCTGGCACTGAAACCGGCGCTGTATGCGGCCGGCAACGGTGCGGTAACCTTCCGCAGCTTCCGCTATCGCGCGCTGGACTGAGCGCGCGCTGGAATCCCCAGGCTTATCGGGTTCACTACATGTCAGTGCGCAACAAGAACGATGCCGCTACGCCGGCATTGGCAAAGGGCAAGGCAGCCACGATCAATGACATCGCGCGACTGTCGGGTGTATCCAAGAAAACGGTTTCAAGGATCATCAACAACTCGCCGCTGGTGCGCAAGGACACGCGCGACAAGGTGGAAGCGTTGATGCGCGAGGTCGGTTACACCCCCGACCCGCTGGCCCGTGGCCTGGCCTTCCGCCGCTCGTTCCTGATCGGCATGGTCTACGACAATCCCACCGCGCAGTACATCGTGGACATGCAGTACGGCGCGCTGGATGCGCTGCGTGGCTCCAGCTTCGAACTGGTGGTGCACCCCTGCGACAGCCGCAGCCCGGGTTACATCGACGGCGTGCGCCGCTTCGCCCAGCAGCAGAAGCTGCATGGGGTGATCCTGGTGCCGCGTGCGTCCGAAGACCAGGCGCTGGCGGACATGCTGGACGAGATCGGCTGCCGCTTCACCCGCGTGGCCGCGCTGCCACTGGATGAAACCTCGCAGATGGTGGTCACCCACGACCGCGATGGTGCTGCCGAAGCAGCCGATTACCTGCTTTCGCTGGGCCACCGCGATATCGCCCTGGTAACCGGCCCGAGTGCCTACCGCTCGGCGCACGAACGCACCGCCGGCTTCATCGAGGCGCTGTCGCAGCGTGGCATCGAGCTGCCGAAGGATCGCATCATCGAGGCCGGCTACACCTTCGAATCCGGTGTGGCCGCCGCCGAGAAACTGCTGCTGGGCAAGCGTCGGCCGACCGCCATCTTCACCGGCAACGATGAAATGGCGGCCGGTGTCTACAAGGTCGCGCTGCGCGCCGGCATCAACATTCCGCGCCAGCTGTCCATCGTCGGCTACGACGACAGCCCGCTGGCCTCGCGCCTGTGGCCGTCGCTGACCTCGGTGCGCCGGCATACCCGCGATACCGGCCGCACCGCCGCGGCGATGCTGATCCAGCCCGATGGCCAGCCTGCGCTGCAGATCGCCAGCGTGCGTCCGCACCTGATCGTGCGCGATTCCTGCCAACCGCCAGAGGATTGATCCCGCAGGGATCAATCCTGTAGGTCGCCAGCTTGCTTGCGACGCGTCCAGAAGAATCAGTCCGGTAGGTCGCCAGCTTGCTCGCGACACCTTTCAACCCGCCCCACCCCGCCGATGCCGTCTGACCGGTATCGTGCGGCGCAAAATGACACCGGTTTCCTGTCTGGCTAGAATCGACCGTGAACCGTGCCGGGGCCGAACCATCGGCCCGCCCCCTGCTCTGGAGAAGCCATGTACTGCAAGACCCATTACGCCACCCATCCCGATGCCATCAAGGGCGCCAGCAACGATCAGCTGCGCGAGCTGTACCTGCTCGATGGCCTGTTCAACGCCGATGCGGTGACCCTGAAGTACACCCACTACGAGCGCTTCGTGCTAGGCGGCGCCGCGCCGGTCAACGGCCCGCTGGCCCTGCCCGCGCAGACCGAACCGGCCTCCGCCGCCGGCCATCCGTTCCTGGAGCGCCGCGAGCTGGGCATCATCAACGTCGGCAGCGGCACCGGTACGGTCACCGTCGATGGCACCGTGTACACGCTGGGGCCGAAGGATGGCCTGTACGTGGCGATGGGCAGCAAGGACGTCGTCTTCGCTTCGCAGGATGCCGCCAACCCGGCGCAGTTCTACCTGGCCTCGACCCCGGCCCATGCGCGCTTTGAAACCAAGCAGCTGTCGATCAAGGACGCGGTTGCACTCGATCGCGGCGCGCTGGAAACCAGCAACGAGCGCACCATCTACCAGTACATCGTGCCGGCCACCTGCCAGTCCTCGCAGCTGCTGCTGGGCCTGACCGTGCTCAAGCCGGGCAGCGTGTGGAACACCATGCCGCCGCACCTGCACGACCGCCGCAGCGAGGTCTACTTCTACTTCGACCTGGGCGACAGCGACCGCGTCTACCACTTCATGGGCGAGCCGGACGCACAGCGCCACATCGTCATCCAGAACAACGAAGCGGTGGTATCGCCGCCGTGGTCGATCCACATGGGTGCCGGTACCAGCAACTACGCCTTCATCTGGGCGATGGGTGGCGAGAACCTGGATTACACCGACATGCACGTGCTGGACATCTGCCAGCTCAAGTAAGCACTGACAGGCCGCCGCGCACGCTGTGCGGTGGCTGCTTGCCTGCATCACGCACGCCTCTACCAAGGAACGCATACGCAATGACCAATCCCTTCAGCCTGGAAGGAAAAGTCGCTCTGGTAACCGGTGGCAATACCGGCCTGGGCCAGGGTATCGCGGTGGCACTGGCTGCCGCCGGCGCCAATGTCGCGGTGGCCGGCATCGCCCCGCCCACTGAAACCATCGAGAAGATCACCGCGCTGGGCCGCCGCTGCCTGGCCATCGAAGCCAACCTGATCAGCATCGAGCCGGTCGAGCGCGTGGTGCGCGAAACCATCGAGGGCCTCGGCAGGCTGGACATCCTGGTCAACAACGCCGGCCTGATCCGTCGCGCCGATGCAGTGGACTTCAGCGAGCAGGACTGGGACGACGTGATGAACGTCAACATCAAGTCCGCCTTCTTCATCTCGCAGGCCGCCGGCCGCCATTTCATCGCCCAGGGCAGCGGCAAGATCATCAACATCGCCTCGATGCTGTCGTTCCAGGGCGGCGTCCGCGTGCCGTCGTACACCGCCAGCAAGAGCGGCATCGCCGGCATCACCCGCTTGCTGGCCAACGAGTGGGCTGGCAAGGGCGTGAACATCAACGCGATCGCGCCGGGCTACATGGCTACTGACAACACCGCCGCGCTGCGCGCCGATGCAGACCGCAACAAGGCGATTCTGGAGCGCATTCCGGCCGGTCGCTGGGGCAACCCGGAAGATCTGGCCGGTGCGGCGGTGTTCCTGGCCTCGTCGGCGTCGGACTACGTCAACGGCGCAGTGCTGCCGGTCGATGGTGGCTGGTTGGCGCGCTGACGCGCACGGATCTGTAGAGCCGAGCCCATGCTCGGCTGTCGCGCTCTGATCAAAAAACAGCCGAGCGTGGCTCGGCTCTACAGGGGGCTGGCGATGCGAAGGCTGTTGTTGCTGCTGTTGCTGTCGTGCAGCGCCGTGCATGCGGCGCCGGTGCGGCTGTTCATTGCCGGTGATTCCACCGCTGCCGAATACGGCCCCGATCGCGCGCCGCAGGCCGGCTGGGGACAGATGCTGCAGAGCTATCTGGACCCGGCGCGTTTCGAAGTGCACAACCACGCCAAGGGCGGGCGCAGCACGCGCAGCTTCATCGACGAAGGGCGCCTGGATGCGATTGCCGCCGAACTACGTCGTGGCGATGTGTTGCTGATCCAGTTCGGCCACAACGACGCGAAGTTTGAAGATCCCACGCGCTACACCGACCCGGACAGCGACTATCCACAGCTGCTGATGCGTTACGTGCAGGTGGCGCGTGACAAGGGCGCCACACCGGTGCTGGTCACGCCGGTGGCGCGGCTGCTGTACGACTTCGGTTCGCTGCTGGATACGCACGCACGCTACACGCTGGCGATGCAGCAGCTGGCCGCACGCGAACACGTCGCGCTGATCGACCTCAACGACCGCAGCACACGATGGATCCGCGCGCTGGGCGAGCAGGGCGCACGCCCGTACTTCCTGTTCGTGCCGGAGCAGAACAAGGCCGATGGCACGCACTTCAGCGCGGCCGGTGCCACTGCGGTGGCGTGCCTGGTGCTGCGCGAGGCGGTGCAGGTGTTACCGACGCTGCAACCGGCGCTGGTACGCGACATCGACTGCGATGTGATGGGTGCAGGGCAGGGCGGCGATCCTGCGCGACGCTCGCAGGTGGTGCACGAAGACACGCTGGCGCGCGCGCAAGCGGGCCCGCACGGCGGCGCCGGGCCGACCACGGCGTATCCGTTCTTCGCCGATGCGCAGGGCCTGCCATTCGTGCTGCGCAAGCGTGTGCTGCACAAGGGCGCGGGCATCGGCCTGCACCCGCAGCACAAGGACGAGATCTATTACATCGTGAGCGGGCGGGGCAGTTACGTGCTGGATGGGAAGCAGCATGATGTGCAAGCCGGCCATGCGCTGCTGACCCGCACGGGCAGCACGCATGCGCTGCAACAGGTGGGCGAAGAGGATCTGGTGGTGCTGCTGGCGTATCCGCGGTAGCTGAAAAGCAGCCGAGCGTGGGCTCGGCTCTACACGGGTCTGCGCTTATCTGTAGAGCCGAGCCCATGCTCGGCTTGGCTCTACAACGGTTCCGCGCCGAAATGCTTCAGGCCCAATCGCGCAAGGTCTTCCGGGCGGGCGTAGTAGTCGTCCTCGAACGCCTCCAGCGCCTGCTGCTCGTCTTCGCTCATCGCGCCGTACAGGTCGGTCAGTTCCTTGATCGCCGGGTCGTCTTCCAGACGATCCAGCAGCCCGCGCATGCCCGCCAGGATCGTGTGCGTCTGTGTTGCGCCCATCGCCTGCAATGCGCGCAGCGCCAGCTGGCAGGTGGGGTCGCCCCAGTTGCACAGGAACTGCATGAAGCCGCCGTTGTTGATGTCTGCTTCCATGCGCCACAGCGCGACCAGCTGCTGGTCTTCGTCAGACAGCGCATCGAGCGACCAGGCATGCGATTGCAGGCGGGCGAGGGCGGCTTCATAGCGGTCATCCCACACCTGGTTCGGAACATCGACCACGCCGCGCTCCTGCGCCGGCAGCAGCGCCGGCCAGTTCACGCCCAGTCCGTCGGCGGTGGTGACCCACTGCGCACGTTGTTCGGCATTGGCTTCGAACAGGGCTGGCGCCCAGCGCAGCGGCTGCCGGGTGTGGCGGCCATCGGCCAGGGTCAACAGGACGAAGTCGTCGTTGAAGGCAACGTCGGTAACCCGCAGGTCGGTAAACACATCGGTCATGGCCTGCAGGATACCGGAGGCCTGAACCAGGCCCCTTAAACTTCAAAAGCTGCAGACGCTTTTGAAGTTCAGCCGGACCTCTGCTGCCTACTCACACATCCCCACCATCAGCCCAGCCTTCGCCCGTACCGGCCTGGAACACGCGGTCCTCAGCCTGCACATCGCCCGCCGGCAGGTGCGCCTGGTCGGCCAGTGCGGCGTAGATCGGGGTGAAGTCCGGCGATGTCGCCTGCATCAGCTGTTCGAAGCTGTCGATGACGAAGTAGGTCTTCTGGAAAGTGTCGATGCGGTAGCGCGTGCGCATGATCCGCTGCAGGTCGAAACCGATGCGGTTCGGTGCGCCCGACTCCAGCGAGTACAGCGATTCGCCCTTCGACGAGACGATGCCGGCACCGTAGATGCGCATGCCGTCGGGCGTGTCGATCAGGCCGAACTCCACCGTGTACCAGTACAGGCGGGTCAGGTTCTGCAGCGCCTCGGGGCCGATCGCGTGCGCTTTGACGCCACCACGGCCGTACGCCTCCATGTAGTTGGCGAACACCGGGTTCATCAGCAGCGGCACGTGACCGAACAGGTCGTGGAACAGATCCGGTTCGGCGATGTAGTCGATCTGGTCGGGACGGCGGATCCACCAGGTGACCGGGAAACGGCGGTTGGCCAGGTGATCGAAGAAATCCAGCTCTGGCAGCAGGCCTTCCACGCCCACCAGGGTCCAGCCCGTGGCCGCACCGAGCACCTCGTTGAGCTGGTCGAAGCGCGGGATCATGTGCGCGCTCATGCCCATTTCGTCCTGCGCATCCAGGAACTCCTGGCAGGCGCGGCCGACCAGCAGTTCGCGCTGGCGCTGGTACAGCGTGCTCCAGGTGGCGTGGTCGTCGGCGGTATAGGTGTCCCACGGCTGCTCGACGAGCGCGGTGGTGTACACCGGCACGTAGCCCTTGTCGGTCTGCTGGTGTTCGACGCGGCGGGGCTGGGCGAGGTCCATGGAAGACTCCTTGACGGGATACCCACGATGCTAGGGCAGGGGGCGCGCAACAGGGTTGCAAAAGTTGCGCGATTCAGTGCCCTTGGCGCAATATCATTGCGTACTCACCATGTTGCGGGGCAGCAATGGCTGGAGAAGTCCACTTCGATCGCACGGATATACGCCTGCTGGACGAAATCCAGCGCGATGGACGCGTCACCAACGCCGAGCTGGCGGCCCGAGTGAACCTGTCGCCCTCGGCCTGCCTGCGGCGCATGCAGCGGCTGGAAAGCGAGGGTGTGATCACCGGCTATGGCGCACGGCTGGAGCCGCGCCAGCTGGGGCTGGGACTGCAGGCCTTCGTGCGCGTGCAGCTGGAAAAGCATGACCAGGCCGCGATCGCGCATTTCGTCGACAGCGTGAAAGGCTGGGACGAGGTGGTGGCCTGCCACGCCCTGACCGGCGACATGGACTACCTGCTGCACGTCTATGTGCGCGATCTGGAGCACTTCTCGCGCTTCCTGCTGGACAGGCTGCTCAACGCCGGCGGTGTGGCCGATGCCAATTCCAGCTTCGTGCTGCGCACGGTGAAGGGTTTCCAGGCATTGCCGTTGTCGCAGCTTGAATGAGCGGGGCGCCGTGATGTTTGACGGCGCGCGCGCGCTGGCCGAGCATCGTGCCCCGCAGCGGCCGTCAACATGCAGGCAGCGCAGTGATTCCTTCTGGCTCCGGCATGTCTGATACCCCATCCTCGACGTCTTCCCTGGTGTTCCTTCCGCTGCGCGAGCAGAGCCTGCTGCGGCACCTGACCGACGGCACGCCGCCGGACACCCCGCTGGAGCAGGCCGGCCTGCTGGTGGCCATGCTGTGTCGCCGGCAGAAGCAACAGGCCGCCCAGCTGCAGCGCGTGCTGCACGATGCCTGTGCGTTGTTCGCTGCGGATGATGGCCATGCTGCGCAGGCGCAGCTGGCGGCCAGCGCTGGACAGGATGCGCGGGCGCTGGAAGCGTGGCTGGGCGTGCTGGCCGCGCAGGACGTGCTGTTGGCACCGGACGAAGTGATGGAGACAGTGCTGGCAGCGTCGCCGCACGCGTATCCCGGCGCGGACTTCCAGGCGGCCTGCAGGATCACCCTGGAAGAGCACACCATCCATTTCCCGGCGACATCGCTCGCCGAAGGCGATGACGAAGACGCCGGCGATGACGGACAGACAGCGCACGCGACCCAGCACAACGGCCTGTTCACCTCCGAACAGGCACGCGTGCTGCGTGCGATCGCGGCCAATCCCGATGAGCTGATCGACCTGCAGGCCTACGCCGGCACCGGCAAGGGCCATCTGGTGCTGGCGCTGCTGCAGGCACGCCCGGGCCGCTACACCTACGTGGCGCCTACGCGTGGCCAGGTGGAGGCATTCCGCGCGCGGCTGCCGGCTGACGCCGGCACGCGCCTGCTGACCCAGATCGAGTTCGCCAACACGATCGCCCGCCACGCCGCCGCCAACGGCCTGACCGGCGGCTTCGTACCCACCTACCGGCAGAGCACGCTGACCCTGCGCGAAGCGGCTGCCCGCCTCGGTCTGCCAGCCATCGGCGCGCGCCGGCCGGACCAGGTGCTGATGATCGCCCTGGACGCCATCAACCGCTGGTGCGCATCGTCAGCGCCGAACCTGCAGGCCTGGCATTTCCAGCGTTCGCTGGCCGCAGCGCAGCTGGAAGCCACGCCGTTCATTGCGGCCACGGAGTTCGTCTGGCGCTGCATGTTCGATGCGGTCGTTCAGAAGGGCGGCTGCCTGCGGCTGGATGCCGGGCATATCGGCAAATGGCTGGCGCTGCGTGGCGTGCCGCTGCCGGTGTCGCTGGGAATGGTGCTGGTCGATGAGGCGCACGATCTCAGCCCGGCATGGAAACAGCTGCTGGCTACCCACGCGCCCGGCGTGGTCAGCCTGGGCGATCCGCATCAGCGGTTGAGCGGACGTGTACAGCGCTGGTCATCGGCGAAAACGCTGGAGATGCACCAGTCGGTGCGCCAGGGACGCCAGGTCGATGCGCTGGTCAACCAGTCGCTGGTGCTGGACGACCTCGGCGAGCCGGCACCGTTCATGGGGGCCAGCGACCGCGCCACCGGCCTGCGCCGCTATGACGACTGGTCGGTGGTACCCAGCACCGGCGCCCGCGTGTACGGCAGCCTGTGGCGGATGCTGTTGGAAGCCAACCAGCTGGTTGCCCGCGGCGCGCGCGTGCATCTGCACCCGGCATCGCGGCAGGCGCTGTTGAAAGAGGTGGAGGGTCCGATCGACGCATGGCGCAGCGCCGCCGGTGGCGGCCCGGGGCAACGCTGGGAAAGCTTCGTGCAGGTCTGCGCCAAGCGTGGACAGGCGGATATCCCCGCGCTGTTTGCCGGTGGCTTCGATGCTGCAGCGTTGCAGCGCCTGCTCGGGCAGCTGGTCGATGCGGGCGAGGCCAGCATCGTGCTGTGCCTGGCCCAGCATGCCAAGAACCTGCAGTTCGCCACGGTGTCCATGGCGCCGTGCTGCTTCGACAGCGGCCATGATGCGCGCGCGCTGCACAGCCCGGTGCGCGCAGCCTACGTGGCGATCACCCGTGCCCAGCAGCAGCTGTGGCTGCCGGGCGACGCGATGGAACAGTTGCAGCTGAGCGCACAGCGGCACGACCGGGCGGTCGATGAGCGGCGCCGGCAGCGACGCCTGGCCAGTGGCTACCCACCGCCGCGGCGCTGAGCGCCACGGTCGATCAATCCGCGTGCTTCAGCACTTTTCCTTGCGGCCCATCAGCTTGCCCAGGCGCGAAGGCTCGTCGCACTTCGGCGCAGCCACCGGTGCCGGCGCCAATGCGGCGGCGCGGGCCTTCTGCAGCTGCTGGATCTTGGCGCGGATCTGCGGCATCGCCGCCATCGCGGCCTTCTCGCCCTCCAGGATGGCAGTGCCACGCTGGCTGAAATCGGCAGCGCCGATGTCCAGCACCTTCGGCCGGATCACGATGTCCGCGCGTGCCAGTTCCTGCTCGCCCAGGCGCTGGCCCATGATCGAGATCGACTGGTTGACGATGCCGAGCATGCCGGTCGGCGCCTTGCCGCTGGCCTTGCTGGAGATGTCCACGGCGATCACGAATTCGGCGCCGAGCTGGCGCGCGGCATCCACCGGCACCGGGCTGACCACGCCGCCGTCGATGTAGTTGCGGCCACCGATCTTCACCGGCTCGAACACGCCCGGGATGCTGCTGGACGCGCGCACCGCCTGACCGACGTTGCCGCGCACGAAGATCGAACGCTCGCCGGTTTCCAGCTGGGTGGCGACGGCAGCGAACGGCTTCTTCAGGCGCTCGGCCGGGCGGTTGGCCACCTGTTCGTTGACGTAGTCCTGCAGCTTCTGGCCCTGCACCAGGCCACCGGAGAACAGGCGTACGTCGCGGATGCTGGCTTCATCCAGCGCCACCGCCTTGCTCTGCATCTGGAAGGCGTCCATGCCGCTGGCATACAGGGCGCCGACCACGCTGCCGGCACTGGTGCCGGACACCACCACCGGTTCGAAGCCGTTGGCCTCGAGCATCTTGATCACGCCGATATGCGCAAAACCCTTGGCCGCGCCGCCGCCGAGCGCGATGCCGATCTTCACCGGCTTGGCCTGCGGCACCAGGGTGGGCTGCGCGGGCGGGGTGGGGCGGACCTCTTCACCACCGCAGCCGGCCAGCAGGCCGAGCAGGGCGACGGACAGCAGCACACGGGGGCGGAACAGGCTCATCGGCAGTGCGCTCGCGGCGCCGGATTCAGGAAAGGGCGCCAGCATACCGAAGGCGTGGCGGAGCGGGCAGGGTGGGGCGACTCCCCATTCATGAAATGCTGGCGGTAGATGCCGACCTTGGCCGGCGCTTGCACAATCCAGTGCCGACCAAGGTCGGCACCTACCGATATCCCGCGGTCAGAACCGGCGCGGTGTCCAGCCTCCGGCCCGCTCAGCCCAGCAGCGAACTCTCGCCGCGGCTCTTGCCGCCGCCCTGCGGCGCGGCCATCCACATGCGCCCGGCCAGGCGCGAGAACGGCAGCGACTGCAGCCAGACCTTGCCCGGCCCGGTCAGGGTGGCCAGGAACACGCCTTCGCCACCGAACAGCACGCTTCGGATGCCTTTGACCCGGCGCACGTCCATGTCCACGGTCGGGTGATAGGCGACGATGCAGCCGGTATCGACATCCAGGCGTTCGCCGGCGGCCAGCTCACGCTCGACCACGCAGCCGCCGGCATGGATGAACACCCAGCCGTCGCCTTCCAGCTTCTGCATGATGAAACCTTCGCCGCCGAACAGGCCGGTCATGATCTTGCGCTGGAACTGCACGCCGATCTGCACGCCGCGCGCACCCGCCAGGAAGCTGTCCTTCTGGCAGATCAGGCGACCGCCGTGCTGGTCCAGCTTCATCGCCAGCACCGTGCCGGGATAGGGCGCGGCGAAGGCGACCTTGCCGCGGCCCTGGCCGGTCTGCGTGTAGACGGTGGCAAACAGGCTCTCACCGGTCAGCACGCGCTTGCCGGCGGCCATCACCTTGTCCATGAAACCGCTGCCCTGGCCACCGCGTGCGCCGCCGCCGAAGACGGTATCCATCTGCACCGAAGCGTCCTTGAACATCAACGCGCCGGCCTCGGCCACCGCACCTTCGCCAGGGTCCAGTTCGATTTCCACGAACTGCATTTCATGGCCGACGATGCGGAAATCGATGCGGTCGGCACGGCCGCCGGTTGATGCTGTTGCGGCTGCGGGCATCGGCGGCGGAACTGCCGTGACGGCGCCGGCCTGATGCAGGTCGACGATTTCGGACACCGGTGTCCACCCTGTCATGCCCTGGCACCAGGCCAACGCGCGTGGATTGGCCTGTGCGAAGCGGCGCGCGGCCTCCTCGTCGAACGGACCGACACGGTCGGCCTGGCCGGGAGCATGGAAGTACCACTGGGTCATCGCAGCAGGTCCGTTGCGGGGGAAAACCCCGAGTCTAGCGGCAGCTTCCGGCGGCGCGGGAGGCGGCCATGAACGATCGGCATTTGCGGGGGAGGTGCTGTATTGCAACAATTATCTGGTAGCGCCGTTTTACCACCCCTCCAAACACAGCCTACCGCCATGTCTCCGACCCGTACTTCCCGTGGCCGCTCTCCGGTCGCGCGCCCGCTCGTTGTCGCTCTTTCCGTCCTGCTGCCGCTGGTAGCAGCCGCCCAGGAAACCCCCGCCGCCAAGGATCCGGTCGCCCTCGATGCGCTGCAGGTGACTGCACAGCGTCGCGTCGAGAACGCCAAGGACGTACCGGTTGCGATCAGCGCGATCCAGGGCGAAAAGCTCGACGTGCTCGGTTCGGCGGGCGATGACATCCGCTTCCTTGCTGCGCGCGTGCCGAGCCTCAACATCGAGTCTTCCTACGGCCGTGCCTTCCCGCGCTTCTACATCCGCGGCCTGGGCAACACCGATTTCGACCTCAACGCTTCGCAGCCGGTCTCGCTGGTGTACGACGATGTGGTGCAGGAAAGCCCGCTGCTGAAGGGCTTCCCGCTGTTCGACCTGGCCGGTGTGGAAGTGCTGCGCGGTCCGCAGGGCACCCTGTTCGGGCGCAACACCCCGGCCGGCGTGGTCAAGTTCGATTCGGCGCGTCCGTCGCAGGATGCCGATGGCTACGTGCGCGTGGGCTATGGCACCTACAACAGCTGGAATGTGCAGGGCGCCTACGGCGGCCCGCTGACCGACCGCTGGTCCGCACGCGTGTCGGCCATCTACCAGCGGCGCGACGACTGGGTCGACAACACCCGTGCCGGTGCGCCCAACAGCGGCTTCGAAGGCTATGACGAAGCCGCCGGCCGCGTGCAGTTCCTGTACGAAGGCGATGATTTCGAAGCGCTGTTCAACCTGCACAAGCGCAAGCTCAACGGCACCGCCCGCCTGTTCCGCGCCAACATCATCGAGAAGGGCGGCAATTCGCTGGTCGAGAATTTCGACCGCGACAAGGTCGCCAATGACGGCGTCAACTTCTCCGACCTGGAAACCTGGGGCGGCAGCGCGCGCCTGCAGTGGAACCTCGGTTCGGTGACCCTGCATTCGATCACCGGCTATGAGACCGCCGAATCGCTCAACCGTGGCGACATCGACGGTGGCTACGGCGCAGCGTTCCTCGGCGCGGGCAACTCCGGCCCGGGCCTGATTCCGTTCTCGTCCGAGTCGGCCGACGGCCTGCCGCACCACCGCCAGTGGACCCAGGAATTCCGCGTGGAATCCAACGAATGGGGCCGCTTCGACTGGCAGGCCGGCGTCTTCTACTTCGATGAAGACGTCACCATCAACAACTTCAACTATGACTCGCTGACGCCGGGCAATCCGCAGACCGGCCACGTGGTGCAGCAGCAGCGCAACAAGGCGTGGGCGGTGTTCGCGTCGGGCGACTTCGATGTCACCGACCGCTTCAAGCTGCGGGCCGGTGTGCGCTACACGCAGGACAAGAAGGACTTCAGCGCCAGCGTGCTGCAGGCCGTGCCGTTCGGTACCCCGGTCAGTGGCCCGTACCTGGCCAACACCGACGTCAACGACGTCAGCTGGGATGTCAGCGGCGTGTACAAGCTGACCGACAACGTCAATGCCTATGCACGCGTGGCCAAGGGCTTCCGTGCACCGTCGATCCAGGGTCGCCTGGCGTTCGCGCCGGGTCTGTCGCAGGCCGATTCGGAGAAAGTGATTTCGTACGAAGCCGGCATCAAGGCCGACCTGTTCGAGCGTCGCGCGCGCCTGGGCTTCAGCGTGTTCCGCTACGACGTGGACGGCCAGCAGCTGATCGCCGTCGGCGGCACCAACAACACCGCCACCCTGCTCAACGCCGACAAGACCATCGGCCAGGGCGTCGAGCTGGACCTGGAGGCCTATCTGGCCGACAACGTCCTGCTGACCTTCGGCAGCAGCTACAACGACACCGAGATCAAGGACAAGAACCTGGCGGTGGCGGTCTGCGGTGGCGGCTGCACCATCACCGACCCGACCACGATCATCAATGGCGGCACCTACGCCCTGGTCAACGGCAATCCGCTGCCGCAGGCGCCGAAGTGGATCCACAACGCAACCCTGCGCGTGGGCTTCCCGCTCAGCGATGGCAGCGAGCTGTATGCCTACACCGACTGGGCCTACCGCAGCGCGGTCAATTTCTTCATCTACGAGTCGCCGGAGTTCCGTGGCCGCAGCTCGCTGGAAGGTGGCCTGCGCCTGGGCTACAACTGGGATTACGGCCAGTACGACGTGGCCGTGTTCGGCCGCAACCTGACCAACCAGACCCGCGTGGTCGGCGCGATCGACTTCAACAACCTGACCGGCTTCCTCAACGAGCCGCGTACCTGGGGCGTGGAGTTCACCGCGAAGTTCTGATGCGGTTGCTGCGGTAATGCAATGAAGAAGGGCCGGCGCAACGCCGGCCCTTCTGTTTTTTGCTTCCTGTAGAGCCGAGCCTGCGCTCGGCTGCTCTGAGCCGAGCATGGCTCGGCTCTACAGAGGCATGGCTTACAGCGCGCTCTGCGGGCGCACCTTCAGCACCGCGTTTTCGGTGGCGCAGTCACGGCTGGAATGCAGGCCGGCCTTGCGCGCGGCAGCGATTTCCCTGCGTGCGGCCAGCAGATCCTTGTTGAACGCGGCGTTGTCATGCAGGCGGGCAACGGCGGTTGCGCCCATGAAGCGGCCTTCGAGGATGTCACTCTGCCAGTGCACGTTGCACACCAGGCGGCTCTCGCCGTAGTTGCGGCCACGTGCCTGGATGGCATCGGCGCGGTCCGGTGCGATCTCCGACAGGATCAATGCCCATGCCCAGCCGATCGAGGTGTGGCCGGACGGGTAGGAACCGTTGCTGCGCAGACCCTCCTCATCCTTCGGCGAGCAGGTCGGCTCGCCGTTGACCATGAACGGACGCGGGCGCTGGTACTTGTTCTTGGCGGCCTTGGTGGCAGCACTGGCGTCGATGCGGCTGCGCTCCAGCAGGCGGTACAGGGCCGGGGTCTTCACTGCATCGACGTCGATGTCGGCGGCGCAGGAAAAGTGGTTGGCGCCTTCCGGGAAGCCCAATTCGGCATCGACACTTGCCTGGGCGAAACGCGGGCTGCCGCGCAGCGCACGTGCCTCGCGGCTGACCTGCTCATCCAGCGCGAAGGCGGCCGAGCCGGCGGCCGGTGGCGCAGGCACCAGATCGATGCTGGCCGGCACTGCGGTCTTGTCCAGGTAGCCCACGGCCTTGGTGGTGATGTTGGCTTCGACCGCGGTCGGCTTGCTGGCGGTGGCGGCACAGCCGGCCAGCGACAGCGCGATGGCCAGGCCGAGCAACGGACGGGCAGGGGGGAGGATCGACGACATGGGCAGACTCGGGCTGGGAACTCGCTGGCCATGATCGCAGCCTCGATTGCCGGCCGCAGCGTCCATCAGTCATACGGCCAGACCCGGCATGGTCAGACGCTGGGCGATGAAAACAGTCATCAATTGTCGGCAATCTCCTGAATCCGGGCGCAGCGCACGGACTTTCACGCGCTGCCGCCATGAGCATCAGGTCACAGCCGGGCCGGGGGGATCCGCTGAAAGGGAGAGAAGCGATGCGCAGCACCGCAACAGGAAGTACCGTTCTGGCCCTCGTCCTGGGGTTGGCCGCCGCCCCGGCGCAGGCCGCCGACGTCTACGGCGTGGCCTTCGTGCATGGCACCGGCGCGCAGACCAATGCCACGCAGGACTACTGGCAGCCGGCGATCATCGACACCGTCCGCCAGGGCCTGCCGAACAGCAGCAATTACGTGGTCATCAACTGCGACTTCACCCAGTACATGTGGAAGCCGGAAGCGGCCGGTTGCCTGGCCAACCAGCTCACCGGCTTCATCGACAGCCGTGGCATCACCCAGCTGGTGGTGATCACCCACTCCAACGGCGGCAACGTGATGCGCTGGATCCTGTCCAACCCCACCTACGACAGCCGCTACCCGAAGATCATCAACCGGGTGCGCAAGGTCACTGCGCTGGCGCCCTCGTCGGCAGGTACGCCGCTGGCCGACGCCGTGCTCAACGGCAATACCTTCGAGACCTCGCTGGGTTGGCTGCTGGGCTACAAGAGCGATGCCGTGCGCATGCAGCAGGTGGGACACATGGCCACCTACAACGCGCAGAACCTGTACGGCACCGCCGGCCGCCCGGCCCTGCCCAAGCCGTTCCGCGCCGTGGTCGGCAGCGATGTCGAATCGGCGGTGTGGGACAGCAACAGCTACTGCGGTGGCTATGCCGCCAACGTCGGCCTGGAGTTCACCCAGAACTGGCTGTCGTCGTGCTCGGACGGTTTCCTGGAATGCAGCAGCCAGAAGGCGGCCGGCACCCTGTGGTTCACCGACAAGGCGCGCACCCAGGGCGCCGAGCCGCTCAGCCACAACCAGAGCCGCCGCGAGTGCTTCGGCCTCGGCGGCATCCTGCGCAACGACCTGACCCAGTGAGGGAGATGACCATGACGATCCATTCCACCTTGCTGGCTACCGCCGTGTTTGCGGTCCTTTCCACCGCATCGGCGCAGGCCGCGCAGCCGCTGCGCGTCGCCGCTGGCGACCAGATTCCCGCTGGCCTGGTTGCCGCGCCGCTGCCGGCCGACGAAAGCGAGCACGCGCCGCTGGCCTTCGCCTGGGCGCTGGACCCGGCGCAGCCACTGCAGGCCCCCGGCCCCCAGGCCGCGATCAGCCGCAGCTACTGGCAGCAGGTCGACGGTGCCGAGCTGCAGCGCGGCCTGGAACTGCCGCTGAGCGCACCCGATGCGGTGATCCAGCTCAGCCCGGCGCCGGGCGCCCGCGCGCTGCCGGCCAGCGCGCTGCAGGTGCGTGATCCGGCGGGGCGCAGCAGCGTTGCGCGCAGTGTCGATGCACGCCAGCTGCAGGATGCGGGCATGCCGGTCAGCGATGGCAGCAGCATGCTGCGCACCGGTACCACCAGCGCAGCTGGCGCTTACCGGCTGCAGAGCGCGCAGGCGCAGGGCCGCTACGTGGTGCAGGTGCTGGAGCCCAACAGCCCGCTGCGGTTGGAAGTGCAGGCCAGCCAGGCGCAGGTGCTGGCCGGTGGCAACGTGCAGCTGCAGGCGCGTCTGCTGGAAGACGGGGCCAGCGCGGCGACGTTGCGCACACGGCGCGGCAGCCTTGGCGGTGAAGCGCTGCTGGTTGCACCCGATGGCCGCAGCTGGCCGCAGCGGCTGCTGCGCACCACCGATGGCAGCCTGCGGGCACAGGTGAGGATTCCGGCCGAGGCCAGCAACGCACAGGGCCTGTGGGAGCTGCAGGTGTTTGCCCAGGCCGACGGCGTGCTGCGCGATGGCAAGGTTGCCTTCGCGGTGGCCAGGCCGACCGCCCGCTTCGTCGGCCAGGCCATGCCCGATCCGGGCAGCCGCCAGGTCAGCCTGCCGCTGCAGGTGGCCGCCGCTGGCCGCTACGAGGCGCGCGGCACGCTGTATGCCACCGCAGCCAACGGCCAGCTGCAGCCTGTGGCGCAGGCCCATGCGGCAGCGTGGTTCGATGGCCCGGGCCGCGGCGCGCTGGTGCTGCCCTTCGACCAGGCCGCGTTGCCTGCCGGCTTCGGTGCGCCCTATGAACTGCGCGACCTGCAGCTGCAGGACCAGAGCCGGATGGCACCGATCGAGTCGCGCGCGCTGGCGTTGCGGTTCTGAAGCAAGGCGTGGCGGGCCGGATGTCCGGCCCGCTGCACCGTCTTCTGTAGAGCCGAGCCTATGCTCGGCTGCCGTTCCCGCGGCCAAGAGCAGCCGAGCATAGGCTCGGCTCTACAGTGGCATGTCGATCACCCCGCGTAGGCGGTCAGCCGTCCTTCCTGTTCCACCACCGTGATCGCACCGCCGAACACGGCCGACAGCGGTTCGTCGCGCAGCAGCTCGGCGCGCGCGCCATCGGCCAGCACGCGGCCGTCGCGCAGCAGCACCACCCGCTCGATCTCGGGAATCACTTCCTCGATGTGGTGGGTGACCAGCACCAGGGTGATGCCCTGCTGGGCGAGCACGCGCATGGTGGCGATCAACTGCTGGCGGGCCACCAGGTCCAGCCCGGTGGAGGGTTCATCCAGCAGCAGCGCCTGCGGCCGGTTGACCAGCGCACGGGCGATCAGCACGCGGCGGGTCTCGCCGGCCGACAGTTCGGCGTAGGCACGCTCACGCAGGCCCGATGCGCCGGTCATCGCCAGGGTCTCGCCCACCCGCACGCGCATGTCGGCGGTGACCTCGCGGAACGCCGGCACCATGTAACTGGCGAAGAACCCCGACAGCACTGCCTGCTCCACCGTCAGCCCCGGCATGTCGGCCAGGTTGCTGCTGAGGTCGCCGGTGACGATGCCCAGCTGCGAGCGCAGCCGGTCGACCTGCCAGCGGTTCTGCCCCAGCACCTTCACCGCCACCGTGCCGTCGGCCTGCGCCAGCGGGTACAGCTCGCGGGTGATCAGCTTGATGAAGGTGGACTTGCCACAGCCATTGGGGCCGAGCAGGGCGGTGTGCTGGCCCTGCGCGATGCGCAGGCTCAGCCCGTGCAGGACCTTCACCTGGCCGCGCATCACGCTGGCGCGGTCCAGTTCGATCAAGGGCGGCAGGTCCCCGGCGGATGGGGCAGGGTCTACGGCGCGGATGCGCGGATCAAGGCTCGACAACACGGGTCCCCAACTGTGAACGAAGCCACGGAATGGCGCTGCCAATCCAGCGGTGCAAGGTGCAGTTTGCAACGCAAGCGCCCATGATGTCTTCCATACCTGTGTCGCTCTGGAGAGCCGCCATGCCTGATGCCCTGATGTCCCTGCTGACCGGTGGCGTGCTGGGCCTGGGCTGGTGGCAGCTGGCCCTGGTGCTGCTGGTCTTCACCCAGCTCACGATCTTCTCGGTCACCCTCTACCTGCACCGCAGCCAGGCGCACAGGGGCGTGGACTTCCACCCGGTGGTCGCGCACTTCTTCCGCTTCTGGACCTGGCTGACCACCTCGATGATCACCAAGGAATGGGTGGCGATCCATCGCAAGCACCACGCCAAGGTGGAAACCGAGGACGACCCGCACAGCCCGGTCACCCGTGGCATCGGCCAGGTGTTCTGGCGCGGCGTGGAGCTCTACCGCGAAGCACGCGGCATGCGCGCGGACATCGAACAGTACGGTCGCGGCACGCCGGACGACGCCATCGAGCGCCGCCTGTACACCCCCTATGCCACCTTCGGCCCGGTGCTGCTGTTTGCGATCAACACGGTGCTGTTCGGCCTGCCGGGCATCGCCCTGTGGGCGATCCAGATGGCGTGGATTCCGTTCTGGGCCGCCGGCGTGGTCAATGGCCTGGGCCACTGGTGGGGCTACCGCAACTACGAGTCGGCCGACACCTCCACCAACCTGACGCCGTGGGCGTTCTGGATTGGTGGCGAGGAACTGCACAACAACCACCATGCGTTCCCCAGCTCGGCGCGCTTTGCGATGCGGCGCTGGGAGTTCGACATCGGCTGGAGCGCGATCCGCCTGCTGCAGGCCCTGCGCCTGGCCAAGGTATTGCGGGTGGCGCCGGCCATGGACGTGCGCCCGAACATCGCCGTGCCCGACGCCGACACCCTGAAAGCCCTGTTGTCGCATCGCTTCCAGGCGATGACCGACTACCAGCGCAACGTGTTCATGCCGGCATTGCGCGAGGAAGCACGACACGCCGGTGCCAAGCTGCGGCGGTTGCTGCCGCGCAGGCTGCGTCGTGGCCTGGTCAACGACGGCCGCTGGTTGAAGCCGGACAGCCGCGCGCAGCTCAGCGAATGGGTCGCCCAGCGCCCGCGCATCCGTACCCTGGTGGAATATCGCGCGCGCCTGGCAACGCTGCTGGAAGCGCGTGGTCACGATGCCGCCGAGCGCCTGCGTCAACTGCAGGCCTGGTGCCGCGAGGCCGAGGAAAGCGGCATTGCCGCGCTGCAGGCCTATGCCGCGCGACTGAAGGGTTACACCCTGGTGGGCGGATGAAGGCTGCGCTGACGGTGTTGTTGCTGGTCGCAGTGTGGGCGCCTGCCGTGCAGGCCCAGGTCAGCGATACCGCCAGCTACCTGCAGCGCATGGACAGCGACGGAGATGGCAAGGTCAGTGAAGCCGAGTACCTGCAGTGGATGCTGTACGCCTTCGATCGCATGGACCGCAATGGCGATGGCGTGCTGAGCGCCGATGAACTGCCCGGCGGCAAGGGCAGGGCCATTACCCGCGAACAGCAGCGGCAGACGATCGTGCAGCGCTTCCACAAGCAGGACGCCAACGGTGATGGGTTCCTGGATGCGCGGGAACTGGCTGCACCACCACGCTGAGCGGGCATAGAATCGTCCCATGCCCGAACTGCCCGAAGTAGAAACCACCCGCCGCGGCTTGGCGCCGCACCTGCAGGGCCGCCGCGTGCATGGGGTGATCCTGCGCCGTGCCGACCTGCGCTGGCCGATCCCGCCGGAAGTGGCCGAGCTGCTGCCCGGCCAGCGCATCGAAGACGTGCGCCGCCGCGCCAAGTACCTGCTGCTGGATACCGCCATCGGCAGTGCCGTACTGCACCTGGGCATGTCCGGCAGCCTGCGCGTGCTGCCCGGCGACACCCCGCTGCGCGCCCACGACCATGTGGACATCAGTCTGGACAACGGCCGCCTGCTGCGCTTCAACGACCCGCGCCGCTTCGGCAGCCTGCTCTGGCAGCCGGCCGGCGAGATCCATCCGTTGCTGCAGGGGCTGGGCCCGGAACCGCTGGATGAAGCCTTCGACGGTGACTACCTGTTCGCGCGCAGCGGGGGCCGCAGCGCGCCGGTGAAGACCTTCCTGATGGACCAGGCGGTGGTGGTCGGCGTGGGCAACATCTACGCGGCCGAAAGCCTGTTCAAGGCCGGCATCAGCCCGCTGCGCGAAGCTGGCAAGGTCACCCGCGAGCGCTACCGGCGGCTGGCCACGGCAGTGAAGGAAACGCTGGACTACGCGATCACCCGTGGTGGCACCACCCTGCGTGATTTCATCAGCCCCGACGGCGCGCCGGGCTACTTCGAGCAGGAGCTGCTGGTGTACGGCCGCGATGGCCTGCCGTGCCCCAGCTGCGGCCGCCCGCTCAAGCACGCGATGATCGGCCAGCGGGCCAGCGTGTGGTGCAGCCGCTGCCAGCGCTGAACGTCTTCATGCGCTGCACACGCGCAGCGCTATAGTCCAGCCAACATCCGCTGCGGGGGCGTTGGCGATGGATGAAGGACCGGATATCACCGTCTGGCTGGATGCTGCGCGCGGTGGCGATCGCGCCGCGCTCGACCGCGTGCTGACCACCCTGTACCAGGAGCTGCACAGCATGGCCCGGCGGCAGCTGGCCGGGCAGCAGGGGCGGACCCTGGATGCCACCTCGCTGGTCCACGAGTCCTACCTGAAGCTGCTGGGCAGCCGCGGTGCGGCGCGCTTCGAGGACCGTGCGCACTTCTTCGCCTATGCAGCCTCGGCGATGCGCAGCGTGGTCGTCGATTACGCGCGCAACCGCTTGGCGCGCAAGCGCGGTGGCGACCTCAAGCGGGTGGCCGAGATTCCCGAGAACAGCAGCAGCGGCGTGCGCCTGGACGAGGACCTGCTGGCCCTCGATGTTGCGTTGGAACGCCTGCAGGCCGTCGATGCGCACCTGGCCAAGGTGGTGGAGCTGCGCTACTTCGCGGGCCTGTCCGAGCTGGAGATCGCCGAGCTGAGCCAGCGCTCCGAACGCAGCATCCGCCGCGACTGGCAGAAAGCGCGGCTGTTCCTGCTGGCCGCGATGCGCAGCGACTGAGTCGCCGCGACCCACATCATGGATACCGCCCGCTGGCAGCAATTGTCGTCCTGGCTGGACCAGCTGCTGGAGCTGGCACCCGCCGCCCGCCAGCTGCGCCTGCAGCGCTTGAGCGCGCAGGACCCGACGCTGGGACGCGAGCTGGAACACCTGCTGCAGCAGGAGGCCGACAGCCACGAGTTCATGGCACAGCCGCTGTGGACCACCACACCGCCGGGCCGGGCCGGCAGCGAGGTCGGTCCCTACAGGTTGCTGCACCCGCTCGGCGAAGGTGGCATGGGCGAGGTATGGTTGGCCGAGCGCTGTGATGGCCTGTACCAGCGCCAGGTTGCACTGAAGCTGCTGCGCAGCGGCGTCGCCGATCCCGGCCTGCGCCAGCGCTTCGGCCGCGAGCGGCAGATCCTGGCCCGCCTGCAGCACCCGCATCTGGCGCAACTGCTGGACGCCGGGGTGGATCAGCACGGGCAGCCTTATCTGGCGCTGGACTACGTGGAAGGCGAGCCGATCAGCGACTACTGCCGGCGCCTGCAACCGCCGCTGGAAACGCGTCTGCAGCTGATGCTGCAGGTCTGCGCGGTGGTCAGCCATGCGCATGCCAACCTGGTGGTGCACCGGGATCTGAAGCCTTCCAATATCCTGGTACGCGCCGATGGCACGGTGAAACTGCTCGACTTCGGTATCGCCAAGCTGCTCGACCACGACGATCCCAACGCAGCCCATCCGGCCACCGAAATCCGCGCGTTCACCCTGCACTACGCCGCGCCGGAGCAGGTGCGTGGCGAGGCGGTGACGACCTTGACCGACGTCTATTCGCTTGGCGTGGTGCTGTTCGAGGTGGTCACCGGGCACAAGCCCTATCGCCTGCGACGGCACAGCGACGCGGAATGGGAGCGCTCGATCCTGGATGTGCAGGCACCGCGCGCGTCGGCGCTGCTGCAACGGCTGGCCGCCGAGCCGGGAGCGCCGAAACGGGCCCTGCAGCGGCAGGCGAGGCGAATGCGTGGCGATCTGGACGTGTTGTTGGAAAAAGCCCTGCAGAAGGATCCGCAGCAGCGCTACAGCTCGGCCGAAGCGCTGGCCGGCGACCTGCGCCGCTACCTGCAGGGGCAGCCGATCCAGGCGCGACCGCCGGGCGTGGGTTATCGGGTGCGCAAGTACATTGGCCGCCATCGCTGGGGCGTGGCCTTGGCGACGCTGTCGGTGTTGGCGCTGCTGCTGACCACGTCCATCGCTCTGTGGCAGGCGCGCCAGGCGCGGGTGGAAATGGCACGTGCGCAGGCCATGCAGGATTTCACCGTCGGCCTGTTCGACAAGGCGGCCAGCCAGCGCCACGGCCATTTCGACGTGCCGCAGCTGCTGGCCACCGGCCAGCAACGGGGAGAAGCCGAACTGGCTGACCAGCCGCTGGCGCTGGCCGAGCTGCAAGGGGTGATCGGCCGCCTGCGCATCGGCCTGGGCGACTACCAGTTGGCGCTGCAGACCCTGGACCAGCAGCGCCGGCTGCTGCAGGAGGTGGGCGAGGTGCCGCCGGCGCTGCAGATCGAGGCAGTGACCCAGCGCGGGCGCGCGTTGCGCATGCTCGGCCGCGGGCGCGAGTGCCTGGCGCACCTGCAGCCGCTGCAACCGCTGGCGGCCAGCGAGGCGGCGGCCCTGCCGGCGGCCGTAGCCGAATTCCACAGCCAGCTCGGACGGTGCCAGGCCCAGCTGGGTGACACCGATGCGGCGCGCCGGTCGTTCCAGCAGGCGCTGGCGCTGCGCCACCAAGGGCTCGTCGAGCGCTTCGGGCGTGCTGAATCACTGGCCGACCTCGCTGCGCTGGACGCCACCGCCGGACGCCTGCCGGCCGCGCTGGCCGGCTACCGGCAGGCGCTGGCCCTGCTCGGCCAGCGCGCCGATGCCAGCAGCCCGCAGGTGATCAGCCTGCATCGGCAACTGGGCGATGTGCTGGCCCGCCAGGGCGACACGAAGGCGGCAGCGGCCGAGCTGGAGCAGGCCTGGCAGGCCGCGCAGGATGCATGGGGCCCTCGCCACCCGGAGGCGCTGGTGGTACGCCGCGCACGCGCGCTGCTGGCCCTGCAGCGTGGCCAGCACGCATCGGCCGGCCAGGAACTGCGGCAGGTGCAGGCACAGCTGCTCGGCGCGCTGGGCCCGGATCATCGTGAGATCGGCTACGGCGAGTTCGCCCTGGGGAAATGGGCCAGCGCCAGCGACGACCCCTCGGCAGCGGCGGCGCACTATGCCCGTGCGGTGGCGATCTGGCGCCAGCCCGATCACATCGCATTGCTGCCGCAGGCGCTGCTGGCACAGGGGCAGGCCCTGCAGGAGGCCGGCCAGACCGCGCAGGCCCGCAGCGTGCTGGCCGAGGCACGACAGCTGCTGCTGGCCCAGCGCGGGCCACAGGCGCCGGCCCTGCAGGAGCTCGACGCACGCATCGCGGCATTGGCGCAGGCTGAACAGCGCATCGATTCCACCGCTGCCCGTTAACGTTTGTCTGCCTATGATGGCCGACCTTCCCTTTGCTCCCGCGCCTGCATGCAACGACGCGACTTCATCCGCAATGCCTCCCTGGCCCTGGCCGCCTTCGGCCTGCCGTCACTGCCGGCCTGTGCGGCCAGCAAGAGTGGCCAGCTCGGGCTGCGCCGGCTTGGCCAGCCGCAGCCGTTCGATTTCGCCACTCTGAAGGGTCAGGCGCGCGCGCTGGCACAGGCGCCGTACCAGAGCCACAAGCGGGTACTGCCGGGCAAGCTGGAAGCGCTGGACTGGGATCAGTACCAGTCGATCGGCTACCGCCAGGACCATGCTTTGTGGGCCGACCAGCCGGGAAAATTCCAGGCCAAGTTCTTCCATCTGGGCCTGTACTTCCATTCGCCCGTGCGCATGTACGACGTGGTCGACGGCAAGGCGCAGGAACTGGCCTATGACGGCGCCGCGTTCAACTACGGCAAGAGCGGGTTGAAGAACGGTGAGCTGCCGGCCGACCTCGGCTTTGCCGGGTTCCGGTTGAACACGCGCAAGGACACCGACCGCGATTTCGCCGCGTTCCTGGGGGCCAGCTACTTCCGCGCAGTGGGCAAGGAAGGCCAGTACGGCCAGTCCGCGCGTGGCCTGGCCATCGACACCGGCATGGGCAAGCCCGAGGAATTCCCGGACTTCATCGCCTATTACCTGGAACAGCCTGCGGCCGACTCGGACACGATCATCGTCTACGCGCTGCTGGATTCGCCCAGCGTGGCCGGTGCCTACCGTTTCGCCGTCACCAACGGCGATGTGCTGCTGATGGACATCGACAGCGCGCTGTACCCGCGCAAGACCATCGAGCGGCTGGGCATCGCGCCCTGCACCAGCATGTACCAGGTGGGCGAGAACGACCGCCGCATGGGCTGGGACTGGCGGCCGGAGATCCACGATACCGACGGCCTGTCGCTGTGGACCGGCGCTGGCGAATGGATCTGGCGGCCGCTGCTGAACCCGCGCAACCTGCGCTTCAACATGTTCGTCGACCGCAATCCGCGTGGCTTCGGCCTGCTGCAGCGTGACCGCAACTTCGATCACTACCAGGACGACGGCGTGTTCTACGAGAAGCGCCCGTGCCTGTGGGTGGAGCCGAAGGGTGACTGGGGCGAGGGCTCGGTGCAGCTGGTGGAGATTCCCACCGTCGATGAAACCTTCGACAACATCGTGGCCTTCTGGAACCCGAAGGAAAAGCCGCAGCCGGGCCAGGAACTGCTGGTCGGCTACCGGCTGTACTGGGGCGCACAGCCGCCGGCGCATACGCCGCTGGCCCACTGCGTGGCCAGCCGCACCGGCCTGGGTGGGGTGATCGGCAAGAAGCGGGAGTATTTCTCGTGGCGTTTCGCGGTGGACTTCGAAGGCGGCGAACTGGCCAGCCTGATCGACAAGGCCGACGTCGAAGCGGTTGTCGAAACCAGCCGTGGCCGGGTGGAGATCGTCTCGGCGCGGCCGTTGCGCGAGATCAAGGGCTACCGTGCGATGTTCGACCTGGTGCCGCCGGAGGGCAGCACCGAGCAGATCGACATCCGCCTGTACCTGCGCAGTGGCGGCAAGACCCTCACCGAAACCTGGCTGTACCAGTACACCCCGCCACCGGCCGGTGCGCCGGAGCGCACGCTGTACTGACGGGTCTATCGGCAGGGCTGCGCCCTGCACCCGCTGTAGTGCCGGCCGCTGGCCGGCAACCTCAGAAGCAACAGCAACAGCAACAGCAACAGCTGGCATTCGGTGGGATGGCGGGGTGGGTCCGGTTGCGGGGGACGCCGTGAACCCATCCCTGGGGGCTTGGCCGCGGCTTGCACGTGTGCGCTGTCCTGCGCACACGGCAAGACCGGGGTTGGGCATCCTGCCCAACCCGCCCGAGGCATGCCTCGGGCCCATGCCGCGGACACCCCCGCAACCGGACCCACCCCGCCTTCGACAGATTTCCGCGATCTGTCGGGATGGCATGGCCTGCTCTTGGTGGGTGTCGACCACGCTGCTGTTGGTGGGTGTCGACCTTGGTCGACACGTAGATCCACGCCATGCGTGGATGCTCTTCGATCCCAATTCGAAATATTCGAAATATTCGATTTCGATGGAGATTCATCCACGCATGGCGTGGATCTACCAGACACCGGGAAACTGTCAGAGGTGGGGCG
>NZ_JACGTN010000013.1:0-81484 GCF_014763005.1 Stenotrophomonas sp. Br8 | reverse complement strand
CGGCTGGCCGATCAGCTGGCCGATGTGGCGGTAGTTGCCCCGGCCGGTGTGCATCATCGGGCCACGTCCGCGATAGACGAAGCCGTCGCCGCCGGCCTCGTTGCCGTTGCCGTTGCGGTTGGCATAGACGCGGTTGCCCAGCTTCGCCGGCTGGTGGACGAACGCAGCAGCCTCGGGGCCTTCGACGTACTTGCCGAACACTTCGAGCAGGCGCTCGCGGCTGTAGCTGAGCGATTCCTCAACACGCGACAGGCTCAGGCTCTCGTGGCCGACCTGCGCGAGGAAGTAAGCGGCGCGCACGGGCGTATTGATCCCGAAACGCTTCATGGCCGCATTGAAGGGCGCCACCCAGCGCTGAGCGCGGGCCAGCGGGCACTGCATGATTTGCGCCAGTTGTGGGGCGGTCAGCACGTCAGTTGCTCCCGAACAGGTGCGCGACGTTGCCGCGCGAACGATAGGTGGCCACCAGCAGGACCAGCAGTAGCAGCAGCTGCCAGACGGTGACGTGGGCACGCGCGCCCTGCAGCATGATCTGCAGCGCCAGGCCGCCGGTGGAGGCGATCAGCAGCCATGCGCACCAGGCGATGGCGGGGCGGTGGTTGGCGCCGGGTGCTGGCCGGTAGGTCAGCAGGCGGACGCAGATGGCCAGGCTGCACAGCAGCGTGGCAGTGGTCAGGAACTCAGCCATCGGAGCCTCCACGCGGCAGGCGGGTCACATCAGCGGTGCGGCTGCGCTCGATCAGGCTCAGGGTCAGGGTGACGATGACCGCCGCACAGATGAACGCGGCAAGGCCAGTGGACACCACGCCGAAGCGCTGCATCACCTCGGTACCGCCGAGGTAGCCGGCCACGACGCTGATGGCCAGATACACCAAGCGCTTCCAGATCGGCAGGTTCTTGGCCGACACGACGAACAGGGTGGCGCCGGCGAACGCGCCCAGGAACGCATCGGTTTGGATCCCCGGCAGGATCGACGCAAGGCCGACCCCCGTTGCCAGTGCTGCCATGCTGCCGGTAGAGGTTGGTTCGGTCATCATCAATCCCATAGCTGAACAAGGGGGCGCATCGCGGCGCCGGTGGACGGTGCGGGTACGTCGGGTAGCTCCACGACAGTGCCGATAGGCAGGACCGGCCCATGCAGGCTGATGCCGTAGTTCAGTGCGTGCGCCTTCTCGACCATGCCGGCGGTGGTGCCCAGGTGCCGGTGGCAGAGCGCGTCGAGCGTGTCGCCCTGCATCGAGACGACGCGCATCAGATCAGTTCCACCGTGACGCGCGGCAAGCCCTGCAGGTCGCAGATGGCGTTACGCAGATCGCGGCGGATCTCATCAATGGTCGGTGTCAGTTCCTCCGCACGCTGGTTGCCTTGTGCGGTGGCGTCATAGGAGCGGTAGCGCTCGTGCAGTTCGACGGCGGTGGCGCAGCCGACCGCGCGCAGGAACAGATGCACCAGCCGCGTGCTGCCGTCGATCACCTGCGCGGGCACATCGGCCAGGGCGGTGTAGCCGGCGGCTTCCTTGCCTGCCTGCCAAGCTTCCAATTCCCGCGTTACGTCCATGACGGCCGACACCACAGTGCTGCGCATCCGGGGGGCCGGAATGTCGCCGGGGACGCGGATCGCTTCACGCAGCACGGCTACGTCGATTTCCGGCCAGAACACGCCGGCGGTGACGTTGGGCTGTTTGGTGGCAGGTGATGCGTTGGCGACAAAACCGCTCATGGTGGCCTCGTAGGTCGCCGGTGGTCGGGGCGTCACACCAAGGGAGAGAGGTCTTGGTGATCGGCCCCGAGCCGGCGGGGTTGCGGGGTACGCTCGGTGTGAGGTCAGTCGTTGGACTGACTGGCCTCGAACTTCTTCTGCAAACGCTCGGCGCGCTTGAGGTCTTCCTTGCCGCCGCAGCTGTCGTGCAGCTGGATGGCCTTGCGCAGATCGTCAATGGCCTGGCCTACAGCCTCCCCATCCAGCGGCGCGCCGTCGGTATCCGGTGGCAGCAGGCCGCGAGCGCGGGCCAGGAGCAGCCGGGCGCGGACCTGATCGGGCATGTCGTGACCGTCGGTAACTTCGACGGCCCGGTTCAGCACGCCGAGGTCGAACGCTGCGCCCGTCTTCAACGCGTTGAGCGCGGCGATGCCGATCTCCTCGGCAACGACGCAGCCGGCGGTGCGCTCGAATCGGTCGGGCATCGCCAGGCCGTGGGCCAGTACGTAGGCGGCGATGTTCAGCGCCGCGTCGTACAGTCCCGCGTCGATGTTCCATAGCATCAGCGTGGACACCACGTCATCCTGGCCACCTGCATCGGCGGCGAGGACACCCTCGATATACGCATCGTAGGTCGGCAGCAGGGCGGCCTTGAGCTGGCCCTTGGCCTGGCTCGACTGGATCTGTTTCAGTCGAGCGCGGTCGGTCGCCAGCTGCAGCAACGTCTGCTGATAGATCGGCGTGCCCTCCATCAGGTTGCCCCCCACTGCGCGCTTGGCCGCTTCCTCGGCCTCCACGCGCTGCAGGTGTCGCTTCGCGGGACTGTCGGCCATGACCTCAGTCCCCGACCTTGATGTTCTCGACCACTGCACCACGGCCGTAGTCCTCGACAACGTAGTCATCGTTGGACGACTCGAAGTTGGCCACGCGGTTCTTGTGCGGCTGCTCGATGATGTAGCGACGGCGGCCACCGATCTGCCAGTAGATGGACAGGTTGTCCAGCGAGGTGACCATGAGGGCGTTCGACGGCATGAACGGGACGATCACCGGACGCAGGCCGCCGATGCGCTTGGCGCCCAGCACCAGCTCCGCGGCCAGTTGCTCGGTCGGCGCGTTGTCCTTGTCGATGAGCGGAAAATACTTGTCGTGGACCAGATCGCGGCCGAGCACGACGACCAGGTTCGGATCCTGCTGATGCCACGGGTCGATCAGCGACGACACCACATCCATCACCAGGGCGTCGAGGTTCGCATAGTCCTTGTTGGCGCCGCCGACCTTGACCATGCCGTCGGTCTTGCCCTTGCCCATGACGCGCTTCGATGCGTGTTCGCGGTATTTCTGCAGCCAGCCCTTGTTCACGTCCTGCAGCAGCGGGTTGGCCGCACGGTTCGTGGTCTTTGCAATGCTGGTGCCGTTGAAGCCGATCATGATGCGGTCCAGCCCCTGACGCTGCGTGATCGAGTCACGCAGGATGATCTGGAAGTTCGGCTGGCGTGCCCAGGCATCGAGACGGGGATAGGGAATGGCGGTGTCGTAGTTGGTCTGGACACACTCATAGCCGAAGCTGTCGAGAGCGGTCACGTCTGCCGGAACACGCTCGGCGTCGCCACTGGTATCGGTGCGGCCGGCGATGGTGCCGTTGACGCCCACGCCGATCTTCTCGCCCTTGAGGTCGATCACGCCGGGCATGTTGATGGCGGACAGGAAAGCGCTGCTTTCCTGAATCCGCTGTTCCATGGTCTGTTGAACGCTTGGATCGACCGAGAAGGACAGGGCGGCAGATTCGATGTTGTTCAGTTCGGCCACGCGGCGGGTGAACTGGTTGAACTGTGTACGGGTTTCGGTACGCATTGCGTTGCTCCGTGAGTGGGGGCCGGTGGGGATCAGCAGTCGGTGGCGTCGCCGACGTTGCCGCCGCTGCCGGAAATCGGCGGGCGCTTGCTGAACGTCTGCGGGGTGTCATCGAGGGTCTTGCGCACACTGGCCACCTGTGCGGTGAGGTTCTGGACCTTGGTGGCGAGGCTGCGGTTCTCCTCGGCCAGCTGCTCGATGCGGTCTTCCTGCGCGGTGAAGGTGGCCAGAAGCTGTTCGGCGAACTTGGAGGCGTCGGCCGCAGGCTCATCCTTCGGTGCGGGTTCCGGTGCCGGCTTCGGCAGCAGGCCGATGCCTGAAAGCAGCAGTTGCATCTTGCTGACGCGCGGCGCCGGTTGCTCGACCTCATCGAAGGCGATTTCCGTTTCCTCCAGCGCCGTGAACAGGTTGTCGGGTGCCTGCTTGCGAGAGGCGAGCGGATTCTTGTCCGGGTTCTGAGCAGCGAATGCCAGCATTTCCGTGCCCAGGCTGGCCGGGGTGTCGGTCACCGCCAGGCCCTGCAGGTACGCCTTGCCGGTGTCGGCGAACTTCGGCGCAATCTCGATGCTGGTGTAGAGCTTCTGTTTGTCATTGTTGACCATCGCCACCAGGGCGTCGGTCGGTTCGATCTGGGCAAACAGGGCCAGCTTCTTCACGCCGCCCACTTCGACCTCTTCGGCCTTCACGGCAAGGACGTCGCCGAACGCCTTGAACGGGCCGTCGGGCATCAGGCTGCGCAGGTGCTCCACCCAGATGCGGGCGCCGTACAGCTGCGGATCGTAGGACGCGGCCATATCGGTGATGTGCTGACGCTCGATTACGCGGCCGTCGGTGGTTGCGCCTTCGACGGCGACGCGGAAGAACTTGGAACGCAGCTTCTTTTTGTCGGTCTTGCCGGCCATTTCGCCCTCTGCTGGTGTCAGTGCGCATCGGTTCTCGATGCGATGACCCATGGTCGAATGAGGGCGAGGCCGCAGCAACGCACAGAGCGTGTAAGCCGCTGTTCTACGAAGGTTTTTCGTGTCGCGCGCGCGTGGCGCCGGGCAACCTGTTCACGTGACCAGCGTAGCCGAAAAACTCCACGTCGATCCACGGCGCCAAGCCAAGTTCCTGTATTGGATGGGGTGGCGCGTGTGCGATATCGCCAGCCTGATCGGCGAGAAAGAAAAGACGATCCACAGCTGGAAGGCGCGAGACGAATGGGACCGCGCCGATGCCGTGGAGCGCATTGGTGGCGCGCTGGAGGCGCGTTTGGCCATCCTGATCCACAAGGAAGGGAAGACCGGCGGCGACTTCAAAGAGNNAGCGATACCAGGGCGGCGGCAACGAAGTCGATTTGAATCCTGCGGTGGCCAACCGCAACGCCGCGCCGAAGAAGAAGGCACGTAAGAACGAGTTCAGCGATGAAGAGATCGAACGCCTGCAGACGGCGTTCGTGGACGGGTGTTTCGACTACCAGCGCGATTGGTATCGGGCTGGCAATGAACGCACGCGGGTGATCCTGAAATCCCGCCAGATCGGCGCCACCTACTACTTCGCGCGCGAGGCGCTGATCGATGCGCTGACCACGGGCCGCAATCAGATTTTCCTCAGTGCTTCAAAGAGCCAGGCCCATATCTTCTTGGGCTACATGCGCGGCTTTGTGCGCGAGGTGCTGGACCGCGATCTGACCGGCGATCCGATCACCCTCGCCAACGGTGCCGAGCTGTTCTTCCTCGGGACGAACGCCCGCACCGCGCAGGGCTATCACGGCAATTTCTACTTCGACGAGTTCTTCTGGACCCACGGCTTTAACCAGCTGAACAAGGTCGCCAGCGGCATGGCGATGCNNTGGCGATGCACAAGAAGTGGCGCAAGACCTACTTCAGCACGCCATCAACCATGGCGCACGAAGCGTTTGACTTCTGGACCGGCGACCGCTTCAACAAGGGGCGGCCGGTATCCCAGCAGATCCAGATGGATGTGAGCCACGCGCGGCTGATGGGCGGGCGCCGGTGTGAGGATGCTATGTGGCGCCAGATCGTGACCGTTTTGGACGCGGCAGGCCGAGGCTGCGACCTGTTCGATATCGAGGAGCTGCGCCGCGACTACAGCGCCGAGGAATTCGCCAATCTGCTGATGTGCGAATTCGTGGACGACAGCGCCAGCATCTTCCCGCTCACCATGCTGCAGCCGTGCCAGGTCGATAGCTGGGTGGAGTGGGCCGACGACTTCAAGCCGCTGGCCATTCGCCCCTACGGCGACCGCGCGGTGTGGATCGGGTATGACCCGGCCGAGACAGGCGACAGCGCGGGCATCGTCATTGTGGCGCCGCCGCAGGTGCCCGGCGGTAAGTTCCGCGTGCTGGAGCGCCATCAGTTCAAGGGCATGGACTTTGCGGCGCAGGCTGCTTTCATCCAGCAGGTTACCAAGCGGTATTGGGTGACCTACATCGGCATCGACGCGACCGGCATGGGCACCGGCGTGGCGCAGTTGGTGCGCCAGTTCTTCCCCGGAGTGACCATCTTCAACTACTCGCCCGAGGTGAAGACCCGTCTGGTGTTGAAGGCGTTCGATGTCATCAAGAACGAGCGTCTGGAGTACGACGCAGGCTGGACCGACGTCACGCAGTCCCTGCTGGCGATCCAGAAAACCATTACCCCGAGCGGGCGCCAGGTCACCTACACGGCTGGGCGCTCGCGCACCACAGGCCACGCCGATCTGGCGTGGGCACTCATGCACGCACTGCAGAACGAACCGCTGGAAGGCGGCGCCGCTGCGCGCGGCTCCATGGAGATTTTCTGATGACTGACCCTGACCAGGGCGCTACCGCGACCGCGCCTGCCGGCGTCGAGGCGTTCACCTTTGGCGACCCCACGCCGGTGCTGGACTCGCGCGGCATCCTCGACTATCTCGAATGCTGGCGTAACGGACGCTACTTCGAGCCGCCCGTGGATCTGCATGGGCTGTCCCGCACCACTCGGGCCAACCCCTATCTGCACAGCGGGCTGACGTTCAAGCGGAACATGCTCGTCAGCACATTCCGTCCGCACAAGCTGCTGAGCCGTGAGGCGTTCGCACAGCTGGCGTTGGACTACATCACCTTCGGCATGGCCTATGTCGAGCGGCGCCGCGCTATGTCCGGTGTCAATCACTCGCTGGCAGTGCCGTTGGCCAAGTACGTCCGCCGAGGCGTGGAGCCAGGCGAATTCTTCCAGATCCGCGCCGGTCAGATCGAGCATGAGTTTGCTCGCGGCGATGTGTTCCAGCTGCGCGAGGCAGACGTTGACCAGGAGATTTACGGGCTACCTGAGTGGATGCCGGCGGTGCAGTCGGCCCTGCTGAACGAATCGGCGACGCTGTTTCGCCGGAAGTATTACAACAACGGTTCGCATGCTGGGTTCATCCTGTACCTGACCGACTCGGTGACCGAGAAAGACGATGTGGACGGCATCCGGAATGCACTGCGCGAGTCGCGCGGGCCGGGCAACTTCCGCAACCTGTTTTTGCATTCCCCGGGCGGAAACAAAGACGGGTTGAGGCTGATCCCCGTCAGCGAGGTTGCGGCGAAGGACGAGTTCACCGGGATCAAGAGCGTGACCCGTGACGACATGCTGGCCTCCCTACGCACACCGCCCCAGCTACTGGGCATCGTGCCGCAGAACAGCGGCGGGTTCGGCTCGATCCGCGAGGCGGCGACCGTGTGGACTGCGATGGAACTGTCACCCCTGCAGACGCGGCTGACCGCGCTCAACGAATGGCTGGGCGATGAGGTGATCCGCTTCCACCCCTTCGAGCTGGGAGCGGCAGCATGATGACCGGCCGCCAGAACCTGCGCTGCGGCGCTTGTGCCCGACTGCTGGCCAGGGCCGCCGGCGACTATGACCTACAGATGAAATGCCCCCGCTGTGGGGATATGAACCATATGAAGGCCCAGAGCCTCTCCACGGATCGCCGCGAGCGACACCACGAAGAAGGCTCTACCCATGAAAAACGAACTGATCCACGGCGATGCACTGAGCGTCCTGCCGACCCTGCCGGCCAACAGCTTCGACGCCCTCATCACTGACCCGCCGTATGCCAGCGGTGGCGTGCATGCCTTTGCCCGCCAGCGCAGCCCGAACGAGAAATACATGCAGAGCGGTGCCCAGCAGCTGCACGCTGACTTCCCCAGCGACGAACGCGACCAGCGCTCGCACCTGGCATGGATGCAGCTGTGGTTGGCGCAGTGCAATCGCGTCCTGCGGGATGGCGCACCGGTGCTGCTGTTCACCGACTGGCGGCAGCTGCCACTGACCACCGACGCGCTGCAGTGCGCCGGCTTCACCTGGCGCGGTGTGGCGGTGTGGGACAAGACGGGCGGCGTGCGTCCGCAACGCGGCCGGTTCTCCAACCAAGCGGAGTACGTCGTGTGGGGTAGCAAGGGCGGGATGCCGCTGGGCCGGGCTGCGCCAACGCTGCCGGGCGTCTTCCGCGAGTCCGTGCGCAAAGCCGACAAGCACCACATGACCGGCAAGCCGACCGACCTCATGCGTCAGCTGGTGCGGATCTGCGAGCAGGGCGGGCGCATCCTCGACCCGTTCGCCGGCTCGGGCACGACGCTGGTGGCTGCGGATCTTGAGGGCTACAGCTGGACCGGCATCGAGATGACCGGGCACTACTTCGACGTGGCGCGTGCCCGACTGCCCAGCCCCTAAGCCATTACGCAGTGCAGTCCCCACAAGCCGCCCACGGGCGGCTTTTCTGTTTACGCAGGCGCATCGGCTCGCTGTAGAGGGCGACTGTCCACCAACTGCCGGTACAGCCTGTGCATCGTATCCATGTGCTGCTCGAAGTGACCGGGCGGGAACCACGCGATTTCGCCGATGTACTCGGCCGAGCGCACCATTGCGTGCTGAGCGGCTTGCAGGATCAGGAACGCTATTCCGGCGTCCAGCGGTGCGCGAAAGATCATTCCTGGCGTGTCCCGCTGGTGGCGCAGCGACAGAGCGGTGAGGTCGTTGTGGACGAAGCTGCACAGCATCGAGTAGATGCCGATGAACTCAGGCAACTCTGTGTCAGTGAATTTCTCCACCTCATAGAGCTTGTCCTTCTTGAACTCTTCATGCAGCGGGATGTAACGCGCGAGGCATTCGGCCAGATTGGTTTCGATCATCTCGCGGTCCGCAGCGGTCAGCTGGTGGGATTCGAGCAGGCGCTCATAGAACCGCTTGGCGCCGTTGGCCTCTTCATATTGCATGCGTCGTACGTGGTTATCTCTCAGGCCAAGCATGAACAGGTCTGCGGTGGCCTCGATCATCGAGCGCACATGCACGGCCCCATGGGTCAGGAGGTTGGCCTGCGCTAGGCACACCGTGGCGTCGAACTGCTCCGCGATTGTGAGGAACAGCGCGCATTGGGGCCGGCCGGGTGGATCGAGGGGTGGGCGCATCTCGGCTATCAAGGCGGTGACCGCATCGACCTGACGGACTGACAGGGCGAGGGCGTGCTGCGCAAGGCTCATGCGGTTGTCCATGTGGGCCGAAGGCGAAGTGTTACACGGAATGCATACGGTTTGCCCCGATCAGGTACGGACGGCAGCGACTACCCCCCGGCGTGCGCACTCGTCTCCCCGCCACGCCTGCGCACTTCATGGGGTGTTTTTCCTGCACCCCCTGCAGCAGGCCCCCGGCGAGGCCCTGTATGGCTTTCTCCGGGGTGTCCGAGTGCCTGCCGACCCTGCGGTTCCCTGCGCGCAAGGGGGCTTTTCTACGCGCCTTGGGTGGCGAGCGCCGTCGGCGTGTCCCTTTAGGGGGATGGGGGGTGTCCGGAAAGGGGCAACATCTGCAATCGGCCATCGTTTATCACTGTAAGTCATTGATATGTAGGGTTATATGAGATTGCAAAAGATGTTAATTCAAAGCAATTTCCAAGGCCCCAAAATGTAATGTCATTGATTTTTAAGGGAAAAAAATCCTGTCGAAGTTGCCCCCTCAAAAGGCAATGTGGTTGCTCGAAGGTTGCCCAATTATTGCCATTGATATAGATGGATAAATAATTGATTTATAAGTAATTTATAGGGATTGGAAGCGTCGATTGCAGAAATTGCTACTTCCCCGTGGCCGAATGATTTTTTGCAACTAAAGGGCCGGAAGGTTGCCTTGGCATCTCTGCTGCCGCGCATGCACTTGCCCTGGCCGCACACCGCGTTGTCGCAGCCTTTGCGACGGCCAGCCTTATTCTTCCGCCCATGCCGCTGCCCCTCGACTTCTACTGGACTACGCGCTCAGCCAGCTGGCCCAGCGATCCGCTGACCGTGATCGCTTGCGACGGGGTATGGGTGGTGGCCATGTCGCAGCGCGTTGACGACAACACCTGGATCGCCACTCTAGATCGGCACCGGCATGGGCCCGGTGGGCCATCCCGCCGTTGCAGTAGCTACGAGCAGGGCCGCGCCGGCGCCGAGATGTGGGTGGCCAGGCATGAGGCCCGGCTCCGAGAGGATGTGGCCAAGATCACTGCATATCGGGAGGTGGTGCGTGCGAACAGGTTGGCCAAGTCGCAGCTGCCAACTTCTTCGGGTGGGTGGCTATTCGAGGGGCACGGTTGAGCCACGGGCAAGCCCACGAATAGCTGAAATTTCAGCCACTTGCTAAAATTAGTATAGTTTATATAATATTAGCAATCCTGTTCATTTGGAGCTAATCCATGGCCTTGGCAGACCGCCTCCCCTACTTCCCCCGGCCAGACCTGCTGGCTGAGGTGACCGCTCTACTGGTAACGGGGGCAAATGTGACGCTGTTCGCTCCCCGGCGACAGGGCAAGACCTGGTTCGTTCGCTATGAACTCCTTCCCGCCCTGCACGAAGCCGGTTGGTTTGCGGCACGGGTCGATCTATGGCGCAACAGGGACAACCCGTCACTGGCTCTCGTTGAGGGATTGGAAGCTATTGCATACGCCACCCCAATGTCTGCGTTGCGCAGGCCGTTGACGCTTCGGACTGTGCGTGGAACCTTCAACGTTGCAGGCGTTGAAATTGTAGGCAACTGGGAACCGGCGGAAGCCCCCCCGTCGGCCGAAGTCTCACTCGAAAACAGGCTTGCGAAAGCTCTCCGAATCATCTCTGGCAAGGGAGAGCACTGTGTCATCGCGCTTGACGAATTCCAGGCTCTTGCTGAAAAGAGCGCGGAGAACTTTGTAGCCGCGTTCCGCACCGCCCTTCAAGACCTCGAAGGGTCACTGAGCATCGTCTTCACTGGGTCGTCGCGTGACGGTCTAACCAGGCTCTTTAACCGGGCAAAGGCCCCGCTCTTCCGCTCTGCCCACAGCGTGACGCTGCCTGCACTAGGAGACGACTTTGTCGAGTCGCGGGCCAACTATCTTCTGGACGTGGCCGGCCTAGAAGTGGATCACGACGCGCTGAAGAAGCTGTTTAGAACGCTTTGCCGGGTGCCGCTGTTCCTCAACGAAGTCGTTCTGTGGATGCTCATCAAGCGAAATCCGTCCATTGAGGAAGCGAAAGACGCTTGGATGCAGTCGAAGCAATCAGAGGAGTTCGGCGAGCTGTTCGCTCAACTCTCCGATCTCGATATAGCAATCGTAATGTGGCTCGCAAGAAGCGGCGAAAAATCAGTCTACACAGAGGATGCGCGCCGCATTATGGGGATAATGACGGACGAAGTTCCGCTCCCCGCCTACAAGGTACAGGCACGTATCCGGCGCCTCACAAAGCACCAGATCCTTGAACCGACCGGTGCCACTGGACAGTACGAAATTGTGGATCAAGGGTTGCAGATTTTGCTGGGCGAGCGGTTAGACGGTTTCATCAAGGAGCTTGAGAAAGGAGCTTCTAGCCCAGCCCCCCCCTCAGTGCAGTTGCCAGATGTCTAGCCATACCGGCGAGACGTCACTCAACTAGTGGAAAGGCTCAGAGCTGCGGCAAACCCTCTGCTCTGAAGCCGCCTCTAACTTGATCGGTTGTGTGCCGGGAAAATTCTCAACCTGCTCTAGCACTACCAACGGTTCCACGAACGCTCACCGGGAAAAAAAATAACATAAGCCGTTGAATCGATTTAACAATTCAACTGTCTTGTAAACAGTAGGTCATCCGTTCGATTCGGATAAGCGGCACCATCTCCCGGCTAACTCCAATTGCCCCTTTGTTGCCTGGGGCAGTCTCGTGCCTGTGTGCCTACGCCGCATGCAGCTGCAGCTCCACGTATTCCGCCAATCCCCGACACGCCAGCAGTAGCCCTTCGCGCGTTCCGTCGCCGATCTGCTGCCCGTCGTCTCCATCCACCCGCACGCGTTCGGCGGCGTGGAACATTTCCAGCAAGGTGGTCAGTCCGGCAGCTGCACGGTCTGCGCGTGCCATGGCCATGCCCTGGCCGGGTGTCAGCGCTGGTCCGCGCCACGGCTGACCGTCGGCACCATCGCCGCTGCGGATGCGCTGCAGGCAGCCTTGCAATGTGATCGGGTCCGGGACATCGACGGCGGCGGCGAATGCAGCCTCCAGTGGCTGCGCAAGCTCGGGGGGCAGACGTTCGGCGGCGTCGCCCAGCGTGGCGGTCAGGTAGGGATAGTCAGGAGCGGACATGTGGGCATCCTCGGGTGCAGCAGAGGCGCCACCGGCAGAGGGTGGCGGGCGATGCGTGGTTTCCAATCCGGCGCTTGATGAAACCGGCGGGCACAAGGCCCCCACGCACCGCCCGCCATAAGGCAGCAGACGGATTGCCAGCCGGCGCCGTTCAAGAAGCAGCGACGCCGGCTGGCAAGCATAAATACATCAAGCACTCAGGGTTGGAAGCCCCGGCCATCCGTTGTCGATGGCAATTCATCATGCGCACGCAGAATCACGCGCTGCCAGTCGATTATTCCGATGGCATCGCGCTGTTTGAAAGGAAAAATGAATTATCGCAATTGGCTTGTCGTGGCCAACCCCCAAGGCACAAACGACATTCTGCGCGGCGTGCTATTGGAGCCTGAAACAGGCCGTGGCGCCGCTATCGTGCGGCGCAAAGTCAACTCGGCGTGTCAAGCCAACTTAACCACGTCCCCAAGCAATCGACTCAACCATCATACGCACCAGCTGGGCGATCAACGCTGCCCCGGATCACCCGGCACCAGGTGCCGCCACGGGAACACATCCTTGGCGAAATGGCTGACATAGCCCCCCGTCGCTGCCTGGATGACCATGAACGACAACCGTGGGCGCATGGCCTGCAGTGACTGCAGCTGTTCCAGCGTCAGCGCGCTGTTTCGCAGCCGAAAGGTGTGCACGGCGGCGAAGGCGTCGCTGGCGAACAAGCGCTCATAGGCCGCGAAAGGCGTGACCGCATCAGCCTCGCGCGCGTCGGCCCAAGAGAACTGCAGCTCCGTCGATTCGCTGAAATCCAGCAGGCCCAACGCAGGCAGGTTGCGTGATGCGGCGAGGTTGTCGATGAAGCGCTGGGTGTCCGAGCCACCGCCGATGCGCAGGCTGTGCAGGTGCGGCAGCGGCACCTCGAAGAACGCGGCATCCGGTGCATTCGGCACCACCAGTTCGCTGAGGTGCGGCGCCCTGGAAACGAAGCGGGCGATCTCGCCGTCTTCTTCCATGATGGTGCCCGCACGCTGCACCAGCGACATGTTGTGGTCGGCCGGTTCGGTCGGGGAGATCGACAACGAGCGAAGGCGTGGGAAACGCACATCGCTGTCCAGCAGCGCGGTGAACTCCCACTCACGCGTGCCATTGGCCCCTTCGTCCGGACCGGTGAACGACAGCGACATGACTGCATCGCCCACGCGCTGGTCGGACAGGCAGGCCAACGTCCACGCGAATGGCTCATCCCATGGGTTGCCGAAGAACTCCACGTGCAGGCCACCGTACAACGGCGCCACGGTCACCCGTTCCTGCAACGCTGCCCACAGCGGGCCGGCCGGGTCCTGGATGTCCAGTTCATGCTCGGCCGCACAGTCCAGATTGAACGCATGGATGCGTTGCTGCAGCGCCAGCAGCAGCTGCTGCGCGTGGTCGAAGGGCAGGGCGGTCATGTGTGTGTACCGGACGTCCGTGTGATACCGCCGATGATAGCGCTGGCCCGCTTGCGGTGGTCTGCGGCCGGTGACCGGTGGCTTGATGTTCCTCACGACAGAGCAACTCCGGCAGCCCCCATACTGGTGGCCACCGCACACCTCTTGCCAGGAAGCCGACCATGCGCCACCACCGCCTGTCGTTGACCATCGCGCTGCTCGCCAGCGCCTTCGCAGCTCCAGCAATGGCCGCTGTGCCGTTCTTCAACGCCAGTTGCCCGGGTGGCATCGACGTGCACGCCGACGAAGGCGGGCCGGTCTACGTGCAGGGCCGCGAGACCACACTCAAGCGCTTCAACGATCGCTACTTCGAGGCGCGCGATGCCAACAGCGGCACCACGCTTTCGATCAGCACCGGCGACGACGGCACACCGCAGGTCAGCTACACCGGGCGCGGCGGCGCCAACGGTATCTGCCAGGTCAGCGGCGTCGGTTCCCCTGCGGCCGCAGAAGGGGGCAGGCAGCACCGGGATCAGGATCGCGATGACAATGCGGCGCTGCCACGGGAAGTGACCTGCGAATCCACCGATCAGCGCCAGGTGTCCTGCGACATGGACACGCGTGGCACTGTGGAGATCGTGCGCCAGCTCAGTCGTACCCGTTGCGAGCAGGGCAGCAGCTGGGGCCTGTCGCGGCATTCGGTGTGGGTCAACGGTGGTTGCCGTGCGACGTTCCGCAACATGTCCAAGGCCGCAGCCAACGCGCCAGCGGGCGATACCGCGCTCGGTGCGTGCAACGCAAGCAAAGGCGCACAGGGCACGCTGGTGACCCAGGTGCCGGTCGGAACCGATTACCAGGAACTGATCATCGATTATCCCGATGGACGTTTCCTGTGCATGATGCGCAACGACGGCCGGATGCAGAGCGTTACGCCGATCAAGCGGCGCTGAGTCTGTGTCCCATGATTTGCAGTCGGGTATGTGGCTGCTCGCGCGTGAATTGGCCTGCAGAAGCAGGCCAATGACGCTATCGCGTAGCTCCGTCAATCCTCGTGGGTGGGGCGGGACGGTTTGGCTGGGCCGACTGTGACTTTGCCGGACCCTCCGCCGCCGCCGCCATAGCTGCCGCCACTGATGGGCCCGGTGTAACCGCCGCCGCCGCCTCCGCCACCATTGCCATTCCCGCCGCCGCCGCGAGCGGGAGGGCTCGTCGTAATGGGTTCACGCGAAGTTCCATTCCAGTCCTGGCTATCGGTCATTTGGTAGGTCACGCAGTGGGACGCGTTGCAGATGATGACTTTGGATCCTGGTTGGATGTATTCCTGGTAGCTTCCAAAATTGTTCTTGTTCGTTACCTGCACGTATCTGGTCAAAAATGCTTTCGTCGCTGTATCCGGAAGTGGGATCTGTCCACGACACTGCGTGCAGGACGCTGGGCCGAATACGGATGAAGCGTTGCCGAAGGGCCAGGTTGCATGCGCGAATGGAAGTGCGACGACTGCTGCCAGGGCTGCGATTGCCGCAATAAGTATCTTTGTTTTCATATGATTAAGCCGTCTGTCTATTCTTGGTTCGTAGGATTATCAATCGAGAGTCATTCGCAGCATGATCGGTAGATTTCACTTGAGAGCTCTTGCGCGTTAATGATCTGCTCAGTCTGCATGCTGCTGGACAGGCGGCTTATCGATTCTGCGGAGTATTGGCTTGGATGCACGCGCTGCAGGGCCATCCAGTGGCCGAGACTCTTGGTGTAGGAGCGCTCGGCGACTATTCCTCTGTCATAGATGTTTGCGAGAGCTTCGATCGAATCCACGTTCCCTGAGGAAACAGATTCGCTTAGATACTCCACAGCGTTCCGGCGATAGTCGATCAGCCTGCTGGGATCTGACAAAACTTCAGTGAGATCGCCGATGGCAGTACGAGGGTTCTGGGCGTACATCAGTCTGGCTTCAATCGACCCTTGGGCGGCTGCCAGTGAAAGCCAGTTTTCTCCCGTGATGTCGGTCCGTTCGGCAATCGCCTTGCAGTTCTCGATTTCTTCTTCGATACGCCTCGAGAACTGCTCGGCAAGACCCATGGATGAGTACACCTTGTACTCACCGTCGTCGCCGGGATCGAGGGCGCGTTTGCAACTGGCAACCCTTGCGTGTATTTCGTAGCTTGCCTGGCTGTCGCCTGTTTTTGATCGCTGTACTCTCTCGTCGATGTAGCTTGTGGCATCTCCTTTGTACTCGGGGCTCTTGATGTCGATCAGGAACGCCTTGGGTCCCAATGCGATGTGCGTATTGACCGGCGCGGTGGATCGCTGTGCATCGGTCCTTGCAGTACGCGGATCGGCCATTTCATGGGTAGATGCCGCACCCTCCAACTCCAGAAGTGACGCGTGCCCTGCCGAGGAGGTGTCGGCGCCGGATACCGAGCAGGACGCCGTCAACACCGTGAGCGTGCCGATACACAAGCGCTTGCTGAGTGGCCTCGGGAAGCTGGGTGAGATTTTTCTTCGATTCAACGCAGGAACATCCTTGCCTCCAATTTGGGGCGAGCACCTTCGCTGCGCCGACGGGAAAGCGATAGAGCCGTATCCGTCAGTGTGGAGAACCCCATCACAGGCGGAAGAACTTCTGATCCACAAGGCCGGGGAAGCCCTACGCGCGGTTGCCCGTCGTCCCTTTGCGGCATGGCGGCGCCATCCCCTGCTGCACCGCCGCGAGTGGTGTCACATGCGTCTGGCTAGACTGTGCTTCTTTTTCGTTCGCAGGAGGCACCCATGGCCCATCATCCCGCCGTTACCCTGATCGGCGTCCCCACCGACATCGGGGCGGGCCATCGCGGCGCGCGGCTGGGGCCGGAAGCCCTGCGCGTGGCTGGCCTGCCTGAAGCACTGGAAGCGCGTGGCGTGGACGTGCGCGACCTCGGCAACCTGGACGGCCCGCGCAACCCGTGGACCGCGCCCGTGCAGGGCTACCGTCACCTGGACGAAGTGGTGGCGTGGAACCACGCGCTGATGGAAGCCAGCTACGCCGAGCTGCAGGCCGGGCGCATGCCGATCATGCTCGGTGGTGACCACTGCCTGGGCATTGGTTCGATCACTGCAGTCGCGCGCTGCTGCCGCGAGCAGGGCAAGGAGCTGCGCGTGCTGTGGCTGGATGCGCACTCGGATTTCAACACCAGCGATGTGACCCCGTCGGGCAACATCCACGGCATGCCGGTGGCCTGCCTGTGCGGCCTCGGCCCGGATGCGCTGACCAAGCTGGGCGGCACCTCGCCGGCCATCAAGCCTTCGCAGATGCACCAGATCGGCATCCGTTCGGTGGATCCGGAAGAAAAGCGCTTGATCAAGACCCACAAGGTCGATGTCTACGACATGCGCTACATCGACGAGAACGGCATGAAGCGCACCGTGGAAGCGGCGCTGGCCGGCATCGATGAGAACACCCACCTGCACGTCAGCTTCGATGTCGATTTCCTCGACCCGAGCATCGCCCCGGGCGTGGGTACCACCGTGCCGGGCGGGGTGAACTACCGCGAAGCGCAGTTGGTGATGGAGATGATCGCCGACAGCGGGCGCATGGGCTCGCTGGATATCGTCGAACTCAATCCGCTGCTGGACAACCACAACAGCACCGCCGAACTGGCCGTGGACCTGGTGGAAAGCCTGTTCGGAAAATCGACCCTGATGCGCGACTGAGAGGGCCCAGCCTGAACGGTTGGACGAACCGTTCACACGCGCTCCACGCCCCTGCCGCCAGATTGCACCTCACGCGGCAGTGTTGGCTTCGAACCAGCCTGCCGCCCCGATCAATACAACCGAACCCCGTGATTGAGCGGTGTAGCGGCAAACCCAAGGAGAAGCCCATGAAGCGCGTAGTTGCCCTGATGCTGTTGTCGATGTTCTCGGTGGCCCTGCTGGCCGGTTGCAACACCGTTGCCGGTGCCGGCAAGGACGTGCAGAAGGCTGGTGAGAAGGTTGAGGATGCTGCCAAGGGCAACTGAGCCTGAGGTGGTGCGCAGTACGGAAAAGGCCGGGATCTTCCCGGCCTTTTTTCATGCACGATTGCGGGGCGTGGATGCCGCGTGTGGATGCGTAGTGAACCATTCAAGCAGGTGAGCAGCGTTTTCATGGCCGGTTGACCGTGCTTCAACGTGCACTGCGCGATGCTGCAGCCACGGTAACAACGCCGTTGCATTCCAAGGAAGCCTCAGCAATGAACAAAGACATCATTTCCGGCAAGTGGTCCCAGCTCAAGGGCAAGGCCCAGGCGAAGTGGGGCGATCTGACCAATGACGATTTCGATGTGGCCGAGGGCAATGCCGAGTATCTCGCCGGCCGCCTGCAGGAGCGCTATGGCTGGGCCAAGGACCGCGCTGAGAAAGAGGTCCGCGATTTCCAGGACAGCGTGAGCAAGGACTACCCGGACTACAAGTAACCGGGCCACGCTCGCCCACGTTCTGCCCCCACAGACAACGCCCGCGCCGGAAGGTGCGGGCGTTGCGCTGTGTGGCGATCAACGTGCCGGCGGGTCGGGCACGTAGCGGTTGGGGAACGCCTGCGGCTGGCGGTCCAGGCGCGACGGTGAATCGAGCAGGATGCCGCGCGCGCGCAGGTTGCGGGCGCTGTCGTAGCGCAGCTGCAGTACCTGTGCCGGGCTGCGGGTGGCGCGTTCGAAATCGGTATCGCGCACCGAGGAACTCTCACGTGCACCATGGCCGGTGCCCAGCGCAGGTGCCTGCGACTTGGCCGAGTAACCTTCGATGCGGCTGGCACTGGCATCGGCGGCCGCCGAGGCTTCGGCTGCCTCTGGTGCCGGCCCGGCGCGATCACGCAGGATCGGCTGCGGACGCGGGTACCAGCGGCGCGCCTCTTCGAACACCGCTACGCCGACCACGCCGACGTTGTCGGGGCGGCCGGTGCGGCTGGCGTAGCTGCCGCTGGGGCTGCTGAAGACGAACTGGGCCACTTCATCCTGGGTCTTGCGCCAGCCGGTGATGTCCGCGCGCTGGCCGGGATTGAGCACGTAACCGGTCTGCGAGGGATCGGCATCTTCGCCGGAGATGGCGTTGACCCCGTCCACCGACAGCACCACCAGCACCCGGCGCGGGCTGTCGTTGTACAGGCGCACCGCATAGCGATGGCCGCGCTCACCGGCCACCCAGCGCTGGCCGTCGGCCGGGTAGCTGCGCAGCTCGGTGCCGCGGTCGCGGTCGACCAGGGCCACGCGCACCGGGCCGTCCTGCGGCATCGGCGGGGGCAGCGGGGCCGGGCGGAAGCCGGCCAGGGGCAGGATCAGCAGCAGGGGCAGCAGGCGTTTCATCGGGCGTCTCCAGCGGGGTTGGGTGAATGAACGTGCCGGGGGCCCTGACGGGGTTGACCGTGTGCACGGTAAACTGGCTCCGTTCATAGAAGGTTTCCGTACGCAGTCATGACGACCCGAGTCCTTACCGGCATCACCCCCTCCGGCACGCCCCACCTGGGCAACTACGTTGGCGCCATCCGTCCGGCCATCGCGGCCAGCCGCGCGCCGGACATCGAGAGCTTCTTCTTCCTGGCCGATCTGCACAGCCTGATCAAGTCGCAGGACCCGCAGCGCACCCAGCGCGCGACCCTGGAGATCGCTGCCAGCTGGCTGGCCTGTGGCCTGGACCCGGAACACGTGTGGTTCTACCGCCAGAGCGACATCCGCGAGACCACCGAGCTGATGTGGTTCCTGACCGCCATCGCCAGCAAGGGCATCCTCAACCGCGCCCATGCCTACAAGGCGGCGGTGGACAAGAACCGTGAGGAAGGCCAGGACGAGGACGCAGGTGTCAGCGCCGGCCTGTTCATGTACCCGGTGCTGATGGCGGCCGACATCCTGATCTTCAAGGCCAACCAGGTGCCGGTGGGCCGTGACCAGATCCAGCACATCGAGATGGCGCGCGACTTCGCCCAGCGCTTCAACCATGTGTACGGCAAGGAGTATTTCCCGCTGCCGGACGTGGTGATCGACGAGCAGGTGGCAACGCTGGCGGGCCTGGATGGCCGCAAGATGAGCAAGAGTTACCACAACACCATTCCGCTGTTCGTGCCGCGCGAAGAGCTGAAGAAGCTGGTGTTCTCGATCCTGACCGACTCGCGTGCACCGGGCGAGCCGAAGGACACCGAAGGTTCGGCGCTGTTCCAGATGTACCAGGCATTCGCCTCCCCGGAACAGACCGCCGCATTCGCCAAGGCCTTCGCCGACGGCATCAGCTGGGGCGATGCCAAGCAGCAGCTGTTCGAGCGCATCGACAGCGAGTTGTCGCCGCTGCGCGAGCGCTACAACGCGCTGATGGCCGAGCCGGAAAAGATCGAGGCGCTGCTCAAGCGCCGTGGCCAGCAGCTGCGTGAGCAGCTGGCGGCACCGCTGCTGGAAGAGCTGCGCCATGCGGTGGGCCTGCGTGATCTGTCCGATGCCGGCGACATCGCCAGCGAAGATGCCGGTGAAGCCCGCGCCGCACCGCCGCTGTTCAAGCAGTACCGCGAGAAGGATGGCCGTTTCTACTTCAAGCTGACCGCAGGTGACGGCACGCTGCTGATCCAGAGCGAAGGCTTCGACTCGCCGCGCGATGCCGGCCAGCTGATCGCCGTGCTGAAGCAGGCCGAGCAGGGCGACCAGCTGCAGAGCGATCTGTTCAAGCTGGAAGCCGAGGTCGATGCGGTGCTGGCGGCGTTGGCCGTGCTGCGCGAAGCGGCCTGACCTGCACCACCTTTGTAGAGCCGAGCCCACGCTCGGCTTGGCGGAAAAGCAGCCGAGCATCGGCTCGGCTCTACAGTGCATTGCAGCCATGGCATGATGTCCGCGCGCCTCAGGCGCGATGACATGGAGTCTGCGATGGCCTGGTTGTCGCTGCTGCTGTTCCTGCCCTGGTTCATTCTGCTGGGCAGCCTGTACTGGCTGTTCCCGCGCCAGCCGCGTACCGCGCGGCGGCGCCTGTTCGATGGCGCCACCCTGGCGCTTGCGCTCGCCCTGAGCATCGTGGCGATGCTGTGGGGCCACCACATCGGTCTGGTTCAGCCGGGCGCTGGACCGATCTGGCCGCAGGTGCTGGCGGTGCTGTATGCCTATGGCGCGTTCCTGGCGGTGCTGGTGATGGCCCTGTTGCTGCGCCCGCGGTTCGCATTGCGCTGAGGCTGATTGGTAGTGCCGGCCGCTGGCCGGCAATTGCATTCACCATAGCCCCCACGGGGTTACCGGCCAGCGGCCGGCACCATCCGACCAAAGCCGCATCGATCACGCCATGCCGGCGCGCCTACCATGGGCCTCTGTTCCCGATCCTGCCAGGTGCGCGTCGATGACCGCCGATCCCAGCATCCACACCATCGATACCGGTTTCCAACGGCCTGATTTCGATGCCGCCTACCTGATCATCGAAAACGGCCGTGCCGCGTTCGTCGACTGTGGTACCGGCCTGTCGGTGCCGGCGATGCTGCAGGCCTTGACCGACAACGGGCTGGGCGTGGAGGCGGTGGACTGGCTGCTGCTGACCCACGTGCATCTGGATCATGCCGGCGGCGCTGGCCTGCTGATGCAGCAGCTGCCGAATGCGCGTGCGGTGCTGCATCCGCGCGGCGCGCCGCACATGATCGATCCGACCCGGCTGATCGCCGGTGCCACCGCCGTCTATGGTGCCGAGGAAATCGCGCGCAGCTATGGCCGCATCGAAGCGATTCCCGAGCATCGCGTGGTGGTGGCTGACGACGGCCAGCGCATCGACCTGGCAGGCCGCGAGCTGGTGCTGTTGCATACCCCGGGCCACGCGCTGCACCACTACTGCGTGTGGGATGCGCGCAGCCGCAGCTGGTTCACCGGCGATACCTTCGGTATCTCCTACCGCGAACTGGACAGTGCGCAGGGCGCTTTCATCTTCCCCACCTCATCGCCGGTGCAGTTCGATCCGGAAGCGATGAAGGCGTCGATCCAACGCATGCTCGGCTACGCACCGCAGGCGATGTACCTGACCCACTACGGTCGTGTTGAACAGGTCGAAAAGCTGGCTGAGGATCTGTTCGAACAGATCGATGCGATGGCGGCAATCGGCCGCCAGTGCGACGGCCGTCCCGACCGTCATCGCTGCCTGCTGGCCGCGCTGCAGGCGCTGTACCTGGAGCGTGCACAGCAGCATGGCTGCGCACTGGACCTGGCTGCGGTAACCGAGGTGCTGGCGATGGATATCGAACTCAACGCACAGGGCCTGGCCTGCTGGCTGGACCGCGCGTCGCGGTAGATCCACGCCACGCGTGAATGACGCGGGCCCAGGCTGCGCCGCGATGTCACGACCACGTTACACTCTGGTGACTTCCAAGCTAGCCGTGGTACTGCCGTGAACCCGATGCGCGTGTTGCTGCTGTCGTCCTGCCTGTTCGTCGGTGGCCTGGCCCATGCGGCCAATGACCTGCCCGGCGGCGGCATCGATCCGCAGGCGCTGTCGCGTCATGTGCGCGTGCTGGCATCGGACGAATTCGAAGGCCGGGCACCGGCCACCGAAGGCGAAGAACGCACCGTGCAGTACCTGATCGAGCAGTTCCGCAGCTACGGGCTGCAGCCGGGTGGTGTGGACGGCAGCTGGGTGCAGCCGGTGCCGCTGGTGCGCGCGCAGCTGGATGGCCCGGCCAAGGCCAGTCTCGCCCTGAAGGGCGGCAAGCGTGCGCTGGCCAATGGCGTGGACGTGACCCTGCAGAGCCTGCAGCCGCGCAAGCGCGTGCAGATCAAGGATGCGCCGTTGGTGTTCGTCGGCTACGGCATCGACGCGCCCGAGCGCCACTGGAACGACTACAAGGACGTGGACCTGCACGGCAAGATCGCCGTGATGCTGATCAACGACGCCGATTTCGAGGCCGATGCGCCGGGTGCGTTCGATGGCAAGGCGGTGACCTACTACGGCCGCTGGACCTACAAGTTCGAGGAAGCCGCACGCCGTGGTGCCGAAGGCGTGCTGATCGTGCACGAAACCGCACCGGCCGCCTACGGCTGGGCCACGGTGAAGAGTTCGGGCACCTCGCCGCTGTTCGATATCGAGCGCGGCCAGGCCGAAGCGATGGCCCAGCACACGCCGCTGCGTGGCTGGATGCAGCGGGAGCTGGCCGAACAGATCTTCGCCGACGCCGGCCTGGATTTCGATGCCGAGAAGCGCAAGGCGATGAGCGCGGACTTCCGTCCGGTTGCGCTGGACAACGCCAAGCTGAGCGTCGATTTCGCGCTCAAGCGCGAGCAGGTGGTGACCCGCAACGTGGTGGCCAAGCTGCCCGGCGGCGAGCACGCCGATGAGGCGGTGATCTTCTCCGCACATTGGGATGCCTTCGGTATCGGCCAGGCCGATGCCAAGGGCGACCGCATCCGCCGCGGTGCGATCGACAACGCCACCGGTGTGGCCACCGTGCTGGAACTGGGCCGTGTGTTCGCCGCTGGCCCGCAGCCGCAGCGCACCCTATACTTCGTCGCCCTGACGGCCGAAGAGAAGGGCCTGCTGGGCGCCAGCTACTACGCCGCGCACCCGCTGGCGCCGCTGGACAAGACCGCTGCGGTACTGAACATCGAGATGTTCAGCCCGGATGGTGCCACCCGTGACATCGCGTCGTGGGGCGAGGGCCGGGTGTCGCTGGAAGGCGACCTGGAACGCGTGGCCAAGGCCCGTGGCCGCAGCTACAGCCCGGACCCGAATCTGGAAGCCGGCTTCTTCTACCGTGCCGACCACTTCGCCTTCGCCCGCCTGGGCGTGCCGGCGATCACCATCGGCCCGGGCCTGGACAAGCTGGACGGGGGTGTCGAGGCTGGCCGCGCGCTGCGCGAGAAGTACTTTGCTGACTGCTATCACCAGGCCTGCGATGCGTGGACGCCGAGCTGGGATCCGGCGGGTCACGCAGCCGATACCCTGCTGGTCTACGACCTCGGCGCCGAGCTCGCCAACAGCCGTCGCTGGCCGCAGTGGGAAAAGGAATCGGAATTCCACGGCGCCCGCGAGAAGAGCGAAGCCGCCCGCCGGTAAGCGCACGGCAATGCCGGCCTCTGCTGGCCGGCAACCTCTGAACGCACAGGCAATGCCGGCCGCCGGCCGACAACCTCTGAACGCACGGGTAGTGCCGGCCGCTGGCCGGCAAGCTCATGAACCTTCCGAAGGGATGCGCAGGTGCCGGCCAGCGGCCGGCATTACCACGTCTTCCGCAGCAGCTTCCAGGCGCCCCAGCCGGCGGCCACAAGCGCGGCCAGATAGCAGGCCACCATCATGCGCAGGCCGGCCACCGGTGCAGGATTGCTACCACGGCTCAGACGCAGATGCAGGGAGCTGGCACCGCTGCCCAGATCCGCTGCCAGCTGCAGCACCAGCGCAGCGCAGAACGCCAGCAGGGCAATGCCGAAGCCGATACGTGGCCAACTCGCCTGGGCGCCGGGCCGGCGGATCAGCCATGCCAGCAGGGTTGCTGCGCCCAGACCCAGTGCAAGCCACACCAGCGGCGTGGCAGGAGAAGCGGCGGCCACCGGCATTGCACCGGTGGCCGCGATCACTACGGCGCGCTTACTTGCGGGTGCCGTCGAGCCAGTTGGGGCCCTTGTTGGTGAGGAAGAATACATAGACCACCAACGATACCGCGATCGTCGCGGTGACGTAGATGGCGAACCAGTCCACGTGGCCGGTCTTCAACGCGCCCTGGTACAGCAGCGGCGCGGTGCCGCCGAACAGCGAGTTGGCCAATGCATAGCCGAAGCCCACGCCCAGCGCACGGATGTGGGTGGGGAACAGCTCTGCCTTCACCACGGCATTGATGGAGGTGTAGCCGGTGAGGATGACAAAGCCCAGTGCCAGGGTGAGGAAGGCGAGGGTGGCATCGTGCTGGTGCGGCAGCTGGGTGATCAGGTACCAGCTGTACAGCACGCCGCCCACGCCGAAGAACACCAGCAGGCTCTTGCGGCCGATGATGTCAGACAGCCAGCCGCCCACCGGCTGCAACACCATCAGGAAGGCCAGCACACCCAGGTTGATCAGCGTGCCGGTCATCGGATCGTTGCCGGCGAACGCACTCTGGATCATCTTCGGGCCGTTCACCGAGTAGGTGTAGAAGGCGATGGTGCCACCGGCGGTGATCAGGAAGCACAGCAGCAGCGGACGCCACTGGTGGACGAACAGTTCGTACATCGAGCCGGACTTCTTGTCCTTGCCCTCGCGCGCGGCTTCGATGGAGGATTCCGACAGCGACTCGTCCATGCCACGGCGCAGCCAGAACACCACCACGGCGGCGATGCCACCGATGCCGAAGGCGATGCGCCAGCCCCACTCGGAGATTTCCGGCTTGGCCCAGAACGTCAGCATCACGAACAGGGTCAGCTGGGCCAGCACATGGCCGCCCACCAGGGTGACGTAGTGGAACGAGGACAGGAAGCCGCGGCGGCCGGGAATGGCGGCCTCGGACATGTACGTGGCGCTGGCACCGTACTCGCCACCGGTGGCGAAGCCCTGCAGCAGACGCGCGAACAGCAGGATGATCGCCGCCCAGATGCCGATGCTGGCAGCGGTGGGGGTGATGGCGATGATGAACGAGCAGAAGGCCATCAGCGTGACCGACACGGTCAACGCCAGGCGACGGCCATGACGGTCGGCGAAACGGCCGAAGAACCATGCGCCGATCGGGCGCATCAGGAAGGTCGCGGCGAAGATCGCCCACACGTACATGGTGGAGTTCTTGTCTTCAGGCGAGAAGAACTGCGATTCGAAGTACACGGCGAACACCGAGTACACGTAGACGTCGTACCACTCCACCAGGTTGCCGGCGGAGCCTTTGAGGGTGTTGGAGATGGAACGCCGCAGGGCGGCGCCATCGCTGGCGGGTACGGCGGGTTGGGACGTGGTGCTCATCTGGGTGGGAATCCTCGATGCGGTGCGTCCATGCGGGAAAGATCGGTGCCAGGGGCGCGCAGTGCGCTGCCGGCCAGCCTCCTGGGTACTGCATCCCACGTCAACGCCGGGTGCCGGAGGGGCGGGCGGGACATGGATGGATGACAGCGTGCCACCACATGGGCTGCCGGACCATAACCAAAACGTCCTAAAATCCGTTTTCCCCCGGCTCCCTGGTGTGTCATGTCGGCTCCCCCCGTTCCGTCTGCGGCTGCCCCCCGGGGTGGCCTTGTCGCGTTGGCGCTGCTGCTGGTCTACGTGGTCTGGGGCTCGACCTACCTGGGTATCGCCAAGGCCCTGCATGGCGGCGCGCTGCCGCTGACGATGGTCTCCGGCAGCCGGTTCATCATTGCCGGCGGCGTGATGTACCTGGCGCTGCGCCTGTTCTGGAAGATGCCGAAACCGAGCCTGCGGCAGTGGCGCAACCTGGCCATCATGGGCGTGACCATGCTGGTGCTGGGCAACGGCATGGTGGTGCTGGCCGAGCGCGAGGTGTCATCCGGCCTGGCCGCCACGGCGGTGGCCTCGGTGCCGCTGTGGATGGCGTTGTTCTCGGCCCTGCGTGGCCAGCACGCCAGCAAGGGCGAATGGCTGGGCATCGCCGTCGGCTTCGTCGGCGTGGTCTGGCTCAACGCCGGCAGCAGCCTGACTGCCTCGCCGACCGGGCTGGTGCTGCTGCTGATCGCACCGGTCGGCTGGGCGTTCGGCTCGGTGTGGGCACGCGGGCAGGACCTGCCGGGCCCGTTCATGACGGCCGCCGGGCAGATGATCTGCGGTGGTGTGCTGCTGGTGCTGATCGGCCTGGTCGTCGGCGAGCGCCCAACCACGCTGCCCGATACCGGTGGCCTGCTGGCGATGGCCTACCTGTGCGTGTTCGGTTCGATCGTGGCGTTCACCGCCTACGTCTGGCTGCTGCAGAACGTACGCCCGGCGCTGGCCGGCAGCTATGCCTACGTCAATCCGGTGATCGCGGTGCTGCTGGGTGCGGCGTTGAACGGCGAACGTTTCGGCTGGCGCGACTTCCTGGCCATGGCAGTGATACTTCTGGGTGTGGTGGTACTGACAATGGCAAGGACACGCAAGCGATGAGCATGGACGAGAAAGAACAACGCCGCGGCCTGCTGGTTACCGCGTCCACCTTCGTGCTGTGGGGGCTGGTGCCGGTCTACTGGCATCTGCTGAACGAGGTGCCGTCGTTCCAGATCATCGCCCACCGCATCATCTGGAGCACGGTGCTGGTGGTGGCCTGGCTGCTGATCGCATCGCGCTTCGGCTGGTGGAAGAAGATCGCTGCGCAGCCGCGCGCGCTGCCGATCCTGGCGGTATCGAGCCTGACCATCGCCTTCAACTGGGGCCTGTACATCTGGGCGGTCAATGCCGGTCACGTGATCGAGACCAGCCTGGGCTACTTCATCAACCCACTGGTGAACGTGCTGCTGGGCGTGCTGGTGCTGAAAGAGCGCCTGCGCCGCGTGCAGTGGGTGGCGGTGGCCATCGCTGCGGTGGGCGTGGCCTGGTTGACCATCGATGCGGGTACGCCGCCGTGGATCGCGCTGGGCCTGGCCTGCTCGTTCGGCCTGTACGGCCTGCTGCGCAAGCTGGTGTCGGTCGATCCGGTGGCCGGGCTGGGGGTGGAAAGCCTGTATCTGTTCCTGCCGGCGCTGGGCTTTGCGCTGTGGGCCGAGAACGGCCATGGCGGCGGCTTCTTCGGTGGCTGGGGCTGGGGCAACGATCTGCTGTTGATCTTCGGTGGCGTGGTCACGGCGGTGCCGCTGATCGGTTTCGCCTACGGGGTGAAGCGCATTCCGCTGTCGCTGGTCGGCATCCTGCAGTACATCGCACCGAGCCTGCAGCTGCTGCTGGGTGTGTTCTTCTTCCACGAGGCCTTCGACACCGGCAAGGCGATTGGTTTTGCGGCGATCTGGGCCGGGTTGATCCTGTTCGTCGCAGACAACGTGCGTGCGATGCGCGCTGCCAGGCGGTAGCACTGCGGGGTCAGAGCCCTCGGCGATGCGCAGGGATCCGACCCTGCAAAAAAGAACGGCGCCCCGAGGGGCGCCGTTCTGCTTCCATCCACGGCCAGGAGAGAGTTGGCCGGGGCGGGAACGCGGTTGCAGGCTTAGAAGCGCTGCTGGTACTTCATGTACATGAAACGACCGATGTCGAAGCCACCGTAGTAGGTGAAGCTGCTGTTCGGCTGGCTGTACATGATCGGACCCTGGTGGTCGAACACGTTGTTCAGGCCCAGCGACACGGTGCCATCCCACGGCAGGCTGTAACGCACCTGCAGGTCGTGGAAGGTGTTGGAACCCACCTTGCGGCTCGGCTGTGCATCGGTATACGGCGAAACGAAGTCGGCCATGTTGCAGTCCGGGCCACCGCCCAGATCGTACGAGCAGGCTTCCTTCATGCCCGAGTAGTAACGGGCGGTCCAGCCGATGCCCAGGTTGCCGTACTGCCAATCCAGGTTGACGGTCGAACGCACGCGGAAGTCGCCGGCCCAGCCCACGCGCTGCTCCACCGGGGTGGTGGCGGCGCTGTCGTTGCGCTGCTCCAGGTAGTCGGTGTAGGTGGTGTTCCAGTTGATGGCGAACTTGCCGTACGCGGTTTCCGGCAGGCGGTAACGCACACCGATGTCATAGCCGGCGGTTTCGCGGTAGCCGGCGTTGACCAGCGAGCGATCCAGCGCCGAGACCTGGCCACGGGTGGCCGCAGCAGTGGAACGGGTGAAGCGACCGCATGCCGAATCCACGCCCTGCACGTAGCACTGGTTGAGGATGTCGGTGGCCGACTCGCCGACGATGGCGTTGTCGATGCGGATCTTCCACCAGTCCAGGCTGACGTCCAGGCCCTGCACGAATTCCGGGCTGTAGACCAGGCCGACGGTCCAGGTCTTGGCGGTTTCCGGCTTCAGTTCCGGGTTGGAACCGGAGTTGAAATCGGAGGTGGCCTGCTGGCCCGGGCGGTTGGCAAGGTTGCCGTCCGAACCGGTCTGCTGACGGAAGTTGGCGGGCACGTTCAGCGCCTGGCAACGTGCCGCCACGGTCGGGCTGCTGGCGGCGATGCCGAACTTCGTATCACACGGATCGGTGAACGAATCGCGGCTGGACACTGCGCCGCCGTAGAGATCGTCGACGGTCGGTGCACGGAAGCCGGTGCCGTAGGTGGCGCGCACCAGCAGGCTGTCGATCGGCTTCCACTTCAGGCCGAACTTGCTGTTGGTGGTCGAACCGAAGGTGTTGTAGTCGGTGTAGCGACCGGCCAGGTCCAGCGACAGCTCGCGGGCGAACGCCATGTCGGCCAGCAGCGGCACCTGCATTTCCAGGTAGACCTCGTTGAGCGAGTAATCGCCACGGGTCGGCTGGCCGGTGGTACCGGCGATCTGGCCCTTCTGCACCATCAGGTCCGGGGTGTAGCTGGCTTCTTCGCTGCGGTGCTCGAAGCCCATCGCGCCCATGATGTCGCCGGCCGGCAGGGTGAACAGCGAGCCGGAGATGTTGGCGCTGGCGACCTTGGTGGTGCTGCGCATCTTGTCGACGAAGCGGGTGAACAGGTAGTCCTGCACATCCTGGTTGCCCAGCGAGCCCGGGCCGGTGTAGCCCATCGGCGCAGCCGGATTCCAAGGCACGCAGCCGGCGATCACCGCACCCGGCGTACCGCAGCGGGCAACGTCGCCGTCCATGAAGGACGGGCCGACGGCCAGGTTGGCGTGCGGCTGGTACATGCTGCCGGTGCCGACGCGCTCGCCTTCATTGCGGTTGTATATGTAGCTGACGTTCCAGTCCCAGTAACGCGAACCGGTTTCGAAGCTGCCTTCCAGGCCGAGGCTGGCACGCTTGGTTTCCAGCGTGTTCTCGGCACCGCGCGGCAGCTCTTCGGTGCGGTGCGAGAACAGCACGTCCTGGCCCCACTTGTTGAAGGTGCTGTCCTTGGACAGCGCAGCGCGGGTGCCGTTGCGCGACTGCGCAGCCGAGACCGAGTACGGGTAGCCGGCCAGGTGCTTGGTCGACTCGCGCTTGCTGTACAGCGCGTCGGCGACGATGCGCAGGTTGTCGGTGATCGAGAAGCCGCCGTTGGCGAACACCGAGGTGCGCTCCAGGCCGCTCAGCAGGCTCATGTTGGTCTTGGCGTTGGCGCCGTCGGCCGGGTTCGGCGTGTGGAAATTGCCAGCGCTGCTCGGGTCGCCGCCCGGGCCAACGGTCAGCGGCTTGCCACCGACGGTGACGGTGCCCCACTGGGTGGTCGGGCTCAGCGCGTCGACGTCGTCGGCGTGGCGCGGGCCACCCGGGTAACGGCTGAACTCGCGCGCATCGCCGAGGATTTCGTCTTCCTTGGTGCGCTCGGCACCGACGCTGAACCAGCCGCGGTCGAAGGTCTTGCCGAAGGTGGCGCTGTAGGAGCGCTTCTGGCCGTCGCCTTCACCGTACTGGCCGACATAGACGCTGGCTTCGCCACCATCGAAGTTCTTGCGGGTGATGATGTTGACCACACCGGCGATGGCGTCCGAGCCGTACAGCGCCGAAGCGCCGTCGGTCAGCACTTCCACGCGCTCGACGATGGCGGACGGAATCGAGGCCAGGTCGGAGTAACCGCCGGCGCTGACGCCCATGCGGCGGCCGTCGATCAGCACCAGGCTGCGTTCCGGGCCGAGGTTGCGCAGGCTGACATACATGCCGCCGAAATCGCGCGAGGAGCTCAGCGAGGACGAACGGCTCAGGCTCGGTGCGCCGGCTGCAGTGACGTCCTGCAGGATGTCGGCAACGTTGACGTAGCCCTTCTTCTCGATGTCGGCGCGGTTGATTGCCACCACCGGCTGCGCGGTCTCGACACTGGCCTGGCGGATGCGCGAGCCGGTGATCTCGATGCGGTCGAGGTTGGTGGGGGTATCACCGGCTTCCTGTGCGAAAGCGGGCGTGGTGCAGCTGGCGGCCAGCGCGATGACGATCGCGTTGCGCAGCGGGGTGGTCTTCAGGGACATCCGTGAAATCTCGTGTTTCAGAAAAAACATGCGTCCGTTCTATGGACGCGTGGGGTGCTGCAAACCAACGTGGGGGCGGGATTCTAGAGTGTTTTCATTGGTAACTGTTTGTCCGCGCGCGCTGTAACGCCGCGAAAATGAATCGCAACCAACAATCCACAGGTGCACTGTGCGCAACGTCACGCGCGTTGTGTCTGCGATGGGCAGAGGCATCGATAGCGGCGGTGTTCGCGCAATCTGTAGCGATGCGAGTGCGCATGCATCCATCCACGCATGGCGTGGATCTACTGGATCCCGCACGCGCCACATCGGTAGATCCACGCCATGCGTGGATGGCCCCACAGTAGATCCACGCCATGCGTGGATAGCCGCACAGTAGATCCACGCCATGCGTGGATAGCCGCACAGTAGATCCACGCCATGCGTGGATAGCCGCACAGTAGATCCACGCCATGCGTGGATAGCCCGCAGTAGATCCACGCCATGCGTGGATAGCCCGCAGTAGATCCACGCCATGCGTGGATGGCGCGCAAACAAAAAGGGACGGAGCCTTCGCTCCGTCCCCTGCGCAACGCTCATTCAATCAATGCCTGGTGCTCAGGTCTCGCGCAGCGCCGTGGTGATCGGCAGCCGTGCCGCGCGCAGCGCCGGGAACAATCCGCCCACCAGGCCGATACCCAGCGCCCACTTCAGTCCACTCCACAGCAGTTCCGGCGATACATGGAACTTGAACACCACCGCGCTGAAGTTGCTGCCGATGGTGGACACGCTGTAGCCGTTGAACAGCAGCCACGCCACCGCACACCCCAGCAGGCCACCGAGCAGCGCCAGCAGCATGGTTTCCAGCATCACCGCAGTCACCACCGGCAGGCCACGGAAGCCGATCGCACGCATCGTGGCGATCTCGCGTGCGCGCGTGGCCACGGCGGCATACATCGTGTTGAGTGCGCCGAACACTGCGCCTACCGCCATGATGGTGCCGATCACCTTGCCGAGGATGTCGATCAGCTTGGTCAACCCGCCACCCTGTTTGCTGTAGTAGACGCGGGTGGTTTCCACGTCCAGCTTCAGGCGCGGATCGGCGGCGACAGCGGTCTTGAACTGCTCGAAGCCGGCCTTGCCGTCGGTGCGCACGCTGATCGACTGCCAGGCACTGCGCTGATAGGTGGTGGCCAGCGTATCGGCGTCGGTCCACAGTTCCGAGTCATGCGCATCGCCGGTAGCGAACACACCCACGACCGTCCAGGTCTGGTTGCCCAGGGTGAGCGTCTTGCCAACGTCCATGTCGCGGAACTGGCTTTTGGCGCCCTGGCCGACCACGATCTCGCGCAGGCCGGCGGCGAACCGGCGGCCTTCGACGATCTTGACCTTGTCATGCACGGCCCACGCCTGCGGGCCGACACCGCGGAACTGTGCGTTGACGTCGGTGCCATCGGCCTTGGACACCAGGTTGACCACTTGCGAGAGCTCCGGCGACAGCAGCGGCCGCCCCTGCGCATCGCGGGTGATGCCGGGCAGGGTGGACAGCGTAGGGGCCTGTTCGCGGGTGATGACCGAGTTGGTCTCGGCCTGCGAACCGCCGCGCAGCACGATCGCGGTGGTGTCATCGCCGGTGTTGTTGAGCGTCGCCTGGAAGCCTTCACCCATCGCCAGCATCGCTACCAGCACGCCGACCACGCCGGCGATGCCGACCACGATCACCGAGGATGCACCCCAGCGCTGCGGCAGGCTGGCAATGCCGATGCGGGTGGCGGCCAGCGCCAGCCGTCCACTGCGGGTGAGCGCCAGCCACAACCCCACCAGCACCGCGATGGCCAGCACGCCGATCCACGGCAGGCCGATCCACACGGCCAGGCCGACGGCCAGCAACAGCACGGTCACCGCGTTTCCCAGCCACTTCTTGAGCTTGTTCATGTCGGTGTCCTCTTCAGCGGCCGGCGAGCGCGTCGACGATCTTCAGGCGCTTGGCACGCAGTGCAGGCAGCAGCCCGACCACGATGCCGATCACCACGATCAGGACGATGCCCACCAGCCAGGTCGGCGTCGGTACGTGCGGCGGCAGCATGCCCATGCTCTTCGGGCTGATGGCCGGCAGGATCAGCGCCGCCAGGCCCATGCCGAGCAGTCCACCGAGGCCGATCAGCAGCACCGATTCGACCATCACCAGGGTCAGCACCGTGCTGTCCTTGAAGCCCAGCGTCTTCAGCGTCGCCAGTTCCGGAACGCGCTCGCGCACCGCCTGCGCCATGGTGTTGCCGGTCAACAGCAGCAGGGTGAAGAACACCGCGCCCATGATCGAGGTGACGATCATGCCGATGTCGGCGAACTGCTTGACGAACGCCTGCTGGAACGCCGACTCGGTCTGGGTCTTGGTTTCGTGGTCGGAGTTGGCCGAGATCGCATCGATGGCCTGCGCCACCCGCGAAGACTGATCCGGGTTGTCCAGCGTCACCGTGTACCAACTCACCTGGTTCTTGATGTAGTCGTTGGACTCATCGAAGTACTTCCAGTTCATCATCAACTGGCGTTCTTCGTTGGCCGCCAACGCGCGATCCTTCGAGCGGTAGATGCCCTTCAGTTCCAGCGGCCAGTCGTTGCTGCCGCCGCGCGGGAAGATGGTGGCCTGCAGCGGGATGGTGTCGCCGACCTTCCAGCCGAACTGCTTGGCCAGCGTCTCGCCGACGATCGCGCCGGTGCGGGTCTGCTGCCAGTCCTGCAGCTGCGCCGGGTCGATCTGCAGTTCTCGGTAGACATCGAAGTAGTTCGGCGCCACCGAGAAATTGGGGAAGAAGTTCTTCGGGTCCTGGTAGATGCCGCCGAACCACATGCCGTAGGTGACATCGCGCACGCCGCTGACCTGGCGGATCTGCGCTTCCAGGCGGATCGGCAGCGACTGGGTGATCGACAGGCGCGAGGCTGTCACCAGCCGGTTGGCGCCTTCCACACTGCCACCGGAAGAGAACGCCACGCGTACCGAGTCGAGCATGCCGAACAGCAGGAACGCGGCCACCACCGACAGCAGCGTCAACAGGGTGCGGGTGCGGCTGCGGAACAGCTGCGCCCAGACCAACGAGAAGTATTTCATCGCTGTGGCCTCCGTCAGTGGGCCAGCGGGGCGTCAGCCAGCTCGCCCTTGTCCAGGTGCACCGTGTGGGTGGCGTACTCGGCGGCCTTCGGGTCATGGGTGACCATGATGATGGTCTTGCCGTGTTCGCGGTTGAGCTGCTGCAGCAGGCCCAGGATCTCTTCGGCGGACTGGCGGTCGAGATCGCCGGTCGGTTCGTCGCAGATCAGGAACGTCGGGTCGGAGACGATCGCGCGGGCAATCGCCACGCGCTGCTGCTGGCCGCCGGACAGTTCGTTGGGGCGATGGCTGCGGCGGTCGGCCAGGCCGACCAGGGTCAGCGCGATCTCGGCGTTGCGCTTGCGCTGCGCCGCGCTGAGGTGGGTCAGCAGCAACGGCAGTTCCACGTTCTTCTGCGCGGTCAGCATCGGCATCAGGTTGTAGAACTGGAACACGAAGCCGACGTGATGGCTGCGCCACGTCGACAGCTGGCCGCCGCTCATCTGGTCGATGCGTTCGCCTTCGATGCTGATCTCGCCGCCCGTGGGGTTGTCCAGGCCGCCGATCAGGTTGAGCAGGGTGGTCTTGCCGGAACCGGACGGGCCCATCAGCGCGACGAAATCGCCGCTGGCGATATCCAGGTCGATGCCGTGCAGCACCTGCACCTTCTCGGGGCCACGCTGGTAGGTCTTGGTGATGTTGCGCAGTGAAACCAGGGTCGACATGGGTGGTTCTCCACGAAAGGCGGGAAACGGGGAAGCGCACCGGCGGAGGCCGCGGGCGTGCGTCGAGCGGTGCTGCCGGCGGCGCCCGCGGGCGCCGGGCCGTTACTGCGCTTGCTTCTGCTTGACCTTGGTGCCGTCGCGCAGGGTGTCCGGCGGGTTGACCACCACTGACTCTCCCGCGCTCACGCCCTTGAGGATCTGGCGGTCCTTGCCCATCGCTTGGCCGGCTTCGACCGTGCGCTGCTGGACGCGGTTCTCGTCGCCCAGCACGAAGGCCACCGACGCGCCCTCGCGCTGGACCACGGCACCGCCCGGCACGCGAACACCCTGCGGCTTGGTCGCCGCCTGTGGCTGCGCCTGTTCCAGGAAGCTGACCCGCACGCCCATCTCCGGCACGATGCGCGGGTCTTTCACTTTCAGCGCCACCCGCACCTTTACCGTGGCCTTGCCGCGATCAGCGGTGGGAATGATGGCAATCACCTCGGCCGGGATCTTCCAGTCCGGGTAGGCGTTGAGCGTAGCTTCCACCGGCATCTTCGGCTGCACGCGGCCGATGAAGGCTTCACCGACCTCGACTTCGATCTCCAGCGATTCCATGTCGACGATGGTGCCGATGCCGGTACGGGTGAAGCCACCGCCGGCCGACAGCGGCGAGACGATCTCACCGGGCTGCGCGGCCTTGGCGGTGACCACGCCGGAGAACGGCGCGCGCACGATGTTGTTGTCCACGCCGAGGTCGGCGATGGACAGCTGGTCGTTGGCAACCTTGACGTTGCGTCGTGCGGTTTCCAGCTGCGCACGCAGGCTGTCGCGCTGGGCCACGGCCTGGTCGTACTGTGAGCGCGAGACCAGCTGCTGGCCGACCAGTGCCTGCAGGCGGCTGGCCTCGGCGGCGGCCTGCTTCTGCTGGGCTTCCAGGCCGGCCACCTGGCTGCGCGCGGACTGCAGCTGCGAGGCATACAGGCTGCGCTGCGCGTCGGCATCGATCGGGTCCAGGGTGGCCATGATCTGCCCCTGTTCCACCCGCATGCCTTCCTCGATCATCACCTCGCGCACCTTGCCGGTGATCTTGGCCGACACCGTGGCCATGCGCCGGGCGACAACGTAGCCGCTGGCATCGAGTACCGAGCTGCTGGCGCTGCCCTGCTGGATGGCCACGGCCGGCGCGGTGTCCACTTCCACGGTGGGCGCGCGGCCGAACAGTGCGAACGCACCGCCGGCCAGCAGCACGATGATCACGACCACGGCGACCCACAGCCAGCGGCGGCCACCACTGCCGCCACTGGAGGCCGGCGGCGGCGATTTGCGGTCAATACGGAGTTCCTTCAACAGCTCGGCAGAAGCGTTCATTCGTTCCATCACAGGCGTTCGGGCGGGTGTGACCGGAAGGGCAGGCAGCGGCGGTTCCGGCGGTGGAGCGTGCGGCACAGCATGAAGGCAGGTGCATCGGCGATGGCAGTGACAGCTGTCATCCGATGTCATTGACGGCGGCAACTGCGAAATGTGACCACGGCGGCACAGGATGGCAACGTCCCCGCTACCGGTACTGCCCATGGATCCGATCGCTCCGTCGCTGGCCCGCCTGCAGCAGGTGCAGGTGCGTTACCGCGACCATACCGCCCTGCACGGCATCGACCTGCAGGTCCGCGCTGGCCAGGTACTGGCCCTGCTGGGCCGCAACGGTGCCGGCAAGAGTACCGCGATCAGCGTGTTGTTGGGCCTGCGTCGCGCCGACGCCGGCCAGGTCGCGCTGCTGGGCGGTGATCCGCAGCAACGCGATCATCGGCTCGGCCTCGGCGTGATGCTGCAGAGCACCAGCCTGCCGCCGATGCTGCAGGTGGATGAACTGGTGGCGCAGGCCAGTGCCTGCTATCCGGATCCGCTGCCGCTGGGCGACGTACTGCAGCGTGTGGGCCTGCAGGACCTTGCCCGGCGTCGCTATGGCCAGCTGTCCGGCGGGCAGCAGCGCTGTGTGCAGTTCGCCATTGCCATCTGCGGCCGCCCGCGCGTGCTGTTCCTCGATGAGCCCACCACCGGCCTGGACATCCAGGCGCGGCAGGCGATGTGGCAGGCGATCCGGCAGCTGGTGGCCGAAGGCTGCGGTGTGCTGCTGACCACCCACTACCTGGAGGAGGCCGAGGCGCTGGCGCAACGGGTGGTGGTGCTGGAGCAGGGCAGGGTAGTGGCCGATGCGCCGCTGTCCGAACTGCGCCTGGCCGACCGGCCGCGACGCATCCGCTGCCGCAGCACGCTGGCTGCCGACGAGGTGCAGCACTGGCCCGGCGTCCAGCAGGTGCAGCGCGATGGCGAACATCTGCAGGTGCTGGCCAGCCCGGCCGAGCCGGTGGTGGCGCGCCTGCTCGCCGCCGATGCGCAGCTGCGTGAACTGGAAGTACAGGGCGCGGCACTGGCCGACGCCTTCCTCGACCTGACCCGGGAGGCAGCATGAACACGTTGACCCGTACCACCGGCGCCGCAGCGCCCTCCGCCTGGCTGCGTGTGCTGCGCCCCTATCGCGCTGAACTGCTGGCCGAGCTGCGTCGCGCCTGGCGCTCGCCATCATTCGTGCTGCCCTCGTTGTTGTTCCCGGTGCTGTTCTACCTGTTGTTCGGCGTACTGCTGGGCCGTGGCCACGCGCCGGTCTATCTGCTGGCGACTTATTGCGTGTTCGGCGCGATGGCGCCCTCGCTGTTTGGCTTCGGCGTGCAGCTGGCGCTGGACCGCGAAGGTGGTCTGCTGACCCTCAAGCGCGCACTGCCGCTGCCTGCCGCAGCGCCGCTGCTGGCGCGGCTGGCAATGGCCCTGCTGTTCGCGGTGCTGATCGCCGCGATGCTGATGGCGGTGGCGTGCCTCTTCGGCGGCGTGCAGCTGCAGGCGGTGCAGGTACTGCAGCTGCTGGTCGTGGCGGCGTTTGCGGCATTGCCGCTGGGGTCGATCGGCCTGCTGATCGGCAGCCATGTCGGCGCCAGCGCGGCACCGGCCATCGTCAACCTGGTCTACCTGCCGCTGGCACTGTTGTCGGGGCTGTGGCTACCGTTGTCGGCGTTGCCGACGGTGTTTTCGACGATGGCGCCGCTGTGGCCGACCTGGCACCTGGCGCAGCTGGCCCTGCCCATTCTTGGCCAGCCGGCACGTGGCGGCACCGTTGGCCATCTGCTGGTGTTGCTGGGTGTGAGTGCGGTCGCACTGCTGCTGGCGCGTCGCCGCCTGCGCCGGGTCGGCTGAACTGGCATGATCGGCAGCGATCGTCCCCGCCTGGAATCTTCCGTGCCACCGAGCTGGCTTGCGTCCCTGCTGCGCCCCGCACCGGATTCGGCGGTGGCCGAACTGCTGCGGCGGGGCAAGTCGCCCTGGAGTGGTGCGATCCATCTGCTGTGGTCGGTCTGGATCTTCCTCACCCCGGTGCTCGGCAATGGCTTCACGCTGCGCTGGTTGTTGCTGACGCTGGCCAGCTATCCGTTGTTCCTGCTGTTCTATGCCAAGGTGATGCTGGCGCCACGGCACCACGCCTGGCGCTACGCGCTGGCCATGATTGCGATGGCCCTTGTACTGCTGCCGTGGTATCCGTCGGGACTGAGCTACTTCGTGTTCGGCTGCGTGATGATCCGCATGAGCAGCCGCGGCGGTTGGTGGGTGTACCTGTTGCAGCTCACTGGCCTGAATCTGCTGTTCTGCAGCACCGCGCTCTACTTCGGTTATCCGTGGCAGGCCATGGTGTGGATGCCGGCGGTATCGTTCATTGTCGGGCTGGTGGTGAACGTGGAGGCCTTGAGCCATCAGCGCGACGTCGCCCTGCAGCTGTCCCAGGATGAGGTGCGGCGCCTGGCGACCACCGCCGAGCGCGAGCGCATCGGCCGTGATCTGCATGACCTGCTGGGGCATACGCTGTCATTGATCACGCTGAAGCTGGAACTGGCGCGCAAGCTGTACGACCGCGATGACGCGCGTGCCCGGCAGGAAATCGGCGAGGCCGAGGACATTGCCCGCGAGGCGCTGGCACAGGTACGCAGTGCGGTCACCGGCATCCGCGCCAGCGACCTGGCCGGCGAACTGGCCTCGGCACGCCTGCTGCTGGAATGCCAACAGGTACACCTGCAGTACATGCCGCCGCCGCCGATGCCGGTGGAGGTAGAGCGTGGGCTGGCACTGGTGCTGCGCGAGGCGGCGACCAACATCGTGCGCCACGCGCAGGCGACCCGGGTGCAGGTGGATTTCATGCTTGAGGACCGACAGTTGGCAATGCAGATACGCGATGACGGCCGTGGTGGTGTGCAGGCCGAGGGCAACGGATTGTGTGGCATGCGTGAGCGGGCAGCGGCGCTGGGTGGCCATTTGACGCTGCAGTCGCCGCGCGGGGAAGGCACGCTGCTGACCGTGCGCGTACCCTTGGTGGCCGCGACTATGCCGCTGTCGCCGGCATCGCTGGCACAGGGGGGCGCGGCATGATCCGCATCCTGCTGGCCGAGGACCAGGCGATGGTGCGTGGTGCATTGTCGGCGCTGCTGAGCCTGGAACCGGATATCGAGGTACTCGGCAGTGCCGCCGACGGCGAAGCCGCCTGGCGCATGCTGCAGCAGCTGCAGCCGGACATCCTGGTCACCGACATTGAAATGCCCGGGCTGAGCGGGCTGGAGCTGGCCCAGCGCATCGCCCGCCATGAACTGCCGATCAAGGTGGTGATCGTGACCACCTTCGCCCGCGCCGGTTTCCTGCGTCGCGCGCTGGAAGCAGGCGTGCTGGGCTATCTGTTGAAGGATGCACCGGCCGAGAACCTGGCCGAGGCACTGCGCAAGGTGAAGCAGGGCATCCGCGCGATCGACCCGCAGTTGGCGCTGGATGCGTGGTCGCAGGCCGATCCGCTGACCGACCGCGAGCGCCGCGTGCTGCGCTTGGCGGGCGAAGGTCGCACCGCCAGCGAGATCGCCGAGCAGCTGGGGTTGTCGCACGGCACAGTGCGCAATTACCTGTCCGAGTGCATCGGCAAGCTGGGCGTGGCCAACAGGATCGAGGCGTATCGGCTGGCGCGGCAGAAGGGGTGGTTGTAGTAGCGTGCGCCGACGCACCGGTAGCGCCGGGCCATGCCCGGCGGATCATTTCCGCGACCGCGGAGGGGTGTCACTTTCTTTGCGCGCAAAGAAAGTAACCAAAGAAACGCTCCGCCGGCCGCGAGCCGGCGTGCTTCGCACGCCGGTGCCCTGCGCTTCTCGGTGAATCAGGGGACGGCGCCGAACTCGCTGCGCTCAGACATCGGCGCCTCTACGCCCCTGATTCCCCTGCGATGCTCGGCTCGCTAGAAGGCGGACCCAACGTCAAAAGCCGATGTTGCACCCAGTAGATCCACGCCATGCGTGGATGCTGTTGCTGTTGCTGTTGCCCTTGCCCCTCCCGTCCGCCTTCAAGCGAGCCGAGCACCGCAGGTCCGGCGAGGGCGCAGAGGCGCGGGTGTCTGAGCGCAGCGAGTTCCCGCGCCGTCCCTCGACGGACCGAGGAGCGCAGGGCACCGGCGTGCGAAGCACGTCGGCTCGCGGTCGGCGGAGCGTTTCTTTGGTTACTTTCTTGATGGCGCACATCCATGTGCGCCACCCTACGGGCCGGCTACGCCGTTCCGCGCTGCTCCTGCAGCGCGGTGCACGAGCAAAGAAAGTGATACCTCCCCGCAGTCGCGGAAATGACCCGCCGGGAACAACCGGCGAACCCAGTCAATCCTTCCCGCGCGCCATCGCCTGGAACACGCCATCGCGGCGCACCCACAAGTGGAACAGTGCCGCACCCACGTGCATCAGCACCGTGGCGAACAACACATAGGCCAGCAGACTGTGCGCATTGCGCAGCGCGGCGTACAGCGCTGGAGTGTGCGGCACGATCGGTGGCAGGTGCAGGCCACCGCCCAGCACGATCGGGTAGCCGCCGGCCGACAGCATTGCCCAGCCGATCAGCGGCATCGCCAGCATCAACGCGTACAGCATCCAGTGCGAAGCCTTCGCCGCCAGCACCTGCCATGCGGGAAGATCCGCCGGCAGCGGTGGTGGACGGTGGCGCAGGCGGTTGTACAGGCGCAGCACCACCAGCAGCAGGATGGCGATGCCCAGCGGCCGGTGCAGGTCGATCAGCATCGGCCGCAGGTGCAGCGAGGCGACCATGGTCACGCCGACGAACAGCATCGCGATGATCATCAGCGCCATGGACCAGTGCAGCACCCGGGCGAGCAGGTTGAAGTGGCCGTTGCCGGTGTTCATTGCGCAGCCTCCTTCGGTTGCTCGACGTTGCCGCTGGCGCGCTCGCGTTCGCGGCGGTTGAAGGATTGCGAATACACCGCCGAGCGCGCCGCCAGGATCGGGTCATCACTGCCGCGCACGCCGCTGGGCACGATCAGTGGGTCGAAGTTGAGCTGGCCGCAGGCACCTTCTTCCTGCGACTGCATGCGGTCGAGGCTGAGCACACCGGCCACCACCTGATCGCGCGATTCCGGCCACGGCACCGAGGGGTCATCGATGGCATCGCCGGGCGCAGCCAGGCTGACCACCAGGTTCCAGCGCACCGGGCCGGTGGCCAGGCGTTGCTGCAGTTCCTGGCTGAGGAAATCGACGTTGGCCTGCTTGCGTGCGTCCGCATCCATCTCCACCACCGCTGCCTGCGGCTGCCAGCGCCAGCGCACCGCGCGCTTCTGTCCCTGCGCGTTGGTGAACCAGAAGCTGTTGACGCTGTTGAAGGTGGTGTTGGCCCAGCTGCTGCTCCACGGTGCGCTCTTGGCCCACTGCTGGAACGCCTGTGCGCTGGGGTACTTCGCCAGCACGGCAGCCATCTTCTGCGGGTCGGGCTTGCCGGTGGCCGGGTCCGGAATCTGCGCGCGGGTCTGCTCGTAGAAGGCTTCGGCGGTGGGCACGGCGAAGAACGGGAAGCTGTTCATCGCCATCCGCCATTCCTGGCCGTCATCGCTGACCATCTGCACCGCGATGCTGCGTACCCGTGCGGTGTTGTCGGCGCCGTAGGGGTCACCGCCGCCGATCGACAGGCGGCCCATCACCGGCACGCGCGCCTGCGAGAACACCCTCGCACTGGACAGCGTGGGTGCCTGCGCGCTGGGTTCGAACCAACCGCTCACGCACACGCCCTTGCTGTGCGCGCGGCGGAAGCCGGGATGCGCAGGGCCGGTGGCCTCGATGGTGTCGGTGAAGCGCTGAGCGGTCAGCCGGTCGCGGCCGATCCAGCCGGCCAGCCAGGCGAAAGCGAGGGCGACGATGCCCAGGATCAGCGCGATCAGGGCGATCCAGGGCAGCGGTGAATGCTTGCGCGGTGACTGCGGCCCTTGGCCGGCGCGGGTGTAGCGGAAGAGCGACATGGTCGGAGTCCTGCCTTCACGGACGTGTGGGTGGGCGACCACCACATCCTCGCAGAACCCGGCCGGAGCCGAAATTCAATTTTTCGTCAGATTTGCCGGGTGATGCGGTGCCGACCAAGGTCGGCACCCACCGGAATTGCGGATCAGCACCCGCCCCGGCATCGGCAGCGCCGGGCCATGCCCGGCGGCTGCATCAGGCGTAACGCGCTTTCAGCATCGCCCAGGCCGAACGCAGGGCGAGGGCTTCGCCACCGGCCGGGCGGCCCGGGCGCTCGCCATCGTTCCAGGCATACACGTCCAGATGTGCCCAGCGCTGGCCATCTTCCAGGAAGCGTTCCAGGTACAGCGCGGCGGTCACCGAGCCGGCCATGCGCGAACCGGCGTTGGCCAGGTCGGCGATGCCGCTGCTCAGGTAACGCAGGTAGGGGCGCCACAGCGGCATGCGCCAGACCGGGTCGCGGGTGGCGTCGCCAGCCTGCAGCCACTGCTGGGCAACCGTGTCATCGTTGCTGAACAGCGCCGGCAGATCCGGGCCCAGCGCGATGCGTGCGGCGCCGGTCAGGGTGGCGAAGTCCAGCACCAGGTCCGGCTTCTGCTCACCGGCGAAGGTCAGCGCGTCGCACAGGATCACCCGGCCTTCGGCGTCGGTGTTGTCGATTTCCACGCTCAGGCCCTTGCGGGTGGCGATCACTTCGCCCGGACGGAACGCATCCGGGCCGATCGCGTTTTCCACCGCCGGCACCAGCAGGGTCAGGCGCACCGGCAACTGCTGGGCCATCACCAGCCCGGCCAGTGCCAGCGCGTGGGCGGCGCCGCCCATGTCCTTCTTCATGTTGCGCATGCCATCGGCCGGCTTGATGTCCAGGCCGCCGGTATCGAAGCACACGCCCTTGCCGACCAGCGCCAGCGCCGGGTCCGTCTCCTTGCCCCAGCGCAGCACGATCAGCCGCGGTGCGCGGTGCGAGGCACGGCCCACCGCATGGATGGCCGGGAAGTTCTGCGCCAGCAGTTCGTCACCGGTGATCGCTTCAACCTGCGCACCATGCGCTTCAGCCAGGGCGCGCGCGGCGTCTTCCAGCTGCTGCGGGCCCATGTCCTCGGTCGGCGTGTTGACCCAATCACGCACGCGCAGGCTGGCGGCGATCAGGTCGGCCACCTCACCGGTCGGTGCGGCAACCAGCTGGGCCGGCGTACGGTTGCGCTTGCGGTAGCGGTCGAAGCGGTAGCTGCCCAGGCCCCAGCCCAGCTGCAGCAGCGCCTGTTCGGCAGCCGGCAGTTCGCTGGCCAACTGCCACACGCTGCCTTCCGGCAGGGCGTGCGGTGCGTGGGCGTAACTGTAGGCATCGGCACGATCGCCGATACCGATCACCGCGCCCGCCAGGCCATCGGCGCCGGGCAACAGGGCAACCGAATGCGCGCCGGCAGTGAACCCCTGCGACTTCAACCACGCCTGGGTTGCAGCGGACTGGCTGTTCTTCCACGCCTCGAACTGACTGCGGTCCAGCACGTGCAACGGCAGCGCGGCGGTGGTGTCGGCGGTGAAACCAGTGATCTCGCTCATGCGTCAGGTACTCCGGGATTCGTCAGCGTCGGCGGCGTCGAGGTTGGCATCGAGCCAATCGGCCAGGCCGGTGAGGGTGTCGAACTGCAGGTCAGGCTGCAGCTGCGGATGGTTCCAGGTGGCCGCTTCGCGGTTGATCCAGCAGCCGCGCAGGCCGGCAGCCATCGCGCCGGCCACGTCCATCTCGACGTGGTCGCCCACGTGCAGCACCTGCGCCGGGGCGACGCCCAGGCGGTCGCAGGCGGCGTGGAAAATGCTTGCTTCGGGCTTGGCAGCGCCATGCTCGCGCGCGCCCAGCTGGAAGCTGAAGTGATGGGCCAGGCCGATCCGTTCCAGGTCGGCGTTGCCGTTGCTCAACGCGGCCACCGGCACCCGCGCGGCGATCCGCGCCAGCGCACCGAGCGCGTCGGGGTAGCACTCCACCTGGTTGCGCGCCGCGTAGAACACTTCATACGCCGGTTCCAGAAGATCCAGGCTGGCGCCACTGTTTTCCAGCGCCTCCTGGATCGTCAGCCGGCGCAGCGCGCTCAGGTCGAAATGCAGGTGGGGGTTGTCGCGGAACGAGCGCTCGCGCAGTTCGCGCATGGCCGCCACCGGATACATCGCGGCGGTGGCGGGGCTGTGTTCACGCATCCAGTCGAACAGGACCTGGTCGATGCGGGCGCCGATCGGAGCGAACGGCCACAGCGTATCGTCGAGGTCGAGGGTGATGGCAAGGACAGGGAATTTCACCCCGCCATTCTACGCCTGCCCGCGCGCGCTTTCATGCGCGCGACGGGCAGGGGGCACTGCAGGGTGCGTCAGCGCAGGTCGTAGGAGCAGCTGATGGTGGTCTGGCCGTCGAACCGCCGCACATCCAGGTTGTGCCGGCCTACTTCCCGCGTGTAGCTGCCCGCCACCGGGTCGGACAGCTTCGCCAGTGCCGCGATCTGTTCGACGCTGGCGGTGCTGAAGTACGCGGTGAAACTGTCGACGCCATCCTCGCCGCTGTCGCCGTCGTACGCCTGCAGGCGGTTCACTGGCTGGCCCAGCACCATCAGCGGCGTGGTCAACAGGAACTCACCGCTGGACTCCCCGTTTTCCGCCCGCAGCGGCGGCGGTGCCAGCAACTGGGCGATCGTTTCAAACTGCCTGGGGGTGAGGTGGCGCTGGCAGGTGACCGCTTCGACCAGCTGGGCACGCGCCTGCTCGATTGCCGGCGGCGTCGCGGCGAAAGCAGGGGTGGCAAGGCAGGCAAGGGCGAGGCAGCGTGTGGCGAACGAGGTCATCCGAACGGATCCATCCGAAAAAAGGGGGACTATTCTGCCAGTTCTGCCCTGGTTTCCGGCCCTGCCATCGGCGCGATCACGGCCCTGGCCCGCTCACTCCAGCAAGCGCGCCCAGCCCTGCATGCCCTCCAGTCGTGCCAGCACCAGCTTGATGCAGACCAGCAGTGGCACCGCCAGCAGCAGGCCGATCATGCCCCAAGCCCAGCCGAACACCATCAGCGCCAGGATCAGCACCAGCGGTGACAGTTTCATCTGCCGGCCAAGCACGATCGGCGTCACCATCTGCCCTTCCAGGGTATGCAGGGTCAGGTAGGCGGCCGCAGGCAGCAGCGCCTGCAGCGGGTCGCGGAACTCGACGAAGCCCATCAGCAGCATCAATGCCACGCCGAGCAGCGGGCCGACATAGGGCGCGAAATTCAGCAGCGCCGCGACGGTGCCCCACAGCAGGGCCTCCTGCAGGCCGATGCCCAGCAGCATCAGCACGCCGGCCAACAGCAGGCCGACCACGGTGTTGATCACGCTGATGGTCAACACGTAGCGCGATACCTCATGCTCGATCGAGCGCAGGATATCGCTGGTAAATCGCTGCTGCTGCCGGTTCGGGAACAGGGCGATCGCCGCGCGCTGCAGGCTCTGGCCGTAGATCATGAAGAACAATGTCAGCAGCACCACGGCCAGCACCGAGGCGGCCAGCCGCGGCGCGCGCGTGAGCATGCGGTACGGATCGTCCAGCTGGGTGCGGATCACCTGCACCTTGCGGTTGCCGTCGCCGCCGGCCACGCGCGCGAAATTCTCTGCCGCCTGGTTGGCCTGCTGCACCGGCTTGGTCAGGTCCTGCACCTGGCGCGCGACCTTGCGCAGCTGCTGCGGTGCTTCCTGTGCCCAGTCCATCGCCGGGCCGATCAGCTGCACCGCCAAGGCGCCGGTCACGCCCAGTCCGGCGCCCAGCACCAGCAGGGCGCCAAGGGCGCGCGGAATCCACAGCTTCTGCAGCAGGCGCAGGATCGGGTTGCCGACCAGGGCGAAGAACATCGCCAGCAGCACCGGCAGGATGATGTCCTGCGCCGCCCACAGGGTGAACGCCACGGCCAGGGTCGCCAGTATCACCAGCGACATCGGGCCACGTGGGCGCGAGGCGGGAGGCAGCGGTGCGGGGGCGTCCGGCGCAGGCGACGACGGGGACAACAGGGACTCGCTCATCGACGTACCGACCGGGAAAAGAAGCCCATTATCGACCCGCCGCGATCAACGCGGCGGGTAAGGATCATCAACGTTCGGACATCTCGGTGGCCGCTTCGGCCGGACGCGGCCCACGCAGCTCGGTGTCCACCGTGGGCGCCGGCTGCGCTGCCGGCCGTGCAGCTGCGGGAGGCGGCTGCTCGGTGGCCTCATCCGCCTGGTCGGCGGCATCGTCTGCGGTTTCCGCCGCCTGCGCCGCCACCACGGTGGCAAACGCGGCCTGTGCGCTGGCGAACAGGCTGGACACCGAACCTACCATCTGCAGCCAACGCGCACCGTTGACCTTGCCTGGAACCTCCAGCTTGCCGGCGATGAAACCGCCGGCCAGGCCGACCAGCACGATGCGCAGTGGTGACCAGCCCTGTCGCCAGACCTGGCTGAGTACGCCCCAGTTGTCCTGGGTCTCGCCGATGCGTACGGCCATCACCTGTTCGCAGCGCTTCACCCGCCGCTGCAGTGCACCGAACTTCATGCCTTGCCCTCCGGAATCTGCACGCCGGCATCGGGATCATCATCGGTGGGCTCATCGAACAGGCCCAACCGGGATAACTGGCGCCGGGTGGCGTGCATGCCGGTGTGGTGGAAGAAGTACGAAACCCGCCAGATCGCATAGCCGGTGACGGCCAGGCTCAGCAACGAGGTGATCAGCAGCGCCTGCAGCCAGCTCAGGCCGAAGCTCTGCAGCAGGGCGATCAGGGTGGCGGCCATCAGCAGCCACGCCGAGGCGCCGAACACGATGGCGACGCCGGCCCAAGCCAACGCACGCCCGAACGCGCTGCGAGCAAGCGCGAAGTCCGCCGACGCCAACCGGCGCAGCGAACGCAGCGAGTGCTTGGCCGAATCGACGGTCGCCCGGCCGGCAGCGCCGACCTGGCGGATGCTCTCGTCCAACGGCGGCGTGGCCGCCGGATCGGGACGTTGCGTGGTGTCTTCGCTCACGCCGCAGCTTACTTGTCGCTGCCGCGGGCCAGCTTGGCGATGATCCAGCCGGTAGCGAAGGCCACGCCGAACGAGGCCAGCGGACGTTCGCGGATCAGTTCAGCGGCGCTGTCGATCAGGTCCTTGCCCTTGTCCATCAGTGCGTCGACCTGTTCCTTGGCGGCGGCACCACCGAACTCGGCAGCAGCCAGGCCCGACAGCGCGCTGTCGGACAGTTCAGCCTTGACGTTGGCCTTGCCGATGCGCAGTTCGTCGGTCGCGGCGCCGGTAGCGCCCTTGATCGCACCGCCGGCAGCGCTGGCGGCCTGCTTCAGGTGGGAACCGGCTTCACCCAGGTGGTCCTTCAGGTTCTCGGTATTGGTGGGGCTCATCGAATCACTCCTGTTGCGATGGGGGAACGGGCGATCGGCTCAGCCGACCTGGACATACAGAGATAACATCACGCGGGTATAGGGGGCGTTACGGCCAGGCGATCACCGCATCACCAACTGGCCCTGCTGCTGGCCATTGTTGCGCAGGACACGCAGCACCAGGGTCGGCGGGCGCTGCTGGAAATTGGCACGCCAGCTGGCCAGGTCGGCGAATTCGCCAACCGTGGCATCGGTGATGATGTCGCCCTGCTGCAGGCCATTGGTCGCCGCGCGGCTGCCGCGCTTGACCTCGCTGACCAGCACGCCGCCCACACCGGACTGACGCAGCGATTCAGGCAGGTCGACGAAGCTGGCACCGGTCAGGCGCGGGTCCAGGCTCTCACCGCTGACGACGCGCGCCTGTTCCTTCAGCGTTGCCTTGATCTGCAACGGCTTGCCTTCGCGGCGAACGTCCAGGGTCAGCACGCTGCCCACCGCCGCCAAGCCTTCCACGTTGTGCAGTGCTTCGGCACTGTCCACACGCTGGCCGTTGGCCGAGACCACCACGTCGCCCGGCTTCAGCCCTGCAGCGGCACCGGCCGAGCCTGCCAGCACGCGGGTCACCAGTGCGCCACGGGTTTCGCCCAGGCCCAGGCCCTGCGCGATCTGCGCGCTCAGGTTCTGGCTTTCGATGCCCAGCGTGCCGCGCACCACCACGCCATGCTTGACCAGCTGGTCGACCACGCTGCGGGCCAGGTTCGACGGAATCGCCAGGCCCAGGCCGATGTTGCCGGCCATGCTGCCCTGCGGGTTGAAGCTGGCGGTGTTGATGCCCACCAGCTGGCCCTGCAGGTTGACCAGCGCGCCACCGGAATTGCCCGGGTTGATCGACGCATCGGTCTGGATGAAGTTCTGGTAGCCCAGCCCGCGGATGCCACTGCGGCCTACCGCCGAGACGATGCCCGAGGTGACCGTCTGGCTGAAACCGAACGGATTGCCGATGGCGACCACGAAGTCGCCCACCCGCAGCTGGTCGCTGTTGCCCAGCTTGATGTCGGTCAGGTTCTGCGCCGGAATGCGGATCAGCGCGATGTCGGTGTCGCGGTCCGAGCCGAGGAATTCGGCCTTGACCGTGCGCCCATCGGCCAGTGTCACCTGCACGTCATCGGCGTTGTCGATGACGTGGTGGTTGGTCAGCACCAGGCCTTCGGTGGCATCGATGATGACACCCGAACCGAGCGATTCGTTGATCCGCTCCTGCGGAATGTCCGGGAACAGGCGGCGGAAGAACGGGTCGTTGAAGAACGGGTTGCGCACCCGTACCACCTGCTTGGTGTTGACGCTGACCACCGCCGGCATCGCCTTTTCCAGCATCGGTGCAAGCGATGGCACCGCCTGCCCGGCGACCGATGCCGGCAGCGCTGCGGTGGTGGGCAGTACCGCCGGCAGCGGAGCGGCATCGGCACGGTTGTCCAGGTGCGCGTTGAGGCCAGTGGCAACGAAGCCGCCGAAGGCAGCAGCGATTGCGAGCGTAAGCAGGGTGGGAAGCGGTCGCATGGGAGTCGGTTCGCAGGCTGGGATGGGGGCCGTTGACGCATACGGTAGAACAAGCTGAATGAGTGTGTCGCGATCTGGATAAATGCCCCATGAAAATCCGACCTCGCGCCGAGGGTGCCGGAGAGGTTCCGAACGCGTCATACCGCTGTTCGCGACAGCCGCGTGCGAGCGCCGCAAGGCAGGCCGACAGCGGCATGACACACCGCGACACTTGCGCAGTTCCGCGCATCCTGACCTTGCAATGACGCTCATTGCTGCGCGGACGTGTTGCGGCGGCCAGTGCCTGCATCGGCATGCCGGCAGCAGGCGGGCTGCGCAGCACACTGCTTAAAAAAAGGGATTTCCTGACTGCGGGGCGCGTCAGTCGCCGCCATCACTTACACCAGTTGCGTCGCACCGGATGCGATTGAGCGGCCGTGCCCGTTCCACGATAGCCATTGTCGGTATAGCATCGCCCCGTTTTGACAATCCAGGCCCCTAGGAGGGCAACATGAGCAACGGTAATGGTGTGTCGGTCGTGACCGACGCCGTCGAGAACGTGAAAGAAACCGCCACCAACGTCGGCGAGACCATCGCCCACGCCGCCGAAGACGCAGTGAAGTCGGTCAAGAAGACCGTCAAGCGCGCCCGCAAGGCTGCCACCACCCGCGTCGCCAAGGCCAAGAAGGTCGTGGCCAAGGTCGAGAAGACCGTTGCCAAGAAGGCCGAGAAGGCCGCCAAGTCGGTCGGCAAGACCGTTGCCAACGCCAAGAAGAAGCTGGAAGCGGCCAAGAAGAACGCCAAGGCCGAAGCGGCTGCCCTGAAGAAGGAAGTGGCCAAGAAGAAGGCGGCTGCCGGCAAGACCGTGACCAAGAAGGCTGCTGCTGCCAAGAAGACCACCAAGGCTGCCGGCAAGAAGGTCGCTACCGTGAAGAAGGCCGCCACCAAGAAGGTTGCGACCGCCAAGAAGGCTGTTGCCAAGAAGACCGCTGCTGCCAAGAAGGTTGTCGGCAAGAAGGTCGCTACCGCCAAGAAGGCTGTAGCCAAGAAGACCGTAGCCGCCAAGAAGGTTGTCGGCAAGAAGGTCGCTACCGCCAAGAAGGCTGTGGCCAAGAAGACTGTCGCTGCCAAGAAGGTCGCCGGCAAGAAGACCGTCGCCGCCAAGAAGGTTGTCGGCAAGAAGACCGTCGCTGCCAAGAAGGTCGTCGGCAAGAAGACCGCCGCTGCCAAGAAGGTCGTCGGCAAGAAGACCGCGGCTGCCAAGAAGGTCGTCGGCAAGAAGACCGCCGTCGCCAAGAAGGTTGTCGGCAAGAAGGTCGCCGCTACCCGCAAGACCGTGGCCAAGAAGGCTGCACCGCTGAAGAAGGCCGTGGCCAAGAAGGCTCCGGCCAAGAAGGCCGTGCGCAAGGCTGCCAAGCGCAAGTAATCGCGCGTGGTTCGAAGGCCCTTCCGCTCATCGGGCGGGAGGGCCTTCTGCGTTTTCGGGGGCGCTCATCCGCGCCTGACGTGGATCTGCGGCAGCAGGCTGGGGCAAGATGAAGGTCTTCCGCAGGAGTCCTGGCCATGCGCGGTATCGATTTCAGTTCCTGGCAGGGCGTGCTGTCCACCCTGGCCGGGTTGGTCCTGATCACCCTGCTCGGCGTGGGCATCCGCCTGCTGGTGATGCAGACCCTGCAGCAGCGCCGCGAACGCGAGAACCGCCAGATCAACGAGCGGCTGCGTACCTTGATGGCGGCCTACAAGACGCTGGGTGGTTCCTTCACCGGTGAGCTGGGGGTCGACCCGACCCATCTGCGCGACCTGCGCCAGCGCGCCCACGAAGAAGGCATCGCCGAGCCGGGCTCGGATCGGGCCAGGCGCATCCGCGATGCGGTCGAAGCGGCCCTGTCGGACATCCTGCTGCTGGGCACCGACGAGCAGGTACGACTGGCTGCGCGCGCTGCCAGTGAACTGGCGCAGGGGCGCCCGGTGCACACACACGAACTGGTGATCTCGCTGCGCGACTTCGTCCGCGAGGCGCTGGACCTCGCGCCGGTGCCGACCGACCTGGAGATCCCGCGCCAAGGGCCTACCCGCCCAGCAGGCAGCGGTGGCGGAAGTGGCAAGGGCCGCAACGAGGGCGAAGCCAAGGGCGGTCGTACCGGTGGTGGTGGCGGCGGCGGTGGCATGGGCGCCGGCATGGGCGGGCTGGGTGTTGGCGCGGGTGCTGCGCTGGGTGCCGGCCATGCGGCCGGCGAGGATGAAGCGGGCGCCCGCTGAGGACGCCCGCCGGGGTCAGCGCTTGAGTTCGAAGATCGGCTCGAATCCGCCGTAGATCATCCGCGCACCGTCGAACGGCATGGGATTCTTCGTCGGGTCCAACCGCGGGTCTTCCATCATTTTCTGCATGCCTGCATCGCGGGTGGCCTTGTCCGGCCACTCGATCCAGGAAAACACCACCGTTTCTTCCGTCGTGGCTTTCACCGCGCCGAAGAAGTCGGTGGTCTTGCCATGTGGCACGTCATCGCCCCAGCCTTCGACTACCCGCAGCGCTCCGTATTCCAGGAACACCACATCGGCGCTGCGGGCGTGGGCGAGGAATTTCTCCTTGTTGGCGGTCGGCACCGCCAGTACGAAACCATCGATGTAACTCATCGCTTGCCTCCGGAATGGACCATGCCAGGTGCACGGCCTTCATTGAGTCGACGCTTCAGGGCGCGGGAAATCGACATCGATTGCCGCACCGTTGAATCGAAGCGCGTGCGCGTACCGCGCGCGTATGCCTGAACCTTGCTGAATCAATGCAAAAAATTCAGCAATGCGAAGACCGCTGTTTTCAGGGAGCGTTGTGGCGAATAACGGAGAATTTACATTCCCGATGCGATGGCGCCCTGGCGCTGCTGCACACCATAAGAAAGTAAAGGTGTACCCCCATGAAGAATTCGCTGATTGCTCTGGCTCTGGCCGCTGCCCTGCCGTTCACCGCTTCGGCCGCCGAGAACCTGTCCTACAACTACGCCGAGGCTGATTACGCCAAGACCGACGTTGACGGCATCAAGGCTGATGGCTGGGGCGTGAAGGGTTCCTACGGCTTCCTGCCGAACTTCCACGCTTTCGGCGAATACAGCCGTCAGGAAGTCGACCACACCAACATCAAGGTTGACCAGTGGAAGGTCGGTGCCGGCTACAACGTCGAAATCGCTCCGTCGACCGACTTCGTTGCCCGCGTTGCCTACCAGAAGTTCGACCGCAAGCACGGCCTGGATTTCAACGGCTACAGCGCTGAAGCCGGTATCCGTACCGCGTTCGGTGCCCACGCTGAGGTCTACGGCCTGGTCGGTTACGAAGACTATTCGAAGAAGCACGGCGTCGACATCGACAGCCAGTGGTACGGCCGCCTGGGTGGTCAGGTCAAGCTGAACCAGAACTGGGGCCTGAACGGCGAGCTGAAGATGAACCGTCACGGCGACAAGGAATACACCGTCGGCCCGCGCTTCAGCTGGTAATTGCATCTACGGCGCGCCCGCGCGCTGTTCGTGCTGCAACAGGCCCGGCATTGCCGGGCCTGTTGCGTTGTGGGGAATCAAAACACAGCCTGACTGCGATACGCGGCGTTATGTTGCATTGCAATGAATTGGATTCCGCCACCGCCGGTGGCCGCCTACGGTGGATATCCCGTGCTGCCGGATACACCGCGATGCCGCCCGTACTCCCACCGCTGCTCCCCGATCGGCCGCGCCGTCTGGCACTGCTGGATCCGCATCCGGTGCTGCGGCTGGGGGTGGAAGTATTGCTGCGCCAGCAGAGCGGTGTGCACGTGCGGGGCAGCTACGCCAACGAACGTGACCTGCTGCAACTGCTGGAAAGCGAACCGGGTTGCGTTGACCTGCTGGTGATCGATGCACTGCCGCTGGGCGATCTTGGCGATGGCCTGCAGCTGCTGCGCGGGTTGTCCCGGCGCTGGCCCAGCGTGCCGATACTGGTCCTGTCCGCGCACTGCAATGCCAGCACCGTGGCCACGACGATGCAGGCCGGTGCACGCGGCTTCCTGTCCAAGGCGACTACGCCGGAAATGCTGCTGCGTGCGGTGGACGTGGTTGCCCGCGGTGGGCGTTTCGTGCCCCCGGATCTGCGCACGCAGCTGAATCGATCACGCTCGCGGCGCATGTCGGCGCCCACCCTGGCGCCCTTGAGCAGGCGTGAGCGCGAAGTGCTGCGGCTGCTGCTGCAGGGCTGCAGCACCGGCGAAGTGGCGCGGCGCTTCCAGCGCTCGGCCAGCACCATCAGCACACAGAAGAAAGCCGCCTACCAGAAGCTGGGCATCCGCAGCGATGTCGAACTGTTCCGCATCCGCCACCTGCTGGAGTGCGGCTGACGGGCGCGCTTACTCGCCCTGGTACTGCTTTTCCTCGACCAGCGCCGAACCGGCGACACGGTTGATCTCGTTCTTCACCTGCACGCGTTCGCCATTGGTGCCGTACACGCCGCGCGCCAGCTGGATGAACGCCGCGTCGAACACCTGCGCCGCTTCCTTGTCGCGCAGCTGGTCCTGGATCTCCCACATGCGCTCGTTGATGGCCTTCAGCTGCGTCTTCAGCGCGGCCAGTGCCGGCTGTGCGTCAAGCTGCTGCTGCAGCAGGGGCAGCAGGCCGTCAAGTTCGGTGCGCACGTTGGCCAGCTTGGTCGCATCGTCGATGCGCTCGGCCTTGATCTCGAGAATGGTGATCTTGTCGATCAGCTCGCCGATCGATACCGGGGTCAGGATGGCGTCCACGTGGTTGGTTCCTGGAAATAGGCCTGCATGATACCGCGCTCGTTGCGGCGCGGATTTACGCTGAATTTGCGCTGGCGCGGCGGCATCGCCATCGAACCGTTACGGCCATGCCGTCGACACTGCCGTCCCGGCGGACAGACCGCCTTCGACGAGGAAGTGAGTGCAGTGAAGAGCAAGGGGATGATCGTGGCCAGCGCGGCCGCACTGGCGGGGCTGCTGTGCGCCGGCAGCGTGCAGGCGCAGGTACAGGTGAGTGGCACGGCGGCATTGACCAGCGACTATGTGTGGCGCGGCAGCTCGCAGAGCGACGGCGATCCGGCCGCGCAGGTGGGGGCAAAGGTGACGGTGGGGTCGGGCTGGTATGCCAGCGCGTGGGGCTCGAATGTCTCGTTCACGCCGGACAACGGTGCACGCAGCGAGTTCGATCTGGTCGCCGGCTGGTCCGGTGCGCTGTCGCCGGACTGGAGCCTGGATGCGAACCTCACCCGGTATGTCTATCCGGGCACCGGCCGCGCACTGGACTGGACCGAACTCAATGTCACCACCACCTGGAAGCAACGCGCCTGGCTGCAGGTCGCGCACTCCAACGATGCGCTGGCCGGCGGCCGTCGCGGCACCTACGCGCAGCTGGGCGTGCGGGTGCCGTTGAACGAGCGCGTGCGCCTGGAAGCAGCGGTGGGGCAGTACTGGCTGGCCACCGCGCAGGGGCCGGACTACCTGCATGGCCAGCTCAGTGCCATCGCCACGTTGACGCCGGCCTGGGAACTGCGCGCCACCGTGCATGACACCGACAGCGCCGCCAAGCGGCTGTTCCCGGGCAATGCCGGTGGACGCTGGGAGCTGGCGCTGCAGGGCAGCTTCTAGTCGGCCGATACTGCCTGGCGGGGGCGCCAGGCAGTGGGCAGTCGCACCAGAAGGGCCAGTACCGCCACCGCGGTACCGGCCGCACGCGCCTTCGTCGATGCCGTGCTGCTCAGCCGCGCAGGCGCAGGCTCAGGCCCTTGAGGAAGTTGCGCAGCATCTGGTCCAGACAGCGCCGATAGTTCTTGTGGCCGGGCTGGCGGAACAGCGCGCCGAGTTCGGATTTGGAGACAGTGAAGCCGATGCTGGTGAAGATCTCCATCATGTCGACGTCGCGCAGCTGGAAGGCCACGCGCAGCTTCTTCAGCACCAGGTTGTTGTCGATGCGGGTTTCCACCGCGCGCGGCGCCTGGCCCTCATCCTGACCGCGCAGGTGCAGGATCAGGCCATCGAGGAAGTGCGCCAGCGCACTGTCGCTCATCGGCTGGAAACCCGGCTCGTCTTCACGCAGCAGCCAGGACTTGGCCTGCTCGACATCCACGTCGAACGCCGGATCGGCCATCTGGCACAGGGTCACCACGTGGTGGTCGCCGAGGTCCAGGGAATAGCGCACGCTGCGCAGTACATCATTATTGATCATGGCCCATTGTAGCGGCCCGGCGGCTGTAACCGGACTGTCACCGGATTGCAGCATCGTGATCGCTGTTTTGCAGGGATTCCCTTCGATGCGCCGGTACCTCCTCTCCCTTCTGCTGGTCGCCAGCAGCTTCGCTGCCACCGCCCAGGACCGCTACGTACCCGTGGAGCAGCGTCTCAGCGCGGCCCAGCTTGCCGAAGTCGGCCTGGACGCGACCCAGCTGCAGACCCTGAACCGCGTGCTGCGCGAGGCCGAAGCATCTGCGCCTGTCCCCACGCGCGCACCGGTTGCCGCCAGCACCGGCGCACCGTTGCCGGCCAACGTTCCCGCCCCGGCGGCGATGCACCTGGGCCTGGAAGAGGGCCCGGTCAGCGCCCGCGTGGTCGGCGACGTTGCGGGCTGGGAGCCGGGCACGGTGTTCACCCTCGACAACGGCCAGCAGTGGCAGGTGATGAAGGGCCAGATGAAGCTGCGCAAGACCCTGCAGGCACCGCAGATCGAGGTGATTCCGGGTATCGCCGGGCGCTGGTTCCTGCAGGTCGACGAAGATCTGCCGAAGGCTCGTGTGTTCCGCCTGCGCTGACCGCGCGCGACGCAGCAGGCCGATCAGGCAACGCAGCCGTGGACCGACGGTGCCAGAATGGCGGTCTGGTTTCCTACGGAGTTGTCTGATGACCCGAACCGTCCTGATTACCGGCGCCACTTCCGGCTTCGGCGCCGCTGCCGTACACCGCTTCGCCCAGGCGGGCTGGAAAGTGATCGCCACCGGCCGTCGCAGCGAACGCCTGCAGCCGCTGGTCGAGCGTTATGGCAAGGAGGTGGTGCACGCTGCCATGTTCGACGTGCGTGATCCGATCGCGATGGAAGCGGCGCTGCTGGCCCTGCCGCCGGCCTTCGGTGACATCGACCTGCTGGTCAACAATGCCGGTCTTGCCCAGGGCACCGCGCCGGCGCAGAGCGCCAGCCTGAAGGACTGGACGACGATGATCGACACCAACATCACCGCGCTGGTCACCCTGACCCATCGCCTGTTGCCGCAACTGGTGGAGCGTAAGGGCGCCATCATCAACATTTCGTCGGTGGCCGGTGTCTATCCGTATCCGGGCGGCAACGCCTATGGCGGCACCAAGGCCTTCGTCAGCCAGTTCTCGCTGGGCCTGCGTTCGGACCTGCACGGTACCGGCGTGCGGGTGACCACCATCGAGCCGGGCATGGCCGAAACCGAGTTCACCGTGGTCCGCACCCATGGCGACCAGGTCGCGTCGGACAAGCTGTACACCGGCGCCAATCCGATGACCGCCGAGGACATCGCCGAGCAGATCTTCTGGGTAGCGAGCCTGCCGCCGCACCTGAACATCAATCGCCTGGAGCTGATGCCGGTCAGCCAGTCGTTCGCCGGCTTCCAGGTTGCCCGCGAGGGCTGATCTGCGCCCTGGATGCGTTCTGTAGAGCCGAGCCGATGCTCGGCTTGATGGGCGATCAGCCGAGCGTGGGCTCGGCTCTACAGGCAAAAAAAAGCCGGGCAACGCCCGGCTTTTCATTCATGCCCGCAGACTTACTGCGCCTTGATCGCCATCGCCTGCAGGCCGGTGCCATCCAGCTTCTGCTTGGCTTCGGAAAGCTCACCGGCGCTGCCATAGGGCCCCATGCGTACGCGGTACACGGTCTTGCCGTTGATCTGCGCCGATTCCACGCGTGCAGCCAGGCCCATCATCGCCAGCTTGGCCTTGGTCGCTTCAGCATCACCGGAAGCGCCGAATGCACCTGCCTGCAGGATGTAGCGGGCATTGTCGGCCGGTGCCGGGGCTGCCGCAGCGCTGGCGGCGGCCGGCGCGGCTTCGCTGCGTGCCGCAGGAGCGGCGGCAACGGTGCTGGCCGGCGCGGTGGTGCCGGCTGCCGGCGTCGCTGCTGCCGGGCGTTCACTTACCGGGGTCGGCAGCGGACGGCTGGTGGCGGTCACCGGCGCGGTGCTGGCAACGCTCGCCGTCGCCGCAGGTGCGGCGGCCGCAACCGCCGGCACCGGCTTGCCTTCCAGTGCGGCCTGCGCGCGCTGCGCTTCGGCCTTGGCCCGGCGCTGGTCTTCGGCACGCGCGCTGGCGGCCAGTTCGGCGTCGGACATTTCAACTTCCTTGCCCGGCAGCAGGGTGTAGAAGTCGTACTGGGTGGCCGCCGGCTTTTCCGGTTCAGCCGGCTTCGGCGTGGCCGGTTGTGCGGCCGGCTGGGTGCCGACATCGCTTTCGCCATCGGCCACCGGCGCCGGCTGCGCGTTCGGGTTCGGCTGCGGACCGGCGCGCAGGAAGCCATCGCCCTCGCCCTTGAACAGGTTCGGCGCCGCCAGGAACACCACGGCGGCGATCGCCACGCCGGCAACCAGCCACACCCATCCGGGCGTGCCTTGGCTGCTGTTGCGCCGAGCCTGTGTCTTGCCGCGTCGTGCTGCCATGTCTACTGCGTCTCCTGAGACTTACATTTTTTCCGGGGCGGAAACGCCCAGGAGGTCGAGGCCGTTGGCCAGTACCTGGCGCGCTGCGCAGGCCAGGGTCAACTTGGCATTGCGATCGGTCGCGTCGTCCACCAGCACCGGCGTCCCGTGATACCACGTGTGGAAGGCGTGTGCCAATTCGCGCAGGTACTGCGCGACCAGGTGCGGCTCCAGCGCCACGCCGGCCGCTTCCACCACTTCCGGATAACGCGAGATCTCGTTCATCAGGGCCAGCGATGCGTCATCGTCCAGACGGCCCAGGTTGGACAGGCCAGTACCCTGTTCGTAGACCAGACCCTTCTCCTGCGCCTGGCGCAGCAGGCTGCACACGCGGGCATGGGCGTACTGCACGTAGAACACCGGGTTGTCGTTGCTCTGCTGGCGGGCCAGGTCGATGTCGAAGGTCAGCTGCGAATCGGGCTTGCGCGCGATCAGGAACCAGCGGGTCGCGTCGCGGCCGGCTTCTTCGATCAGGTCGCGCAGGGTGAAGTAGCTGCCGGCACGCTTGGACAGCTTCACTTCCTCGCCGCCGCGCATGACGGTCACCATCTGGTGCAGCACGTATTCCGGCCAGCCCTGCGGGATGCCCACTTCCATGGCCTGCAGGCCGGCACGCACGCGCGCCAGCGAACCGTGGTGGTCAGCGCCCAGCTCGGTGATCGCGCGCTCGTAGCCGCGCTGCCACTTCGACAGGTGGTAGGCCACGTCCGGCACGAAGTAGGTGAAGGTGCCGTCGGACTTGCGCATCACGCGGTCCTTGTCGTCACCGAAGTCGGTGCTGCGCAGCCACAGCGCACCGCCTTCTTCATAGGTATGGCCCGACGCCTGCAGCTTGGCTACCGCCTCGGCAACCTTGCCGTCGGCGTACAGCGAGCTTTCCAGGAAGTAGATGTCGAAATCCACGCCGAACGCGGCCAGGTCCAGGTTCTGCTCGTTGCGCAGGTAGGCCACGGCGAAGCGACGGATCGCCTGCATGTCGTCCGGGTCCTTGGCACCGACCACGAGGGTGCCTTCCAGGTCGACGCTGGCGCCGGACATGTAGGCGCGCGCCACGTCGGCGATGTAGTCGCCGCGATAGCCGCCTTCCGGCCAGCCTTCCTGGTCCGGAACGATGCCCTTCACCCGGGCCTGGGTCGACAGCGCCAGGTTCTCGATCTGCACGCCGGCATCGTTGTAGTAGAACTCGCGCTTGGCGTTCCAGCCGTTGGCATCGAGCACGCGTGCCACGCAGTCGCCGATGGCCGCAGCGCGGCCGTGGCCGACATGCAGGGGACCGGTCGGGTTGGCCGACACATACTCCACGCCCACCGTGCGGCCATTGCCGGACAGGTTGCGGCCGTAATCGGCGCCTTCCTTGATCACGGTGACGGCTTCACGCTGGTACGCGGCCGGTGCCAGGTGGAAATTGATGAAACCGGGGCCGGCGATCTCGACCTTGCTGACGTCTTCGCTGCGCGGCAGCGCCTCGACCAGCGCCTGCGCCACTGCGCGCGGATTGCTGCGCGCGGCTTTGGCCAGCAGCATCGCGGCGTTGGTGGCGAAGTCGCCATGGTCGCGGGTCTTCGGGCGCTCGACCACGAAGTCCGGCGGCAGGGAGTCGACGGGCAGGGTGCCATTGGCGCGCAAGGCTTCGATGCCTTGGCTGATCAGGGCGCGGAGGAGATTTTTCACGAGGCCTGCTGTGAGAATGAGCGGCGGAATCGCCCATTTTAGCGCAGATGCCGGCCCCAACGCTGACCGGGGCCTGCCTGCCAGGGCAGGTCTGGCCACCGGCTGCTGCCGGGGGCTCATCCGACCAGGCGGGCCTGCAGTGGTGGTAGAAGGCCTCGTTCAGCAAACGAAACGGGACGCCCCTCGCCCACCACGAAGTGGTCCAGCAGGCGGATGTCGACCAGGGCGAGGGCCCGATGCAGCTCTTCGGTGATCTGTGTGTCGGCGGCCGAGGGTTCCGGGTCGCCGGAGGGGTGGTTATGGCTGAGGATGACCGCGGCGGCGTTGTGCAGCAGGGCTCTGCGGACCACTTCGCGGGGGTAGACCGGGGCTGCGTTGATGGTGCCGGCGAACAGTTCCTCGCAGGCGATCAGGCGGTGGCGGTTGTCCAGGAACAGGACCACGAACAGCTCCCGGGCCTGCCCGCGCAGACGGTGCTGCAGGTAGCGGCCGACGGTCACGGGATTGTTGCCGACCGCTTCGCCCTGCTGCAGTTCAGCGGCCAGGTAGCGGTGGGCCAGTTCCAGCCCTGCGGCCAGCGTGCAGCTGCGCGCCGGCCCCAACCCAGGCAGTTTCGACAGTTCGCGGGCGGGGCGGTCCAGCAGCACCCGCAATGGACCGTGGGCGAGCAACAGGTCGCGCGCGGTCTGCACCGCGTCCCGGCCGCCAAAGCCGGAACCCAGGAACAGGGCCAGCAGTTCGGCGTCGGACAGTGACGTGGGCCCCCGGGCCAGCAGCTTCTCGCGGGGGCGCTCTTCTTCGGGCCATTCATGGATGGGCATGGTGCCCATCATGGCGATCATCGCCGACCGCTCCCATAAGCGCTTGCCGTACCCGTGGGTCGGCCAAGTCCTCAATCGCGCCGGGTCTGCAGGTAGTCGTACAGCTCCTGGTTGTTCTGCAGGCCCAGCTTGCGCATGGCTTCGGCCTTCTGCCGGCTGATCGTCTTCGGGCTGCGCCCGCTGCGGTCGGCGATGGCATTGATGTTCAGGCCGTCGGTCAGCAGTTGCAGCACTTCCAGTTCGCGTGTCGACAACGCGGCCGGTGGATGCGGGAACAGCAGATCGCGGGCCTGCAGGTGGCGCCGCAGCTGATCGGAAACGAATATCTGCCCTGCCATGGCGGCATGCAGGGCCTGCGGCAACTCGGCGAAGTCGGCGCTCTTGTCGACCAGGCCGTGTACGCCATCGCGTAGCAGGCCATCGAGCAACCCCGGGTGCCTGGCCCCGGTCAGCACCACCACGGGAAGGTCGGGATGGCGTTGGCGCAGCACGGCCAGCAGTGCGGGACCGTCCGGGCCCGGGCCGGGCATGGACAGGTCGGTGAGTACGGCATGGCAGGGCTGCTGCACCAGCAGCTGCAGCAGTCCAGCACCGTCGGCAGCGGCACCGGCCACGTCCATCTGGTGACGCTCGAGCACGATTCGGATGCCGTGCAGGACGACCGGATGGTCGTCGGCAATGATGATGCGCGGTTGCACGGGGAACTCCTGGGAAATCGAACGGCGCACCAAGGTGGCCTGCGACGATTCTGCAAAGAGGGGACGCGAAGAGGTATAGGAAAGTTCCGAAACGGAGCGCCGCAAACCCGGAAAGCTCCGTGGGGGCTGTCCATGTGCTGATAGCCGCCCGCTATGTGCTGCGTGCACCGGGACGTTGCTGGCCTTCGGGTAAGCTAACGCCCTCGTTTGCACAGGAATTCCAGGTGGCTGATTCTCCCAACGCTTCCCCGACGCGGATCCGCGCGCTGGAAGGCCAGAAACTGCTCTTGTGTGTCGGCGGCGGGATCGCGGCCTACAAGGCCCTGGAACTGGTTCGACGCCTGCGTGATGCCGGTGCGCTGGTGCAGGTGGCGATGACGGCCGGCGCCCAGCAGTTCGTTACACCACTCAGCTTCCAGGCCCTTTCCGGCCAGCCGACCCGCACCACGTTGTGGGACAGCGCGGCCGAACAGGCCATGGGCCACATTGAACTGGCACGCTGGGCCGATCGCATCGTGATTGCGCCGGGCACCGCCGACCTGCTGGCACGCCTTGCCCAGGGCCACGCCGACGACCTGGTCAGCACCCTGTGCCTGGCCAGCACCGCGCCGCTGACCGTGTGCCCGGCGATGAACCATCGGATGTGGCTGCATCCGGCCACCCAGGCCAATATCGCCCTGCTGCGCCAGCGTGGCGCGCAGGTGATCGGTCCGGTCGATGGGCCGCTGGCCGAAGGCGAGTCCGGCCCTGGCCGTCTGGCCGAGCCGGGCGACATCGTCGCCGCCCTGGCCGCCAACGGCACTGCTGCCGCCCTCGCTGCAGCGCCGGAGACGCATGCGCTGCAGGGTCTGCGCCTGCTGATCAGCGCCGGCCCGACCTATGAAGACATCGATCCGGTGCGTTACGTGGGCAACCGCAGCAGCGGCAAGATGGGGTACGCGCTGGCCGCTGCTGCCGCCGGGCTCGGTGCCCAGGTGGTGCTGGTCAGCGGGCCGGTGCAGCTGCCGACGCCGCCCGGCGTGCAGCGCATCGATGTGCGCTCTGCCGCGCAGATGCGCGAGGCGGTACTGAATGCGCTGCCGGCCGACATCTACATCGGTGCTGCCGCCGTTTCCGATTACACCCCGCGCCAGGTGGCCGCGCAGAAGCTGAAGAAGACTGCCGACAGCCAGTCGCTGGTGATCGAGCTGGTGCGCACCCCGGACATCCTCGCCGAGGTTGCCGCGCAGACGCAGTCGTTGAAGCTGGTGGTCGGCTTTGCCGCCGAGACCCACGACGTGGAGAAATATGCGCGCGGCAAGCTGGTCGACAAGCGCCTGGACCTGGTGATCGCCAACCAGGTGGGCATCAGCGGCGGCGGTTTCGAAAGCGACAACAATGCCGCCACGGCCTTCTGGCAGGATGGCGAACAGGTATTCCCGGCTACTTCCAAGCGCGAGCTGGCCGAACAACTGCTGGCGCTGATCGCGCGGAGGCTTCAGGCATGACCCAGGCAAGCAACACCCCCGGATTCTCCCCGCAACCGTTGCAGGTCAAGCTGCTCGACCCGCGCTTCGGCGACGGCTGGCCGTTGCCGGCCTATGCCACCGAAGCCAGCGCCGGCATGGATCTGCGCGCGGCGCTGGAAACCGCACTGACCCTGCAGCCGGGCGATACCGCACTGGTCCCCAGCGGGCTGGCCATCCATATCGCCGACCCGCATCTGTGTGCGGTGATCCTGCCGCGTTCGGGCCTGGGCCACCGCCATGGCATCGTGCTCGGCAACGGCACCGGCCTGATCGACGCCGACTACCAGGGGCCGCTGCTGATCAGTGTCTGGAACCGTGGCCGCGAGGCCTTCACCATCGAGCCGGGCGATCGCATCGCGCAGCTGGTGGTCGTGCCGATTGCCCGCGTCAGCCTGCAGGTGGTGGATACTTTCACCGACAGCGTGCGGGGAACGGGTGGATTCGGCCATACCGGGGTGCGTTGACAGGGGACATCGATGAGCGGCATCGGGGAAGCACAGCGGGGAAAGTCGTTGGGACGGAGCGCGCCATTGCTGGGTGTGCTGCTGGTACTGCTGGCCGCGTGGTTCGGCTGGAGCGCGGTACAGCAGTGGCGGCAGGCAGCCAGCGGGGACGCGCTGGAACAGGCGCGCGACCAGGCCGTGCAAGGGCTGCAGCAGGCCGCCTCCGGCCAGTTGCAGCAGCTGCAGCAGCAGTTGAAGGGCGACCGCGTCCAGCAGGCCCTGCAGGCGGGTGATGCCGCCGGCGCCGCGCTGGCGCTGCGGGAAAGCTGGACCGGCGTCGAGCAGGTGGAGGTGCTGGGCGCTGACCTGGCCGCGGGCTACGCAGATGCGGCCACCTTTGGATATGCACGCCTGGCCCTGCTGGAATCGGCGCTGGCCGATGGCAAGGCAACCCTGCGCGTGGTCCGCGATGGCGGCGGCAACCGCCTGGGTCTGGCCGCGCCGGTACAGCTGGCCGGTGTCGGACCGGCGGTGGTGTATGTGCGCCAGCCGCTGCTGCGGTTGACCGCGCCGCTGGACCAGGTGCGCGCCCCCGGCAACGGCTTCCTGGCGCTGCGCCAGGGAACGCACAACATCGTGGTGCAGGGCGATACCGGCCTGTCCGAGAGCGCCGAGGCAATGGCGCGCCCGGTGGCCGGAACCACGCTGCGACTGGCCGCCGGGGTACCCAATGTGGAACCCGGTCCACTGGGACTGGGAGCCCTGGCCAGCGCGATTGTCGCCCTGCTGCTGGCCTTCATCGCGGTACTGCTGGTGGTAGGCCGTGGCCGACTGCCGAAGTCACTGCCGCTGCCCAGCCGGCGCAGCGCGGTGGCCGACGCCGATCACGGGCCGACCCTGCGTGAAAGCCTGCAGATGGTCCCGCCGACCGTACCCGGCGAGGCAGTGGCCGAGGCTGCGCCGCCTCCGCCGCCACCGGTTCCCGCCGAGGAACTGGCTGCGGGCATCTTCCGCGCCTACGACATCCGCGGCGTGGTCGGCAGCGAACTGACGGCGCGCACCGCCGCGCTGATCGGCCAGGCCATCGGCACCGTCGCCCTCGAGCAGGGACTGCGCGAGGTGGTGATCGGCCGCGATGGCCGCCTGTCCGGTCCGGAACTGTCGGCGGGGCTGGCCGAAGGCCTGCGGCGTGCCGGCTGTGCGGTGATCGATATCGGCCTGGCGCCGACCCCGGTCGTGTATTTCGCCGCCTTCCATCTGCGCACCGGTACCTGCGTAGCGGTCACCGGCAGCCACAACCCGCCGGACTACAACGGTTTCAAGATCGTCATCGGTGGTGAAACCCTGTCCGGCGATGCGATCACCGACCTTTACCAGCGCATTGTCGAAGGCCGTCTGGTGCAGGCGGCGGAGCCGGGTGACTACCAGCAGCGCGAGGTCGCCGCCGATTACATCCAGCGTATTGCCGATGACGTGCAGCTGGACCGCCCGCTGAAGGTGGTCGCCGACGCGGGCAACGGCGTGGCCGGTGCCTTCGCGCCGCAGCTGCTGGAAGCGATCGGCGCCGAAGTCATTCCGTTGTACTGCGATGTCGACGGCACCTTCCCCAACCACCACCCCGATCCCAGCGAACCGGCCAACCTGGAAGACCTGGTGCAGACGGTCAAGCGCTTCGGCGCCGACCTCGGCGTGGCGTTCGATGGTGATGGCGATCGCCTTGGCGTGGTCACCGCTGAAGGCAAGATCATCTACGCCGACCGTCTGCTGATGCTGTTCGCCGCCGACGTGCTGATGCGCAATCCGGGCGCGATGGTGATCTACGACGTGAAGTGCACCGGCAAGTTGTCCGATCACGTGCTGCGCAATGGTGGCAGCCCGTTGATGTGGAAGACCGGGCACTCGCTGATGAAGGCGAAGATGCGCGAGACCGACGCCGAACTGGCGGGCGAGATGAGCGGCCACTTCTTCTTCAAGGAGCGCTGGTTCGGCTTCGACGATGGCCTGTACGCCGCTGCACGCCTGCTGGAGATCCTGGCCCAGCGCGAAGAAACGCCGGACGAAGTGCTGGCCGAACTGCCGGAAATGGTGGCGACGCCGGAGCTGAAGGTGCCAGTGGCCGAGGGAACCCCGCATGCGTTGGTGGCGATGCTGGTGGCTGCTGCGCAGTCGCCGGACAACCCGTATGTCGGCGGTCGCCTGTCGACCATCGACGGCCTGCGGGTGGACTTCGCCGACGGCTGGGGCCTGGTTCGCGCGTCCAACACCACGCCGGTGCTGGTGCTGCGCTTCGAAGGCAACGACGAAGCGGCACTGGAGCGCATCCAGGCATTGTTCCGCAGCCAGCTGCAGCCGGTGCTGGGCGACACCCCGTTGGGCTTCTGAGCAGGGGCCGGGCTGCGCCCGGCACCCGCCGAATCCAAGGCAACAGCCGGAGCAACAGCGTGCATTTCGTGGGATGGCGGGGTGGGTCCGGTTGCGGGGGACGCCGTGAACCCATCCATGGGGGCTTGGCCGCGGCATCCATGCCGCGGACACCCCCGCAACCGGACCCACCCCGCCTTCGACAGATTTCCGCGATCTGTCGGAACAGCGTTCTGTGCTGCTGTTGGTAGGTGTCGACCTTGGTCGACACAGTAGATCCACGCCATGCGTGGATGCGCTTCAATGGATGTCCATCCACGCATGGCGTGGATCCACTTGTCTGGTGGGTGCCGACCGTTGGTCGGCACACCTCATCCCTTGAAACGCAACCCCACACCGGGCTCGGTAAAGAGGTAGCGTGAATCCAGCGCCGAGTCGCCCAGCTTGTGCCGCAGCTTGCCGACCAGGATGCGCAGGTAGTGGGTGTCGTGCTGGTGGGTGGGTCCCCAGATTTCCTGCAGGATCTGCGGCTGGGTCACCACCCGCCCGGCATTGCGCAGCAGCAGCGACAACAGCGCGTACTCCTTGCGGGTCAATGCCACCAGTTCGCCATCAATCGCCACTTCGCGGCGCACCAGGTCCACGTGCAGGTGGCCATCGTCGAACACCGGCGGCGTGCCATCGGTCGGTACGCTGCGTGTGCGCAGCAGCGCCCGCACCCGCGCCATCAGCTCCTGGGTACCGAAGGGTTTGGTCACGTAGTCGTTGGCGCCGTTGTCCAGTGCACGCACCTTCTCGGTTTCACCGGCACGCACGGTCAGCATGATCACCGGCACTTGGCTCCACTGCCGCAGCTGTTCCAGCACCTCGTGGCCTTCCATGTCCGGCAGGCCGATGTCCAGGATCACCAGGTCCATGTCCTCGCTGGCGGCCATCTGCAGGCCTTCCTGGCCGGTCGCAGCCTGGCGCACCTGGTAGCCCTGCGCGCGCAGGCTGATGTCCAGGAACCGGCGGATCTGGGTTTCATCGTCGATCACCAGCACGCGCGGGGCCGGCGCGCTGGCGTCAGTCGGGGTCGGACTCATCGTGGGAGGCTGGCTTGAGCAGGGGCAGGGTGATGCGGATCAGGGTACCGCGACCGTCGCGTCCGGGCAGCGCCTGCACGCTGCCGCCATGTGCGCCGATCATGCCCTGGCAGATGGTCAGGCCGAGGCCGGTGCCGTGGCGGCCGCGGTCGCCGCGTTCGACGCTGTAGAACATGTCGAAGATGCGCGCGCGCTCGTCGTCGGGAATGCCGGGGCCGGCATCGATCACGTCGATACGCAGCTGACCGTCCAGTTCGCGCGCCAGTACCTGCACGGCGGCATCGGCCGGCGAGAACTTGGCAGCGTTCTCCATCACATTGAACACTGCCTGCTCGACCAGTGCCGGATGCACCCAGATCGGCGCCAGCGTCGCCGGAATATCCAGCTCCAGCCGCACCTTCGGCTGGTAGCGCTGCAGGCGGCGGGCGGCCGAACCAATCAGCTCATCCACCCCTATCCAGTCGCGGTTGATCTTCAGGCCCTCGTGGCCCAACCGGGTCATGTCCAGCAGGTTCTGGATGTAGCGGTCCAGGCGTTCGCCTTCGACCAGGATGGTGTCCAGCAAGGCGCGGCGGTCGGCCAGATCCATCGCCGCGCCGTAGCTGGCCAGGCTGTCGGCCGAGCCGATCATCGCCGCCAGTGGCGAACGCAGGTCGTGCGACACCGAGGAGAGCAGGGCAGAGCGCAGCCGTTCGGTCTCGTTGCTGACGTGCGCCTGTTCCAGCTCGGCCACCAGGCGCGTGCGCAAGGCGGCCTGGGCGATGTCATCAACCATCGCTTCGGCCAGTTGGCGCTGTTCGGGCAGCAGCCGCGCCTGCGCACCCGGCAGGTACAGGCCGGCCACGCCGATCGCACGGTCCTCGCCGTCCAGCAGCGGCAGGAACCACCATTGCGCGCCAGCCAGCGTATCGGTGAAGCGGCCACTGGGCTGGCCATGGCGCAGGGCCCAGTCGGCAGCCGCCAGATCGGTGTCACCGGGCAGGTGACGGCCACCGGCCGCGATATCGGCGCCGATCCGCAGCCAGGCCGGCACGTCCATGGCCTGTTCCAGCGCATGCCGGCCGGCCTGTGCCACTTCACCGTTGCCGGCCGCACTGGCCAGCTGCCGGCCCAGCTGCTGGCGCGCGCGCGCATGGCGGTTGGCCGCGCGCAGGGCGATCACCTGCATGCGCAGGCGCGACGCCAGGCGTCCGGCGACCAGTGCCGCCGCCAGGAACAGGAACACGGTGATCACGCCCTGCCGCGCGCCGATGGCGAAGGTGAAGCGTGGCGCGATGAACAGGAAGTTGTAGGCGAGGAAACACAGGATGGCCGCCATCACCGCGACGCTGGCGCGGGTGCGCGCGGCTACCAGCACAACGGCCACGATGAACACCATCGACAGATCGGCCATGCCCACCCAGCGTTCCACCAGCCAAGCGACCGCGCAGGCCAGGCCGGTGGCGATCAGCGCCTGCAACGGCTCGTGGCTGACCCCGCGCATCGGTGGCAGCAGGCCCTCACGACGGGAACGCGCACGCGCCTGCGGCGTGCTGATGATGGTGATCTCGTAGTGCGCGCCGCGCTGGATCAGCTGCTGGGTCAGGGTGCGGTTGAACATCCGCGCCAGTGGTCGCTCGCGGGTGCGGCCCAGGACCAGCGTGGACACGCCGTTGTGCGCGGCGTGGTCGAGCAATGCGTCGGCGATGCTGGAGCCGTGCAGCAGCTCGGCGTCGCCGCCGAGGCGGCGGGCCAGCGCGAACGCAGCATCGATCTCGCGCCGGGTCGCCTCGTCCTGGCGGCGTCCCTGCACCGTCACCACCGTCCACGGTGCATCGCGGCGTTCGGCGATGCGTCGCGCCACCCGCACCAGGTATTCACTCTGGCCGCCGCCATCGATCGCCACCAGCACGCCACGTCGCAGCGGCAGATTGCTCTCACCGCGCGCGGCGCGGGCTTCGCGCAGGCTGCTGTCGACGCGGTCGGCCGCTTCCTGCATCGCCAGTTCGCGCAGCGCGGTCAGGTTGGCCGGCGAGAAAAACGCCTGCAGTGCCTGCGCGGCCTGCTCGGGCACGTACACCTTGCCCTGCTGCAGGCGCGCGATCAGCTCGCGCGGTGGCAGATCGACCAGCACGATGTCGTGCAGGCGGTCGAGCACGCCGTCGGGCACGGTCTCGCTGACGCGTACGCCGGTGATGCGCATCACCACATCGTTGAGGCTTTCCAGATGCTGGATGTTGACCGTGGTCCAGACGTCGATGCCGGCGTCCAGCAGTTCCATCACGTCCTGCCAGCGCCGTTCATGGCGGCTGCCCGGCGCATTGCGATGGGCCAGCTCGTCCACCAGCACCAGCGCCGGCCTGCGTGCCAGCACGGCGTCCAGATCCATCTCCTGCAGGTCGTGGCCATGGTAGGCCACGTCCTTCAGCGGCAACCGCGGCAACCCTTCCAGCAGGGCCTGGGTATCGGCACGGCCGTGGGTCTCCACCAGCCCCACTACCAGGTCCACGCCACGTCGCAGCTGTTCCTGCGCGCGGGTCAGCATCGCGTAGGTCTTGCCTACGCCGGGCGCAGCGCCGAGGAACACGGTGAGCTTGCCACCGGCTTCGCGTTGCAGGCCTTCCACCAGGGCATTGGCCTGGCGGGTCCGCAGATCAGTCATGGGAGCCGCTGTCATGGCCGCCATTGTGCGCGCAGCGGGTGCAGCCCTGCATCACGGCGCGCGTGCCGCGTGGTCCAGGGCGAAGTTCAGTGTCACCACGTTCACCCGTGGCTGGCCGAACACGCCCCATTGCCGGCCCTGCGTGTTGGCCTTCACCAGCGCCTGCACGCGCTCCACCGGCAGGCCTCGTGCACGCGCCACGCGTGCCACCTGCAGCTGTGCTGCCGCCGGCGACAGCTGGGGATCGAGGCCGCCGCCGGACTGGGTGACCAGATCGGCAGGTACCTGCGCAGGCGTTACGCCTTCGCGCGCGGCCACTGCCGCAGTGCTCGCCGCCACGCGTTCGGCCAGCGCCGGGTTGCTGCGAGCCAGGTTGGAACCGGCCGCTGCCATCGGGTCGTAGTTGGCCGCCGACGGTCGTGCCTGGAAGTAGCCATCGCCGGTGAATGGCTGCGACAGCCATGCCGAAGCACGCACCTGGCCGCTGCCATCACGCAGCAGGCTGCCTTCGGCCTGCGCCGGGAAGGACAGGCCGGCGAAACCGGTGGCGATGCCGGCGTAGACCGCACCGGCCAGCAGCAGGGTGGCCACGCCCAGGCCGATGGCCGGGCGCCAGCTGGCGCCATCCTGCAACGTGGCCACGCGCGCCTCGCTTTTCAGCTCGCGGGAAAGGGAAGGGGAGTCAGAACGGTTCATGCGCCGAATACCAGGACAAGAAGAAGGTCGATCAACTTGATTGCCGCGAACGGCAGCAGCACGCCACCCAGGCCGTACACCAGCATGTTCCGGCGCAGCAGCGCCGTTGCGGTGGCCGGGCGGAAGCGCACACCGCGCAACGCCAGCGGAATCAGGGCGGGAATCACCAGCGCATTGAAGATCAGCGCCGCCAGCACCGCATTGCGCGGGCTCGACAGCTGCATCACGTTCAACGCGGCCATCGCAGGCACGGTGGCGGCAAACAACGCCGGCAGGATCGCGAAGTACTTGGACACATCGTTGGCCAGCGAGAACGTGGTCAGCGCGCCGCGGGTGATCAGCTGCTGCTTGCCCACCTCCACCACCGCCAGCAGCTTGGCCGGATCCGAATCCAGGTCGACCATGTTGCCGGCTTCCTTGGCCGCCTGCGTGCCCGAGTTCATCGCCAGGCCGATGTCGGCCTGGGCCAGCGCCGGCGCATCGTTGGTACCGTCGCCGACCATCGCCACCAAGCGGCCACCGGCCTGCTCGGCACGGATGCGTGCCAGCTTGTCCTCCGGCCGCGCCTCGGCGATGTAGTCGTCCACACCGGCTTCGGCAGCGATCGCGGCGGCCGTCAGCGGGTTGTCGCCGGTGATCATCACCGTGCGGATACCCATCGCCCGCAGCTGTGCGAACTTCTCGCGCATGCCGTGCTTGACCACGTCCGACAGCTCGATCACGCCCAGCACATGGCGACCCTCGGCCACCACCAGCGGCGTAGCACCGTTGCGTGCGACCTGCTCCACGCGACCGGCCAGTTCCGCCGGTACGGTGCCGCCGAGCGCCTGCACATGGGCGCGGATCGCGTCGGCAGCGCCCTTGCGGATCTGCCGGCCGTGCAGCAGGTCGACACCGGACATGCGGGTCTGCGCGCTGAAGGCCAGGTAGTCGGCCCGATCCGGCTCGGCGGTGGTGCAGCCCTGTTCGCGGGCCAGGCGCACGATCGACTTGCCTTCCGGGGTCGGGTCGGCCAGCGAAGAGAGCAGCGCCGCTTCACGCAGCTGGTCGGCGTCGATCCCGGCCAGTGCATGGAAGTGGCTCGCCTGGCGGTCGCCGTAGGTGATGGTGCCGGTCTTGTCGAGCAGCAGCACGTCGACGTCACCGGCCACTTCCACCGCCTTGCCCGACTTGGCCAGTACGTTGGCGGCCAGCGCACGGTTCATGCCGGCGATGCCGATGGCCGGCAGCAGGCCACCGATGGTGGTCGGTATCAGGCACACCAGCAGCGCGATCAGCAGCAGCGGATCCACCTTGACGCCCACCGAAGCACCGATCGCCGGCAGCGTCGCCACCACCACCAGGAAGGTCAGCGTCATCGCCGCCAGCAGCAGGGTCAGCGCGATTTCATTCGGCGTCTTCTGCCGGTTGGCACCTTCCACCAGCGCGATCATCCGGTCCAGGAAACTGTGCCCCGGCTCGGCGGTGATGCGCACGACGATCTGGTCGGACAGCACCTTGGTGCCGCCGATCACGCCGGAGCGATCCGTACCCGCCTCGCGCAGCACCGGTGCCGACTCGCCGGTCACCGCTGCTTCGTTGATGGTGGCCAGGCCCTGCACGATCTCGCCGTCGGCCGGTACCAGCTCGCCGGCACTGACGATCACGTGGTCGCCGGGGCGCAGTTCCGCGGCGGGCACCTGGGTTTCACTTGCACCGGCCTGCGCCGACGCCAGACGGCGCGCCACCAGGTCCTGGCGGGCGCGGCGCAGCGAGGCGGCCTGACCACGGCCGCGTGCTTCGGCCACGGCCTCGGCGAAATTGCCGAACAGCACGGTGACCAGCAGGATCGCCGTCACCGCCAGGCCGAAGCCCAGTGGCGCGTTGCCGGTCAGGGTGATGATCGCGGCGACGACCGTGCCGGCCATCACCACCGCCATCACCGGGCTGCGCACCAGGTGCATCGGCGACAGCTTGCGTACGGCCTCGATGAGCGCGCGGCGCAGGCCGGCGGCATCGAGCAGGGCCGGGCGGGACGCCACGGAGGAGGAATGGTTTGCGGTTGCGTGACTACTCATGGGGTGTCCTCAGTGCAGTCCCAGGCTCAGGTGGTCGGCGATAGGGCCGAGTACCAGCGCCGGCATGAACTGCAGCACGGTCAGGATGACGATCACCGAGACCAGAGTCAGGGCGAAGGTCGGGGTTTCGATCTGCAGGCTGCCAGCCGATTCAGGGGCCTGCCGCTTGGCGGCCAGCTGCGCGGCCACCACCAGCGGGATGATCAGCAGCGGGAAGCGGCCCAGCAGCAACACCAGCGAGCAGCTCAGGTTCCACCACGGCGTGGCGTCGCCCAGGCCCTCGAAGCCCGAGCCGTTGTTGGCGTAGGCCGAGACATACTCGTAGAACACCTGGCTGATGCCGTGGAAACCGGGATTGGAGGTACCGGCCAGACCGGGCACGGCCAGCGTGATCGCGGTGAACAGCAGCAGGGTGATCGGCTGCAGCAGCACCAGCAGGGCCAGCAGGCGCACCTGTGGCGTCTCCAGCTTGCGACCGAACAGTTCCGGCGTACGGCCGGTCATCAGCCCGGCCAGGAACACGCCCAGCAGCAGGTACACGATGAACTGCTGCAGGCCGCAGCCGATGCCGCCCCAGATCGCGCTGACCAGCATGTTGACCATCGCCAGGCCGCCAGACAGCGGGCTCAGCGAATCGTGCATGCCGTTGACCGAACCGTTGGAGACCTGGGTGGTCACCGCCGCCCACAGCGCGGTGCCATCGGCGCCGAAGCGCACTTCCTTGCCTTCCATCAGCAGCGGCGTGGCCGCGCTGGCGCTATGGCCCTCGCTCCACACCATCGCGCCGGTGGACAGCAGCGACATGCCGAGCATGCAGCTGAACACCAGCGCGCCGAAACGACGGCGCCCGGTGAACGCACCGATCATGAAGATCACCGCCATCGGCACCAGCAGGATGCCGATCACTTCCAGCATGTTCGACACCGGGGTCGGGTTCTCCAGCGGGAAGCTGCTGTTCGGGCCATACCAGCCGCCACCATTGGCGCCCAGTTGCTTGGCCGCGACCATCGCCGCAACCGGGCCCAGCGGCAGCTTCTGCTGCGCCATGCCGGCACTGGCGTCGATCGGTGTGGCCTGCGGGCCACCGGCCATCGTGGAGGGCACGCCCTGGCTGGTCAGCAGCAGCGTCCATACCAGGCACAACGGCAACAGGAAGCGCACGCACAGGCGCACGACGTCCGCGTAGTAATTGCCCACCGCCACCTGGCGGTCATCGCCCGCGACAGGCGCGGTGACCGATTTCGGCGCACGCGAGAACAACGCACGCAGCGTCGCCACGGCCAGCGCCAGGCCCATCATCGGCGTCACCACCTGCAGGCCGGTGATGCCGGTCATCTGCGAGAAATAGGACAGCTGTGCCTGGCCGGAGTAGTGCTGCTGGTTGGTGTTGGTCAGGAACGAGATCATCGTGTGCAGCGCCGTGTCCCAGCGCATGTTCGGGATCTGGTCCGGATTCAACGGCAACCATGCCTGGGTCATGAACACGGCCTGGGTCAGCACCGCGATCACCACGTTGCTGAGCACGAACGCCAGCACGTAACCCCGCCAGGACATCGAGCGAGAGGGATCGACGCCGAGCACCCTGTACAGCGGCTTTTCGATCCAGTGGAACAGCACGTCGACCTTCATCGGCGTGCCGCGCATCACCCGGGCGAGGTACAGGCCCAAGGGCCAGGCCAGCAGCAGGCTGGCGGCAAGAATGGCAAGAATTTCAGTCATGGCAGGCTCCGCTCAGAACGACTCGGGCCGCAGCACGACATAAAGAAGATAGGCGGCGGCAACCAGCACCAGCACGCCACACAGCAACGACAGCCAGGGGGACATGGAATTGAGACCTGGTGGAACCCCTCCACCTCAGGCCGTCATCGTCGTCCCCACCCCCATAAACGCACTACGCGCCGGACCGGGCCGACGCGTAAAGAGTGCATAAATTCCGTGGGCCAACCCGTAACCAGCCCCGCCTGCTGTAGAGCCGAGCCTACGCTCGGCTGCTCATTCCCGAGGTCAAGCGGAGCCGAGCGTGGGCTCGGCTCTACCGGCAATCACGGGGCTTGGCTCGCCGGTGCCACGCCCTTCAGCTCGCGATAGCGCTGCAGGCTGCTCTCGATCTCGACCTTCAATGCCTGCTGCTGCTGTTCGAAACTGGCCAGCAGCCGCTGCTGCGACTGCAGCTGCGCATGGCGCTGGCTGATCGCCTGGGCCTGCTTGTCGGCCACCTTGCCGCCGGCCAGTTCGCGGTCACCGGCGGCAGCAAGCAGGGCCACCAGCGAATCGCGCAGGCTGGCCACGTTGTACTGGGCGGTCTTGAGGTTGTTGTCGAGCACCTCCTGGCGCTCGGCGAACACGCGCCGCAGCGCGTTCTCATCACCGTAGGTGGTCAGCATCGCCTGTTCGGTGCGCTGGCGGGTCTGTTCGGCCATCTGGTCCAGCTGGGCCTGCGCCGCCGCCGTGCTGGCGGCAGCGCGTTCCTCATCGCTCAACGCGCGCTGCACCTGCGCGTTGCGCAGGCCGCTGTTGGCGCTGAACTCATCGCGGGCGTGGTTGACCGCATCGGCCGGCAGCGCATCGCTGCAGATCCGCTCCTTGCCCTCGTTCCAGCAGTACAGCTTCTTGTCTGCGGCCTTGCCGCCGGACTGTGCCAGCAGCGTCTGCGGCATCACCAGCAGCAGGCTGGCAGCAACGATGGCAGGAACTCGGAACATGCGACCTTCCCCCTGGTGGTCAGCGCGTGGAACGGACGCCGTACTGGGCGCGATAGGCCTCCAGCGGCTGCCGGTAGCCTACAAGTTCCGGATTTCCGGACGCGAAATCAAGCAGGTCGGCCAGCGTCGCCACGGCGATCACCGGGATGCCGGCTTCTTCGGCCACGGCCTGTGCGGCGGAGCGATGGTCGCTGTCCGAGGCGATCTCCTGGCGGTCCAGGGCCACCACGATGCCGGCCGGAATGCCGCCCGCGGCGCGGATGATCGCCAGCGCCTCGCGGATGGCGGTGCCCGCGGTGATCACGTCGTCGACGATCAGCACGCGCTTGCCGGTCATGTCGGCGCCGATCAGCTGGCCGCCTTCACCATGGTCCTTCACTTCCTTGCGGTTGAACGACAGCGGCAGATCGCGGCCACGCTGGGCCAGCTCGCAGGCCATTGCGGTGGCCAGCGGAATGCCCTTGTAGGCCGGGCCGAACACCACGTCGTACTTGATCCCGGTGGCGTCGATGGCGTCGGAATAGCACGCCCCCAGCTGCGACAGCAGGGAGCCGGAGTCGAAACGGCCGGCGTTGAAGAAATAGGGGCTCAGCCGGCCGGACTTGAGGGTGAACTGGCCGAAGCGCAGGGCATCGGCGGTCAGGGCCAGCTGCAGGAAACGGTGACGGTGGTCGCTCATCAAAACTCGATTCATCTTCATTTGGAGCGCAAATCCTAATCCAGCTGGACTTTCCGCGCTCGTCCGGCCCCTTCACGCGGGAGTCCGGGGCGGCTCCCGCGGGCTGCTCAGCCCGGCAGGCAACCGGTATGCTTGCCCGGTTTCCCGCCGTAGGTTCTTCCGCATGCGCATCATCAGTTTCAATGCCAATGGCATCCGTTCGGCCGCCACCAAGGGCTTCCTCGACTGGTTCCGTGGCCAGGACGCCGACGTCCTCTGCATCCAGGAGACCAAGGCCCAGGAAGACCAGCTGACCGACCCGATGTTCCGCCCGGATGGCCACCATTGCTTCTACCGCGATGCCATCACCAAGAAGGGCTACAGCGGCGTGGCGATCTACAGCAAGCGCGAACCGGACCAGGTCATCACCTCGCTGGGCTGGGCACCGTTCGACGACGAAGGCCGCTACATCGAGGCACGCTTCGGCAACCTCAGCGTGGTCTCCTTCTATATTCCGTCCGGCAGCTCGGGTGACCTGCGGCAGGGCTTCAAGTTCGAAGTGATGGAGTGGCTGCGGCCGATCCTTGAGGAGTGGGCGCGCAGCGGCCGCGACTACGTGCTGTGTGGCGACTGGAACATCGTCCGCTCGGCGCTGGACATCAAGAACTGGAAGTCCAACCAGAAGAACTCCGGCTGCCTGCCCGAGGAGCGCGACTGGCTCAACGCCCTGTGCGCCGACCACGGCCAGGCCACCGACGTAGCCACCGGTCGCGGCTGGGCCGATGCCTACCGCCTGCTCAATCCGACCGGCGAGGACTACACCTGGTGGAGCAACCGTGGTGCCGCCCGCGCCAACAACGTGGGTTGGCGCATCGACTACCAGTTCATCACCCCGGGCCTGCGTGACCGCCTGCGCAGCTGCTCGATCTACCGCGACCAGCGCTTCTCCGACCACGCACCGTTCATCGTGGACTACGACCTGTGACCGAGGCTGCCAAGCCGGCCGGCTACAAGGGCTGGGCCGGCATCAAGCGTGCGTTCGGCACGCCCTCGGCGCTCACCATGGCCCTGCTGGGCTTCGGCAGCGGCCTGCCGTTCCTGCTGATCGCCTCGCAGACCCTGTCCACCCGCTTGCGCGATGTCGGCCTCGATCTGGGCAGCATCGGCCTGATCAGCCTGGCCAGCTTCTTCTACCTGCTCAAATTCGTCTGGGCTCCCCTGCTGGATCGCTACGCGTTTCCGTTGCTGGGTTTCCTGGGTCGCCGCCGCTCGTGGCTGCTGGTCTCGCAGATCCTGGTGCTGGTGGGCCTGGTTGCACTGGCGTTCGTTCGGCCAGAGCAGGGTGTGTGGCCGCTGGTGGCCTGGGTACTGGTGGCGTCCTTTGCAGGCGCCACCCAGGATTCGGTGGTCGACGCCTACCGCATCGAGATCGCCCCGCAGACCGCGCAGGCCGCGTTGGCCGCCACGTATACGCTGGGCTATCGCATCGGCCTGATCCTGGCCGGTGCCGGCGCCTTGTACCTGGCACAGTTCGAAGGCTGGATCATTGCCTATCTGGCCATGGCTGCACTGATGATCCTGCCGATCATCACCACCCTGTTCTGCCGCGAGCCCGAGCGTCCGGCCAACGCCGTCCAGCGCCGCATCGACATTGCCGAAGCGTTCGTGCAGCCGATCACCAGCTTCTTCAGCCGCAACGGCATGGGGCTGGCACTGGCGCTGCTGGCGTTCGTCGGGTTCTTCAAGTTTCCCGACCAGGTCATCGGCGTGATGGCCGGACCCTTCTATCTCGACTCGGGCTTCGACAAGGCCGACATCGCTACGGTCTCCAAGCTGTTCGGCGTGTGGATGGGTATTGGTGGGGCGTTCATTGGCGGTATCGCCGTTGCCGCCTTCGGTTTCCGCCGGATGCTGCTTGTCGCGGCGCTGGGCGTAGCCCTGTCCAACCTGGCCTTCCTGCTGATGGCGCACAATCCGGGGCAGTTGTGGGCGTTCTACGCTGCGCTCAGTGCCGACAACCTGTTCCAGGGCTTCGCCGGCACGGTACTGGTGGCGTTCATGTCTTCGCTGACCGATCGCAACTTCACCGCGACCCAGTACGCCCTGCTGGTATCACTGGCCAATCTGCCGGGCAAGTTCGTCGGCGGCGTCTCCGGCTACATCGTGGAGGCCACCTCGTACAGCACCTTCTTCATGCTCAGCGCTGTCACGGTGGTGCCGACCATGCTGCTGCTGGCTTGGCTGTGGCCACGCATCCTTGATCGTGGGCCGTCACCCGCCGCCTGATTGCCTGTCCGCGCTTACTGCGGGATGATCGCCCCGACGCGCCGAGGGGGCGGTGCCTTGCGAACGGGGAAGTGAGCATGGCCGACGTAGTGCTGCGGGACCTGGACCCGCTGCTGCTGGAACGCATCAAACGGGTCTCGGTTGCCCGAGGCTGGACCCATGAACAGACCTGCGCGGTCCTGCTGGAGCAGGGCCTGTTCAGCAGTGAACTGGAGGTCCGCTCCGGCTTCGGTGATCCCGAAGTCGACGCCCTGTCCGATGCGATCGCCGCACTGCAGGCCCTCCCTGCCGGCCAAGGCTTCGATTAGCTGCCGCAGGGCCGGCTAACAGTAGATCCACGCCATGCGTGGATGGCGCCAACCTCTACGCCAAATGGATCGCCCCGAGAATCCGCGGCCCCTTCGCCCCGGTCACGCTCGGCAGGTTGCCCGCCAGCCCGTCCATCGTCCGCTGCGCCAGCCACGCAAACCCCATCGCCTCCACATACTCCGGGTCCAGCCCGTGCAGTGCCGTGGATTCGACCACCACGCCCGGCAGTCGCGCCGCCAGCCGCCGCATCAACTGCGCGTTGCGCACACCGCCGCCGCATACCAGTACCCGGCGGGTGTCCGGCTGCTGGGCCAGCAGCGCATCCACCACCGTCGCCGCGGTCAGCTCCAGCAGCGTCGCCTGTACATCGGCGGCGGCAAACTGGCCTTCCTCCATGTGCGCTTCGGCCCACGGCAGGTGGAACTGCTCGCGCCCGGTGCTCTTGGGCGGTGGCAGCGCAAACCACGGGTCGGCGCGCCAGCCGGCCAGCAGGCTGTCATCCACCGCACCACTGGCCGCGTAGGCACCGTCAGCGTCGAAGCTGCGCCCGGTATGGCGTTGGCACCAGGCATCCATCAGCGCGTTGGCCGGGCCGGTATCGAAGCCACGCACGACGCCTTCGCGCGGAATCAGGGTCAGGTTGGCGATCCCGCCCAGGTTCAGCACCGCGCGGTCTTCATCGGCCGCACCCAGCATGCCCAGGTGGAAGGCCGGCATCAGCGGAGCACCATGACCGCCGGCGGCAACGTCGCGGCGGCGGAAATCGCACACCGTGGTGATGCCGGTCAGTTCGGCGATGCGGTTGCCGTCACCCAGCTGCAGGGTGAACGCCGGATCGGCCAGCGGTCGATGGCGCACCGTCTGCCCGTGCGAGCCGATGGCCCGCACCTGCGAACGGTCGACACCGGCTTCGTCCAGCAGCTGGTTGGCGGCGGCGGCGAAGCTGATCGCAATCCGCGCGTCCAGCTCGCCCAGCTCCTCCAGCGACTGCAGCGGACCGCCTTCACCGAGGGCTACCAGCCGCGCCCGCAGTACCGGCTCCCAGCGGGCGGTCAGCCCATGCACGAAGCGGCAACCTCCGTCGGCTGGGAACTGCACCAGCGCGGCATCGATGCCGTCAGCACTGGTGCCCGACATCAGGCCCAAGTAAAGGGGAAGGGACGGATCGGCAGTGGTGTTCATGGCGGGCATAAAAAAAGGACACGGCAAGCTTGTGCTGCCGTGTCCTCCTTCGTCAACGCAGGGCTCAGCCGCGCTTGCGGCCTGCCGGCGCCTTGTCCTTGGTGCTGGCCACCTCGGTGGTCGCGCTTTCGGCGGCCGGTGCGGGGCTGGCGTCGGCGTAGATCAGCTTCTCCATGCCCTGGATGCGGGCCATTGCCGGCGCGGTCTGTGCCCGGAACGCCACCAGCTCGGCGCCCTTCAGCGGCTCCGGCGGCGGCATGGTCACCGTCAGCGGGTTGCGGTGCTCGCCATTGACCCGGAATTCGTAGTGCAGGTGCGGGCCGGTCGCCAGGCCGGTCGAGCCGACGTAGCCGATCACCGTGCCCTGGGCCACGCGCTGGCCGTTCTTGATCCCGGCAAAGCGCGACATGTGGCCGTACAGGGTGGTGTGGCCGCGGCCATGGTCGAGGATCACCACGTTGCCGTAACCGCGCTGCACGCCGACAAACTGCACCCGCGCGTCGCCGGCGGCCATGATCGGGGTACCGGTGCGCGCGGCATAGTCCACGCCCTTGTGCATGCGCATCTTGCCCAGCACCGGGTGCTTGCGCGCGCCGAAGGTCGAGCTCAGCCGCGCAAACGGGATCGGCATGCGGATGAAGCTCTTCTTCAGCGAACGGCCACTGATGTCGTAGTACTCGGACTTGCCGTTGCGGTCGAAGCGGAAGCCGGAATAGGTCTTGCCGCCAGTAGTGAAGGTCGCGGCCAGGATCTTGCTGGTATCGACCTTCTCGCCCTCGCGCCAGGTCTCGTCCATCACCACGCTGAAGCGGTCGCCCGGCTGCAGGTCCTTGGAGAAGTCGATGTCGTACTTGAAGATGTCGTCGGTCATCGTCGCGATTGCCGATGGCGACAGTCCTGCGCGACGTGCAGCCGCATACAGCGAACTGGTGATCTCGCCACTGGTGACCACCGTCCGCGTGGACGTCTCGCGCTTGGTCACCGTTTCCTTGATGTCATCGCCGCTCAGGCTCAGCTCGACCCGGTTGTCGGCATCGCGGTCGAAGCGGATGCTGCGCAGGTCACCGGACAGCGGCATGTCGAAGGCGATCTCGGCGCCCGGGCGCAGCTTGGTCAGCGATTCGCGCGCACCTGGATGGTCCAGCACCCGGTGCAGGGTGGTCGCGGAGATACCGGCCTTGTCGAACAGGTCGCTCAGGGTCTGCCCGCGCTGTACCCGCAGCACCTGCCAGCTGTCACCGGGGATCTGCTGCTGGCGGGCCATTGCCAGCGGGGGCAACGGCAGGGCCAGGCTGGTGTGGCTGTCGGCGTAGGGGGCATCGATGGTGTGCGAGAAGCCCGGCACGATCGTGGCCACCAGTGCGCCGATGGTCACAAACAGGCTGGCGTGCATCCAATGACGGCGCGTCCAGCGCTCATTGAACGCAGCGGGGAGGTGTTGCCTCAGCTTCCGGTGCAGGGCGTTGTCGTGCAGGACATGGAGTCGTTCCTGGAAGCGCTGCTTGCGTGCGCGGCCTTGATCGGAATTGAGCATCAGATGTCGGTCTCTGGCTGACCCGGGAACGCGGGCCCAAACGCCGGTAACATAGACACCTAACAAATTCGCGTCAAACCCTTGTGCCTATTGGCTTTTGTGAAGCCGATCGGGTTAACTTCGCTTTAACACCCCACATAAGAAACGGCGTTGCCGGGAGTAGTCACGTGTCCTCGATTGAAGAAGCCCTTGCCCTGATCGGCCGCGGTGCCGACGAGATCCTCAAGCTCGAGGATCTGCGCGCGCGCCTGCAGGAAGGCCGCCCGCTGCGCATCAAGGCCGGCTTCGACCCCACCGCGCCTGACCTGCACCTGGGCCACACGGTGCTGCTGAACAAGATGCGTCAGTTCCAGGACCTCGGCCACCAGGTCATTTTCCTGATCGGCGACTTCACCGGCATGATCGGCGACCCCTCCGGCAAGAGCCTGACCCGCAAGCCGCTCAGCCGCGACGACGTGCTGGCCAACGCCCGTACCTATGAAGAGCAGGTGTTCAAGGTGCTGGACCGCAGCCGCACCGAGGTCCGCTTCAATTCGGAGTGGTTCGGCAAGATGAGCGCGGCCGACATGATCCGCCTGGCCGGCCAGCACACCGTGGCGCGCATGCTCGAGCGCGACGACTTCGCCAAGCGCTACGCCGCCCAGCAGTCCATCGCCATCCACGAATTCCTGTACCCGCTGGTGCAGGGCTACGACTCGGTGGCCCTGGAAGCGGACGTCGAGCTGGGGGGTACCGACCAGAAGTTCAACCTGCTGATGGGCCGTGGCCTGCAGGAGCACCACGGCCAGAAGCCGCAGGTGGTGCTGACCATGCCGTTGCTGGAAGGCCTGGATGGCGTCAACAAGATGTCCAAGTCGCTGGGCAACTACATCGGCATCAGCGAACCGGCCATCGACATCGTCACCAAGACCATGAAGGTGGATGACGCCCTGATGTGGCGTTGGATCGAGCTGCTGTCCTTCAATATCAGCCAGGCCGAAGCGGCCTCCCTGCGCGAGCAGATCGCCGCTGGCCTGAACCCGCGCGTGGTGAAGCTGCGCTTGGCGCGTGAACTGGCCACCCGCTTCCATGACGCCGCAGCGGCCGAACAGGCGATTGCCGGCTGGGAAGCGGCTGTTACGGGGCAGGGCGATATCACCCAGCTGCCGCTGCAGGACGTGGCGATCCCGGCCGAGGGGCTGCGTATTGCCGCACTGCTGACCGCTGCCGGCCTGACTCCGAGCAACTCCGAGGCCAATCGCAAGCTCAAGGAGCGTGCGGTGAAGGTGGACGGCGAAGTGGTGGAAGACGGCCAGCAGGTGCTGCAGCCTGGCTTTGAGGGCCTGCTGCAGGTCGGCAAGCGCACCTTCGCCCGCGTGCGCCTGGTCGCTGCCTGACCGGGCGCAGGGGCCGGCGCAGCCGGCCCCTGCTTCTGCTCTTGTACAGCCGAGCCCACGCTCGGCTGCTTCTGCTCTCCGCGGAACAGTCCCTGCCAGGACCTTCTGGATGAACAGATGCAATATCCGATGAAAAAAGTTGCCACACCCCCTTCACAAAGGCCGCGAATAGGGACATACTTTCCCTCCCCCGTCGCAGGGGTCGCCAACAAGGGGCTTCAGCGACACAAGGGACGCCATCACCGCCGAACGAGATGATCGAACGAAAGGTGTTGACGGACTCGAAAAGTCCGGCATAATAGGCGGCTCGCTACGAAGGAAACTTCGCAGCACACGGGAACGGCGCTGAGGCCACTTCCCAGG
>NZ_JACGTN010000012.1:0-108916 GCF_014763005.1 Stenotrophomonas sp. Br8 | reverse complement strand
ATACCCCCCCCCCCCCCCCCCCCTCCTGCGACGGTTCGTCGCACGGCGCCCCCGGGGGGCACCTCTACACTAGCGCGGTGATCCGTACCGTCCAGCTGCATCGAACCCTGCTCCAGCTTGCCTTCATGGCGACGCTGCTGATGGTGCTCGCGCCGCTGGTCAGCCGCGCGCTTCAGGCGCAGCCGATGGATCATGCGGGCATGGCAGGCATGGACCACACGGCCATGGGCCACGACATGCACGACATGGCCATGGCCGGTCACGCGCACCACGATGCAGATCCGGCTGTGCCCCGCCCGCCCGCCGATCCGCACGCCATGCATGGCGAGGCCTGCGAGTACTGCGTGCTGGCCATGCGCCTGCTGCCGTGGCTGGCAGTGCTGGTGCTGCTGCTGCCACTGCTGTGGCGGCCGAAGCTGGTGTTCCCATGGTCACAGCTGCGACTGCCGCTGCTGCATTGGCCGGCACACGCCGCGCGTGGCCCGCCGCCGATCTCCACCGTCCGCTGATTTCCCTATCGAATCCGTCGCACGATGCCTGCAAGGGCGTCGTGCGCGCGTGCGTACCTTGGAGCTGTTCCCATGAAAATGACTTTCCCCGACGCGGGCGCCCGTGCGCGCCTGCCGCTTGCCCTTGGCGTTGCCTTGGCCGCGCCCTTCGCCCATGCCGCGCCCGCTGAAGATGCGCGGACGCTGGATACGCTGGTGGTCACCGCCGCTGCACCGTCCTCACCCTTGCACTGGGTGACCGATCCGCGCCTGCCGCGACAGCCGGTGCCGGCCAGCGATGGCGCCGATTACCTGAAGACCGTTCCCGGCTTTTCCGCCATCCGCAACGGCGGCACCAACGGCGACCCGGTGCTGCGTGGCATGTTCGGTTCGCGCCTGAATATCCTCAGCAACGATGGCAATCTGATTGGTGCGTGTCCCTCGCGCATGGACAACCCGTTGTCCTACATCTCGCCGGAGAGCTTTGACCGGCTGACCATCATCAAGGGCCCGCAGAGCGTGCGCTGGGGCGCGGGTGCGTCTGCGGGCACCGTGCGTTTTGAGCGTGATACCCCGCGTTTCGACGAGCCCGGGCTGCGTGCCGATGCCAGCACGCTGGTTGGTTCGCGCAACCGCAACGACCAGGTGCTGGACCTCACCCTGGGCAATCCGACGGGCTATGTGCGTGCCAGCGGCAATCGCTCCGAAGCCGATGACTACAAGGACGGCAACGGTGATGTGGTTCCGTCGAAATGGCGCAAGTGGAATGGCGACGTAGCCGTTGGCTGGACGCCTGATGCCGATACCCTGCTCGAAGTATCCGCCGGTGCCGGCGATGCGATCGCGCGCTACGCCGGGCGCGGCATGGACGGTGCCGCGTTCGAGCGCACCAGCTACGCCGCGCGCTTCGAGAAGCGCAACCTGCCCGGGGCGTGGGACACGCTGCAGGCCAACGTGTACTACAACGAAGCCGACCACGTGATGGACAACTACACGCTGCGCGAGCCGAACCCGCACAGCATGATGCCGATGCCGATGGCGTCGAACGTGGATCGCCGCACGCAGGGTGGGCGCATCAGCTCCGAATGGCGCTGGCAGGACGTGCAGCTGGTGGCCGGCGTCGACGGCGAGGACAGCCGACATCGCGGCCGCATGGGCATGGGCCGCGGCACCTACAGACAGGCGGACTGGAACACCGACGCCAACTTCCGCCGCTACGGTGCGTTCACCGAATTGACCCTCGGCGCCGGCACCGACCAGCGCTGGATCGGCGGCCTGCGCGTCGATCGTGCCAGCGTGCGCGATGAGCGCGCCGACATCGGCGGCATGATGATGGCCATGCCCAATCCCACCGCCGGCCAGCGCCGCAGGGACTGGCTGGGCAGTGGCTTCCTGCGCTACGAACAGGATCTCGCCGATGGCCTGACCTGGTATGCCGGCCTTGGTCACAGCCAGCGCATGCCCGACTACTGGGAACTGTTCTCGCCCGATCATGGCCCGGCAGGTGCGGTCAACGCGTTCGCTGGCATCCAGCCCGAACGCACCACCCAGCTCGACGTCGGCCTGCAATACAAAGGCCCGCGCGTGCAGGCCTGGGTCTCCGCCTATGCGGGGCAGATCCAGGACTACATCCTGTTCACCTATCGCGGCAGCGGCATGATGGGCATGAGCCAGGCCGACAACGTGCAGGCGCGCATCGCCGGTGCCGAGGCCGGTGTGCAGCTGCAGCTCGACGCGCAGTGGAAGCTGGGTGGCACCCTGGCCTATGCCTGGGGCGAGAACCGCGACCAGCATCGCCCGTTGCCGCAGATGCCGCCGCTGGAAGCGCGCCTGAGCGCTGACTGGGAAGGCCAGCGCTGGAGTGCCGGTGCGTTGGTGCGCGCGGTCACCCATCAGCACCGGGTCGCGGACGGGCAGGGCAACGTGGTGGCGCAGGACCTCGGGCCGAGCAGTGGCTTCGCCACGCTGGCGCTCAATGCGGCCTATCGTTTCAGTTCGCAGCTGCAGCTCAGCGCCGGTGTCGACAATCTGTTCGACCGCGCCTACAGCGAGCATCTGAATCTGGCCGGCAGCGCCGATTTCGGCTTCCCGGCCGATCCGGTACGCATCAACGAGCCCGGCCGCAGCCTGTGGATGAAGGTGAACTACCGATACTGATCCGCTGGGCATGGCCCGGCGCTACCCATGCGCCGGGCAAAGAAGGCCTGCGTCCAAAGAAAACGGGGTCGGATCCCCGCCAGGTTCCGACCCCGCCCGGCGCCCTCGGCCGGGCCTCCCGACTCTACGACGGCGTCGCCGCTCATGGCGCGCCGGGATACATCCCGACATACACCGACACCGTGCTGCGGACCCCTGCATGGAATGGGCGCGCAGCGCTATCGCAGCACCCGTTCCACGCCGGTAAACGCTTGGCACATATCGCTTTTGCGGGGCCTTGCCTACACTCGGCGGCCGTGGATCGCTCAGGATTGTTCATGTTGGCTCGTATCGCTTCGACCCTGGCCCTTGGCCTCAGCCTGGCCGTGCTGGCCGGGTGCGCAGGCAAACAGGAGGCCGCCGCGCGTCGGCAGGGCGAAGCCGTGCCGGTCACCGCGCAGGTCGTGCAGGCGATGCAGTGGAGCGACACGCTGCAGGCGCTGGGTACGGCCAAGGCGCGCGAGTCGATCAGCGTGACCGCCAAGGTGAGCGAGATCGTCGAGCGCGTGCATTTCGAAAGTGGCCAGCAGGTCGCCGCTGGCGCGCCGCTGGTGACCCTGCGCGGTCAGGCCCAGGAAGCCGCATTGGTGCAGGCGCAGGCGACCTTCCGCGAAGCCGACCAGTTGTACAAGCGCCAGCGCGAACTGGCGGCACAGCGGCTGGTGTCCAGCGCGACCCTGGATACGCAGAAGTCGATCCGTGATGCCGCCGAAGCACGCGTGGCGCAGATGCAGTCGGACATCGGTGATCGTCGTGTGCGCGCGCCGTTCGCCGGCGTCCTCGGCATCCGCCAGATCAGCCCGGGCACGCTGCTGACGCCGACCACGGTGATCGCCACCCTCGACGACGTCGAGCGCATGCACATCGATTTCCAGGTGCCGGAAGTGGAGCTGGCCGCGCTGACCATCGGCGACAAGGTGCAGGCCACCAGCGTGGCCTGGCCGGGCCGCACCTTCGAAGGCGAGGTCAGCACCATCGATGCACGTATCGACCCGGCCACCCGTGCGGTGACTGTGCGTGCCGACTTCGCCAACGGCGACCACGCACTGCGTCCGGGCATGCTGCTAGACGTGCGCCTGTTCCATCCTGATCGACCGGCACTGGTGGTGCCGGAAATCGCCGTGGTGCAGGTCGGTCGCGACAGCTTCATGTATCGCATCAAGGCCGATGACACCGTCGAACGCGTGGACGTGGTCACCGGTGCACGCCGCGCTGGCGTGGTCGAGATCAAGCAGGGCCTGCAGGCAGGCCAGCGCATCGTGGTGGACGGCACCGGCAAGCTGCGTGCAGGCCTGAAGGTGGCGGCCACCGACGCCGCGCCCGCCAGTGGCGCCCAGCCGGTGACGGCTGAAGCACCGGTCGCTGCCGAGGGTCACGGCGGATGAAGCTGTCTGACATCTCCATCCAGCGGCCGGTGTTTGCCGTGGTGATGAGCCTGCTGTTGCTGGTGCTGGGCGTGATGTCCTTCACTCGCTTGACCCTGCGCGAACTGCCGGCCATCGACCCGCCGATCGTCTCGGTGTCGGTGGACTACACCGGTGCCTCGGCAGCGGTGATCGAGAGCCGGATCACCCAGGTGCTGGAAGACGCGCTGGCCGGCATCGAAGGCATCGATACGATCAACGCGCGCAGCACCAACGGCCGTTCGCAGGTCAGCATCGAATTCACCTCCAACCGTGACATCGAAGCGGCGGCCAACGACGTGCGCGATGCGGTCAGCCGCGTGGCCGACCGCATGCCCGAAGAGGCACGGCCACCGGAGATCGCCAAGGTCGAGAGCGATGCCGATCCGATCATCTGGTTCAACATGGTGTCCTCGACCATGGACACGCTGGAACTGAGCGACTACGCCGACCGCTACGTGGTCGACCGCTTTTCCAGCCTCGATGGCGTGGCCCAGGTCCGCATCGGTGGCCGCCAGCGCTACGCGATGCGCATCTGGCTGGACCGCGACCAGCTGGCCGCACGCGGGCTGACCACCGGCGACATCGAAACCGCGCTGCGCAACGAGAACGTGGAACTGCCGGCCGGCCGCATCGAATCCACCGACCGCGATTTCACCCTGCGCGTGGAGCGCAACTACATCAAGCCCGAAGACTTCGCGACCATCCCGCTGGGCAAGGGCAGTGATGGTTACGTGGTGCGCATGGGCGATGTGGCGAAGATCGAGCTGGCCTCGGCCGAGCGTCGCGCCTATTACCGCAGCAACGGTGAGCCCGGCATCGGCCTGGGTATCGTCAAGACCTCCACCGCCAACTCGCTGGACGTGGCGCGCACCGCGCGCGCCGAGGCCGAGCGTGTTGCGCTGACCCTGCCCAAGGGCACGCAGATCTTCGTTGCCTTCGACAACACCACCTTCATCGAGGCCGCCGTCGACCGCGTGTACGCGACGCTGGTGGAGGCGATGATCCTGGTGCTTGCGGTGATCTGGTTGTTCCTCGGCAGCTTCCGCGCGGCGTTGATTCCGGCGGTGACGGTGCCGGTGTGCCTGGTGGCGGCGTTCATCGCGCTGTACGCGTTCGACTTCTCGATCAACCTGCTGACGCTGCTGGCGCTGGTGCTGTGCATCGGCCTGGTGGTGGATGATGCGATCGTGGTGGTGGAAAACGTGCAGCGCCGCATCGACCTGGGCGAACCACCGCTGGTGGCGTCCAAACGCGGTACCGCACAGGTGGCGTTCGCGGTGATTGCCACCACCGCCGTACTGGTGGCGGTATTCCTGCCGGTCGGTTTCCTGGAAGGCAATACCGGGCGCCTGTTCCGCGAACTGGCGGTGGCGCTGGCCGCAGCGGTCGCGCTGTCAGCGTTCGTTGCGCTGACGTTGACCCCGATGATGGCCTCCAAGCTGCTCAAGCCGCATACCGGGCAGGCCCCGCGCGGGCTGCACGGTTTCATCAACCGCAATCTGGAACGCCTGGCCGGCGCTTACGGTCGCGTGCTCGATCATCATGTCGATCGCACGTGGATCTATCTGCTGGTGATGGTCGCAGCGCTGGCGGCCAGCTGGCTGCTGATCAAAGTGCTGCCTTCGGAACTGGCTCCGGCCGAAGACCGAGGTTCGTTCCAGATCATGATCGATGGCCCGGAGGGCGCCGGCTACGACTACACCGTGCAGCAGGTGCAGCAGGTGGAAGCGCTGCTGGCCCCGCATGTGGGCGCGGACAAGCCGATCGTGCGCGCCAACCCGCGCGTGCCCGGCGGCTTCGGCGCAAGCGAGGAAATGCACACCGGCCGCGTCAGCGTGTTCCTGCAGCCGTGGCGCCAGCGCAGCGAAGGCACGCCGGAAGTAGCCAACGAACTGCAGAAGGAACTGGACACCATCCGTGGCGTGCGCGTACGCACCCAGGTCGGTGGCGGCCTGGTGCGCAGTGGCGGGCAGCCGTTCCAGATCGTGCTGGGTGGCCCGGAATACGCCGAGATCGCGCAGTGGCGCGACCGCATCCTGCTGCGCATGGCCGACAACCCCGGCCTGGTCGGTCCGGACTCGGACTACAAGGAAACCCGTCCGCAGATGCGGGTGAACATCGACCGCCAGCGTGCGGCCGACCTCGGCGTGCCGGTCACCGCGATCGGTTCGGCGCTGGAAACGATGATGGGCTCGCGCCGCGTCACCACCTTCGTCGACAACGGCGAGGAGTACGACGTGCTGGTCCAGGCCGGCCGTGATGGCCGCGCCAGCCCGGCCGACCTCGCCGCGATCCGCGTGCGTGCGACCTCCGGCGAACTGGTGCCGTTGTCCAACCTGGTCACGCTGAGCGAAGTGGCCGAAGCTGGCACCTTGAACCGCTTCAACCGCCTGCGCTCGATCACCATCAGTGCCGGCCTGGCACCCGGCTACCCGCTGGGCGAGGCTATCGCCTGGGCGCAGCAGGTGACGCGCGAAGAGCTGCCGCAGTACGCGCAGGTGAACTGGAAGGGCGAATCGCGCGAGTACCAGAGCGCGGGTGGCGCGGTGCTGCTGACCTTCGCCATGGCCCTGCTGGTGGTGTACCTGGTGCTGGCCGCGCAGTTCGAGAGCTTCATCCACCCGCTGACGATCATGCTGACCGTGCCGCTGGGTGTGCTCGGTGCGCTGGTCGGCCTGTGGCTGAGTGGCGGCACGGTGAACCTGTTCAGCCAGATCGGCATCGTCATGCTGGTCGGCCTGGCGGCCAAGAACGGCATCCTGATCGTCGAATTCGCCAACCAGCTGCGCGACGACGGGCGAACCGTGCGCGAAGCAATCATCGAATCGGCGATGGTGCGCCTGCGTCCGATCCTGATGACCTCGATCGCCACCGTGGTCGGCGCGATTCCGCTGGTGGTGGCCGGTGGCCCCGGTTCGGCCAGCCGTGGCACCATCGGCATCGTGATCATCTTCGGCGTCACCCTGTCCACCTTCCTGTCGCTGTTCGTGGTGCCGGCGTTCTACGCGCGGCTGGCCCCGTATACCCGCTCGCCGGAGGCGGTGAAGCGCGAGCTGGAGAAGCAGGAGGCCGACTCGCCGTCGGTGGGTGGTCATGCCTGAGCCGGCGCGCATTCTGCACGGCGAAGGCTTCCTCCTGCGGCCCTGGCGCAGCGATGACCTGGAGTCGCTGCTGCGCCACGCCAACGACGCGGACGTCTCGCGTGGACTGCGTGACCGCTTCCCGTATCCGTACACCCGCGAGGATGGCGAAGCCTTCCTGGGCGGGCGCGTGCTGGCCCCCGGCACCCTGAACCTGGCCATCGAGATCGACGGCCAGGCCTGCGGCAGCGTGGGTGCCCAGCAAGGCGTGGCCGAGCGCGGGCATACCGCTGAACTGGGTTACTGGCTCGGCCAGGCCCATTGGGGGCGGGGCCTGATGACCGGTGTGGTCGGTCTGTTCTCGCCCTGGGTGATGGACGAGCTTGGCCTGTTCAGGCTGCAGGCCACGGTGGTCGACTTCAACCTGGGCTCGGCCCGGGTACTGGAAAAGAACGGTTTCCAGGAAGAGGGCGTGGAGCGCTGCGCCGTCTACAAGCGCGGCGTCCTGCATGACCTGCGCCGATTCGCCCGGGTGCGGACCGCGCTGCCCTGAAAGGCCGCCGGGCATGGCCCGGCGCTACCGGGTGCGCCGCCGTTTCCGTTGGCCGCCGGAGGTGCTGCCGTCTCCGGGGGTAGCGCCGGGCCATGCCCGGCGGAGAACACGCCCCCGCATCCGGCGCTATCGCAGCGACCTTCGATCAGGGAGAATCGACCGGTCCCTTCCAGCCGACGGGACGTCCTCACAACCCGCCGACTGGAGAGAGCGCGCGTGGAAGCTACCGTACATTTCATCAACAGCATCATCTGGAGCAAGGCGCTGATCTTCATGTGCCTGGCCGCCGGCCTGTTCTTCAGCCTGCGCACCCGCTTCATGCAGATCCGTGGTTTCGTCGAGATGTGCCGCCTCACCGTGTCCGGTGAGAAATCCGACGCCGGCGTGTCCTCGTTCCAGGCCCTGGCCATGTCGATGGCCGGCCGCATGGGCATCGGCAACATCGCCGGCGTGGCCACCGCCATCGCCTTCGGCGGCCCCGGCGCGATCTTCTGGATGTGGGTGATGGGCTTCCTCGGCGCATCCACTTCGTACGTGGAATGCACCCTGGCGCAGATCTACAAGACCAAGGATGCCGAAGGCCGCTACCGCGGTGGCCCGGCCTACTACATCGAAAAGGCGATGGGCCTGAAGTGGTATGCCATGGCCTTCGCCATCGCCACGATCATCGCTGCCGGCTTCCTGATGCCCGGCGTGCAGGCCAACGCGATCGCCGACAGCATCATCAATGCATGCCGTGGCACCGCGCTGTGCGGTCCGCTCGATGGCCAGTCCTTCGGCATGGAATCGGTGCAGGCGCTGAAGCTGGGCATCGGCATCGTCGTCGCCCTGCTGCTGGGCGTGGTGATCTTCGGTGGCGTCAAGCGCATCGCCAACTTCGCCGAAGTGGTGGTGCCGTTCATGGCGGCCGGCTTCATCCTGATGGCCATCGTCATCATGATCATCAACTACGACCGCGTGCCGGAAATGTTCGGCATCATCTTCAAGAGCGCCTTCGGTACCCACGCCGCGTTCGGCGCGATGATGGGCCTGGCGGTGGAGTGGGGCATCAAGCGCGGCATCTACGCCAACGAGGCCGGCCAGGGTTCGGGTCCGCACGCTGCGGCGGCCTCCGAGGTCTCGCACCCGGCCAAGCAGGGTTACGTGCAGGCCTTCGCCATCTACTTCGACACCATGATGGTGTGCACCGCCACCGCCTTCCTGATCCTGGCCAGCGGCACCTACAACGTGTATTCGCCGGTCGCGGGTGCTGAGCCGATCTTCCAGGGCCTGGCCGGCATTCCAGAAGGTGCGGGCTACGCGCAGGCGGGTGTGGAAGCGGTGCTGCCGGGCTGGGGTTCGGCGTTCGTGTCGGTGGCGATCTTCTTCTTCGCCTTCACCACGATCATGGCCTATTACTACATGGCCGAAACCAACCTGACCTACGTCAACCACAACAGGAAGCGGCCGTTCACCGTGCTGCTGCTGCGCCTGGGCATCATCGGCATGGTGGTGTTCGGTGCCTTCCACAACGCCACCCTGGCCTGGGCGCTGGGCGACATCGGCGTAGGCCTGATGGCCTGGCTGAACATCATCGCCATCCTCATCGTGCAGAAGCCGGCCATGCTGGCGCTGCGCGATTACGAACGACAGAAGAAGCTCGGCCTGGATCCGATCTTCGACCCCGATGCCCTGGGCATCAAGAACGCCGATTTCTGGCGTCAACGCAAGCTGGAGTTGTCCCGTAGTGAATGATCCCTGGAAGAATGCCCGCCGCCCGTCGTCGCGACCGCCGCGGGCCACCCCGCTGCCACCGCGTGAGGGCGGCACCCCGCCGCCACCGGGGCGTGGCAACGACGAACTGCGCCTGTATGGCTGGAACGCGGTGCAGGCCCTGTTCGCCAAGCGTCCGCAGGCGCTGCGCAAGCTGTACCTGGTGGAGTCGCTGATTCCGCGCATGCAGCCGGTGCTGAAGTGGTGCGTGGCCAACCGCGTGGGCTACCGCGTGGTGGAAGAGGGCGACCTCAACAAGCTGGCCGCCACCACCCATCACGAAGGCCTGGTGGCCGACGTGCTGCGCGCACCGGTGGTGCCGCTGGCGCAGTGGCTGGCCGAACTGGGCGAAGGCCCGGCGCTGGCACTGTGGCTGGATGGCGTCGGCAATCCGCACAACTTCGGTGCGATCCTGCGCTCTGCCGCGCACTTCGGTGCCAAGGCGCTGCTGCTGCCTGCCAGCAGCACGCTGGCACTGTCCGGCGCGGCCGCACGCGTGGCCGAGGGCGGAGCAGAGTCGGTGCCGCTGGTGCAGCTGCCTGAAGACGCAGAAGCGATGGCGCAGCTGCGCGCGGCCGGTTTCGGCCTTGCCGCGACCCTGGTCGACGGTGGCGATGACGTGTTCCGCGCATCGTTGCCGGCCCGCCTGGTCTACGTGATGGGCGCGGAAAGTGAAGGCATGGATCGCGGCCTGGCCAGCCAGTGTGACCAGCAACTGTCGATTCCCGGCAGTGGCGCGGTTGAAAGCCTGAATGTCGCTTCCGCCACTGCCGTGCTGCTGGCGCAGTGGGTCAGCCAGCGCCGCTGATGGGTGGGTTTGCGGGCGCCGGGTAACGCCGGTGCCCGCGGATCGGAGCAGATCCACGTCGTGCGGGATTTCCTCATGCCGGGAAGGTGCCTCCTGCGTTGCACTACGCACGGCATGCACGGTTCACCGGTAGCGCCGGGCAACGCCCGGTGGATTTCCTGACAGTGCGATGCGCAAAGCATGCATGACGAATTGAAAGTTTCCTTATTGGTGTGCCGTTCCCGGCGACGCAGGGTGGAAGTCCATCCAACGTCGTACAGGAGTGGTCCCCATGCATCATCCTCCCCGCAGTACGGTGCGTGTCTGCCTGGTACTGGCATTCAGTGCGCTTGCCGCCGTGTCCGCGCAGGCCAACGAGCGCACGCTCGACGGCGTCAACTTCACCGGCCCGCTGATCACCCCCAATCCTGCCGGTATGCCGGCAGGTCGCTGGTACGTCGAACCCTATCTGGTGCGGGTCGACAGTTCCTCGTCCTTCGACCACAACGGCGACCGTCAACGCAGCGACGAGCGCAGTGGCGCGTGGGCGATGGTGGTGCCCATCGCCTACGGGTTCAGCGATCGGGTGACCGCCCAGGTCAACCTCAGTGCCTCGCGTGCAGAATCAGGCAACGCGCGCAGCAGTGGTTTCCGCGCCGGCGACACCACCGCACGCCTGCAGTACCTGCTGCAGCCTTCCAGTGCCGATGGCACCACCCCGGCGGTGTCAGTTGCACTGGTGCAGCGCTTCAGCACCGGCAGTCACGACCGGATCACCGGCAACCCGCTCGACGCCCAGGGTGACGGCACGCAGCGCACCGTGGCTGCGCTGGCGGTGCAGCAGGTGCTGTGGCTGGCGAACGATCGCCCGCTGCGCTGGCGCGCGCAGCTCAGTGCCGGGCCATCGCCCTCACGCACTGCGATTTCCGGCGGCAGCGTGTATGGCACCGATGACGGCTTCCAGGGACATATCGCGCGCGGTTCGGTGCTGGGTCTTTCGGTGGGCGCCGAGTACAGCTTCAACGAACGCTGGGTGGGTGTCATGGAAATGGCCGCCAGCCGTGAAAGCGGCCAGCGGCTGACCGGCTTCGCACCGGACGCGGCCGGTACGCTCCAGCGCATCGATGAGGCCCGTCCTGCCAGCCGCAACCTGACCTTCGCGCCGGCGATCGAGTACCACTTCAGTCCGTCGCTGGGGGTGATTGCCGGCGTCGAATTCACCGTTGCCGGTCGCAATACCGGCCGCATCATCAGCCCCCAGGTCGCCCTGGGCATGTTCTTCTGATGGGGGCCCTGCGATGAATGTCGAAACGATCGTCAATGCCGTTCTTGCCGTTGTCTGGAGCCCGTACCTGGTGGTGCTGTGCCTGGCGACGGGTCTGTACTTCAGCGTGCGTACCCGCTTCATCCAGCTGCGCGCGCTGCCGGACATGCTGCGCCTGATGTTCCGCCACGAACGCTCCGATGCCGGTGTCTCGCCGTTCCAGGCGTTGTCATTGTCGCTGTCCAGCCGGGTGGGCGTGGGCAACATCGCCGGTGTCGCCATGGCCATTGCCTTCGGCGGTCCCGGCGCGATCTTCTGGATGTGGGTAGTCGCCTTCCTCGGTGCCTCAAGCGCGTTCATCGAGTCCACCCTGGCGCAGATCTACAAGGATCGCGATGCCAAGGGGCAGTATCGCGGTGGTCCGGCGTACTACATCGAAAAGGGGTTGGGCCAGCGCTGGTACGCCGTGCTGTTCGCGCTGGTCACGGTGCTGGCGGGGGCGATGCTGGCGGGCACGCAGTCCAACGCCATCACCAGTGCGGTGAACGAAGCGTGGGATGTTCCGGTAATGGTCACCACCGGTGTGCTGCTGGTGGTGTTGGCGGCGATCCTGCTCGGCGGCGTGCGTCGCATCGCGCGCGTCGCCGAATGGGTGGTGCCGGTGATGGCCGTGGCCTATCTGCTGGTCACTGCGGTGGTGATGGTGCTCAATGTCGAGAAAGTGCCTGAGGTCATCGCCCTGGTGCTGCGCAGCGCGTTCGGTGTTGACGCCGCATTCGGCGCGATGATCGGCACCGCGATCCAGTGGGGGGTGCGTCGTGGCGTGCTGTCCAACGAAGCGGGCATGGGCAGCGGCGCGCATCCTGCCGCCGCAGCGGAAGTGTCACACCCGGTGAAGCAGGGGCTGGTGCAGTCGTTCTCGGTGTACATCGACACCATGGTCGTGTGCAGCGCGACGGCCTTCCTGATTCTCTCCACCGGGCTCTACAACGTCTACGACCCGGCGGTGAACGGTGTGCCCGATGAGGCACGACTGCTGCTGGGCAACCTTCCTGGCGTGGAAGCGGGGCCGCGCTTCGTGCAGCACGCGGTGGAGTCGGCCTTGCCCGGCTTCGGCAAGTCATTCGTCGCGCTGGCGATCCTGCCTTTCGCCTTCACCACCATCCTCGCCCTGTACTACATGGCCGAGACCAACGTCAGCTACCTCTGCCGCGATCGTCCCCGACAGTGGGTGATGGGTGCCTTCCAGCTGCTGTTCCTGGCTGCTACGGGCTACTCGGCGATGAAGAGTGCGACGGTCGCGTGGGCGCTGGGCGATATCGGCGTAGGCATGATGAGCTGGCTGAACATCATCGCCATCCTGCTGCTGCAGAGGCCCGCGCTGGCAGCACTGCGCGATTACGAAAACCACCGGCGCCACGGGCGTGATCCGTTGTTCAACCCGAAGCTGCTGGGGGTTCGCAATACCAGCGTGTGGGCGGAGTAAGTGTCCTGGCAGGTAGCGCCGGGATGGCCCGGCGCTACCTGGTCAAGCGTTGATCCACGTCATGCGTGGATGCGGCTTCACTCGTTCGGCGGCGTGGTGGCCTTCGCTTCACTGCCGAAACTGCCATCGGCTTCGGCGGCCAGGTAGGCAAACACGGTGTAGGCCGCCACGTTCTGCGCCAGCGCCTTCGGGTCGATCTTGTCGAGCGTGTCGTCGGCGGTGTGGTGCAGGTGGAAGTAGTCCGAGCCATCCTGCGCCAGCCACGCCCATGCACCGCCCTTGGCCGCCAGCGGGCCGACGTCCGGGCCCGGGCCACCCTTGTCGGCCTGGTACTCGATGCCCAGCGGCTTCATCACCTCGGCAATCTGCTTCGTTGCCTCGCGCGAGCCTTCCGGGTTCGGCGAACCGGTGTTGAAGGCGTAGATGCGTCCAGCACCGAAATCGCTCTCGGCGGCCAGCTGGTGCAGGGCCACGTCCTTGGCGTGTGCCTCCGCGTAGGCCTTGCCGCCATACAGACCCTGTTCTTCGTTGGCGAAGGCGATCACGCGGATGGTGCGCTTCGGTGCCTGCTTGAGCTGGCCGATCAGATGACCGGCGGCCATGGTGATGCCCACGCCCGCACCGTCATCGACCGCGCCGGTGCCCAGGTCCCATGAATCCAGATGTCCGCCGATGACGACTACTTCCTTCGGCAGCGTGCGGCCGGTGATCTCACCGATCACGTTGTACGAGGTCGCGGTGCCATCCCAGCCACAGTCCAGCGCCACTTTCACCGTGGTCGCGCCACGCGCAAGCAGGCGGGCCAGCTGGTCGGCGTCGGGTACCGACAGCGCCGCCGACGGCACCGGGGTCAGGCCGTCATCGAAGCGGGTGATGCCGGTGTGCGGCACACGGTGCGAATCAGTACCGGCCGAACGCATCAGGAAGCCGACCGCGCCCTTGCGGATGGCCTCGGACGGGCCCTTGCTGCGGATCGCGCCGCCACGGCCATAGTCGCGGCCATCGCGGAACGGCAGCATCTGGTAATCGACGAAGGCGATCTTGCCCTTCAGCGAACCGGCCGGTGCGGCCTGCAGCGCAGCCAGATCGGCGAAGCGCACCACCTCGGCTTCCACCGTACCGCCCGGGCTGCCACCCAGCGCAGTGATCTGCAGCGGCTGCGGGTTCCTGCCGGTCACCGCAGCGTGTTCACTACGGCGCTCCCACTTCGGGAAGGTCACCGGTTCCTTCCACACCTTGTCAAAGCCCAGTGCCTTGAACTTGGCTTCGGCCCAGGCCACGGCACGCGCGTCGGCCTCGCTGCCGGCGATGCGCGGGCCGATCTCGGTGGTCAGCGATTCGACCACCTTCCAGCCGGTGTCGTCGGCCAGCGCCTGGTCGCGCAGCTGTGCGGCGGTAGCCAGCGAGGCCGGCGGCAGGGTGGTGGCATGCGGCGCCGCGAAGGCCGGCGCGGCCAGCAGGGCGAGGGAGGATGCGATGGCAAGGACGCGGCGACGCATGGACAGCTCCGGGAAGGGTGTAAGCCTTGGAGCTTAACAGTCGTTCAGCGCCGCGCATGGGCGGGAGGTCATGGCCGCTGCGGATGCTGTTTTCCGCCAGATGCAGCAAAGCGAAAGCCCCGCCGGAGCGGGGCTTTCGCATGCCTCTGCGGTAGCGCCGGGCCATGCCCGGCGAGCGCAGCGGCAAGATGGCGTTCCGCCGGGCATGGCCCGGCGCTACCACCTTATTTCTTCAGGTTGTCGCGGATCTCGCGCAGCAGCAGAACTTCCTCGGCCGGCGCTGCCGGTGCCGCTTCCTTCTTGCGCGACAGGCGGTTGATCACCTTGATCACCAGGAAGATGGCGAAGGCCACGATCACGAACTGGATCAGCGTGTTGATGAAATCACCGTAGCCGATCACCACCGCCGGGATTTCCTTGCCATCGGCACCGATGCTGGCCGGCGACAGCGTCCACGCAAGCTGCGAGAAATCGACCTTGCCGATCAGCATGCCCAGCGGCGGCATGATGATCTTCTCCACCAGCGCGGTGACGATCTTGCCGAAGGCCGCGCCGATGACCACGCCGACGGCGAGGTCGATGACGTTGCCGCGCATCGCGAATTCCTTGAACTCGGTGAGCATTCCCATTGTTGTTTTTCTCCTGAGGGCGAGGGGGGACAGCGCGCAGGGTAGCGCAGGTGATGTCAGCCGGCGATCACGCCGTGGCGCTCGGCCACGTTCTCAAGGCGTGCGCTGAAACGGTCGCCGGGCTTCAGCGCGGCCACGCCGGACGGCGTGCCCATGAACACCAGGTCGCCGGCACGCAGCTGCCACAGCTTGGACAGCTCGTGCAGGATCTCCGGCACGTTCCAGATCATCTGATCGAGCAGGGACTGCTGGCGTACTTCGCCGTTGATCTCCAACGACAGGTTGAGCGCAGCCAGGTCACCGACTTCACCGGCATGCACGATCTCGCTGATCGGCGCGGAGGCATCGAAGCCCTTGGCCGAATCCCACGGGTGGCCCTTTTCCTTGGCGGCGGCCTGCAGATCGCGGCGGGTCAGGTCCAGGCCCACGGCATAGCCATACACCAGTGCCTCGGCATCGGCCACGGCCAGCTCGCCGGCGGGTGCGTCACGGCCGATCGCCACCACCAGTTCCACCTCGTGGTGCAGGTTGCTGGTGGCAGGCGGGTAGGGGATCACATCATCGTGGCCGACCACGATGGCGTCGGCCGGCTTGGTGAAGAACATCGGGCGGCCGCGATCGTCGGCTGCAGGCACGGCAGCACCCATCTCACGCGCATGGTCGGCGAAGTTGCGGCCGACACAGTAAATGCGGTGCACGGGAAAACTGCCGCCGCCAACGACCGGTACACGCGGCGTGGCTGCAGCAGGGATCACATCGGAGACATCGGACATGCGGGCATCCAGGAAGGGAGTGCCCGCAGTCTAGAACGCAGCAAGGCCCGCCGTCAGCGGGCAGCGTCGATCAGCGCGAGGCCGGCAGCGCCGACTTGCGCACCACGTGGTACTCGCCCTCGACCACGTTCGGGTCGGCCGGGCGGCTCGGGCCGGGCTTGCGCGAAGCCAGCAGCTTCCACGCCAGGCCCACCAGGATCATGGCCGCACCGACGAATACGCCGATGAACACCATCGCGGCCAGGATCGCCAGGCCGAGCAGGCCCACGGCAACGCGCACCAGCGGATGGCGCGGCTTGCGCGGGGCAAACAGGGTGCGGAACTGGTTGAAGGCGAAATCGCGATTGAACATGGTGGCTCGATAGGCTGGAAATCAGCGAGCCATGAGTATCGGCAGCTGCCACTGTCATTGAGTGAAAAACTCGTTAAATATAGCCTTGGCTTATTACGGATCAATGACTTGTGTTCATGTCGCAGCTAGTCACATGACCAGGCATGCGACAATGCGCGATTCCGTCCGAGCCTTCGCCATGACTGCCGCTGTCGCCCTGATCACCCTTGATGCCATTGCCGATGGTGCGTTTGCCGAGGTTGAAGCGGTGGTCGATGGCGATGCCGAGTCGCTGCTGCTGTACCGCGACGGTGAGCAGGTGCGCGCGTTCCTGAACATCTGCCCGCACGCGGGCCGCCGCCTGGACTGGGCACCGGGCCAGTTCCTGAAGAGCCGCGAAGGCCACCTGGTCTGCGCCGCCCACGGCGCCTCGTTCGCGCTGGACAGCGGCGACTGCATCGCCGGCCCCTGCAAGGGCGACCGCCTGCGCGCCGTGCCGGTGGACGTCCGCGACGGGCAGGTCTACCTGGCCTGATGCATCGGTGTGCGGACCAACGGTCCGCACCCACCAAGCCAACAGTCCGCACCCAATAGATCAACAGGTATCCAGAGATCCATCCACGCATGGCGTGGATCTACTGCAGATTGCGGCGATTTGTCGAAGGCGGGGTGGGTCCGGTTGCGGGGGTGTCCGCGGCATGGATGCCACGGCCAAGCCTACAGGGACGTACTTGCGGCGTCCCCCGCCACCGGGCCCACCCCGCCATCCCACGGATAGCCAGCTTTTGCTGTTGCTCCGGCTGTTGCCGTTGCCGTTGCCTCTGCGGGTGCAGGGCGCAGCCCTGCCAACAAACCCCCACCCTCAGAACATCAGGTTGATCATCACCACCACCACGCACGTATAGATCAGCGACAGCGGGCCGCCAACCCGCCACATCTCGCGCGGGGTGTAGTTGGCCGGGCCGGTGATCATCGAAATCACCGGGTTCGACGCCGTCATCAGGTTATTGGACGCCGACAGCGCCACGATCAGCGCGAAGGCCGTGGGATTACCGCCTGCCGCCAGCGCCAGGTTTACCGCGATCGGCACCATCACGATGGTCGCCCCGACATGGCTGATCACCAGCGAGAACACCGTGGTCAGCAGGGCCAGCGCCAGCTCCAGCACCCAGATCGGAATACCCGTGGGCAGCTTGTCGATGGTATGGCCGGCCACCCACGCCGCGGCGCCGCTGGAATCCATCGCCCAGCCAAGCGGAATCAGCCCGGCCATCATGAACACCGTCTTCCAGTTGATCGAGGCATAGGCCTCGTCCATGCGCAGCACGCCGGTCAACAGCATCCCGGCCACGCCGGTCATCAGGGTCAGCGCCACCGGCAGCTTGCTGGTCAGCGCGATCAGGATGGTCAGGGCGAAGATCGCCATGGCGATCTTGAACTTGTGCGGGCGCTGCTCGCCGGTCGGGTAGTCGGTGACCACCACGAAGTCGCGGCTCTTGGCGGCCTGCGCCAGATCGGTCCAGATGCTGTGGAAGACCAGCATGTCGCCGGCGCGCAGCTGCACATCGCGCACATCCTCGCGGATCACCTGCTTGTCGCGGTTGATCGCCAGCAGGCTGATGCCGCGTTCCTTGCGCAGGCGCAGGTCGGCCGCGCTCTTGCCGATCACGTTCGACGTCGGCGGCACCACCGCTTCGGAAATGCCGGCGCGGCTGGGATTGAACAGGTCACCCAGGTGTTTCAGGCGCGAGGACATGCGCAGGAACTGGTTCTGCGCGAAATCGTGGATCTGCTCGCGCGGGCCCATCGCCCCCAGCACGCTGCCCACCCATATGCGCATTTCTGCCGGCGGCGCCAGGCGGGTGTCATTGCCGGTCTTCAGTGCCAGCAGCAGCGGCGCGTCATGCAGGTTCTCCGCTTCGCCCAGGGTCATGCCGACCAGCGGACTCTCGGCGGTGACCACCAGTTCGAACACATCGCCTTCGATGCCGTAGGTCTTGGCGAAGTAGCTCTCGGTGCGGGCCGGCGTGGTGCCGTCGTTGACCAGGCTTTCCTCTTCCACCAGCTTGCGGTCGCCGTAATAGCGGAAATACAGCAGCGAGGCGATCAGCAGGGCGATGCCGATCGGCAGCGGCGCGAACATGCGCAGCGGCTCGATGGTGGCCAGGCCGGAGGGCAGGTTGTTGTTGGCCGAGGCCAGCAGATCGTTCAGCAGGATCAGCGGCGAGTTGCCGACCATGGTCAGCGCGCCGCCCATCACGATCGCCGCCGAGATCGGCAGCAGCAGGCGCTGCATGGTCAGCCCGGTGCGCGCGGCCAGGCGCGAGGCGACCGGCAGGTACAGCGCCATCACCGATGGGTTCTGCATGAAGGACGAGTTCAGGCCGGCGATGGCCGTGGTCATCATCAGCAGCCGCTGCTCCACACCGTGGCCTCGCCGCAGCAGCCAGGCCGCAAGGCGGTTCAACGCGCCGGTGCGGTCCAGGCCGGCGCCGAGGATGGTGGTGGCGATGATGCTCATCACCGCGTTGCCGGAGAAACCGCCGAAGATCTCCTCCGGCGCGATCAGGCCGGTCACGCCCAGCACCACCAGCACCACCAACGCGACCACGTCGGCGCGGATGCGCTCGAACAGGAACATCGCCATTGTGAAGCCGACCAGCCCGAGCACGAGCTTCATGTCAGTGGTCAGCGTCAGCGCGGTATCCATGTGGGGCGCGGCGTCCTCAGGCGTTCATCAGGTGCGGTCGTACAACAGGTCCCAGACACCATGGCCGAGCTTCTGGCCGCGGGTCTCGAAGTGGGTCTGCGGGCGCCAGTCCGGGCGCGGCACGCTGCCACGCGGGCCGGCACGGTTGACCAGGCCGGGGGTGGCATCCAGCACGTCCCACATCTGCTCGGCGTAATCTTCCCAGTCGGTGGCGCAGTGCAGACGGCCACCGGAGCGCAGCTTGCGCACCAGCAGCTCGGCAAAGCCCGGCTGGATCAGGCGACGCTTGTTGTGGCGCTTCTTGTGCCACGGGTCGGGGAAATAGATGCGCACTTCGTCCAGCGCGCCATCGGCGATTTCCTTCTCCAGCACTTCCACCGCGTCGTGGTGGTACAGGCGCACGTGGTCGGCGTTGTCGTCGGCCAGCGCGTTCAGCAGGCGGCCGACGCCGGGCGCGTGCACTTCCAGGCCGATGTAGTCGCGGCTGGGGTCGTGCTGTGCGGCAAAGCGCAGCGCGGCACCGTTGCCGAAGCCGATTTCCAGCACCTTGCGTGCATCGCGGCCGAAGGTGGCATCCAGATCACGCGGTTCACCGCTGAAATCCAGGCCGAAACGCGGCCAGCGCTCGTCGAACGCGCGCTGCTGGGCGGGGGTGAAACGACCTTGGCGCAGCACGAAGCTGCGCACTTCACGGCGGCCTTCGTTGACCGTGAACGGCTTGGGCGGCGCCTTCGAACCGGCGCTGTCGAATGGATTGGTCATCAGCCGATCAACCCATCGATCGGCGAGGACGCACTGGCGTAGCGCTTGCGCGGAATGCGGCCGGCCAGGTATGCCTCGCGGCCTGCTTCCACGGCCTTGCGCATCGCGCTGGCCATCAGCACCGGGTGGCGCGCACCGGCGATGGCGGTGTTCATCAGCACGCCGTCGCAGCCCAGCTCCATCGCGATCGCCGCGTCCGAAGCGGTGCCCACGCCGGCGTCGACGATGATCGGCACCTTGGCGTCTTCGATGATCTGCAGCAGGTTGTACTTGTTCTGGATGCCCAGGCCCGAGCCGATCGGCGCGGCCAGCGGCATCACCGCAGCGCAGCCGATCTCTTCCAGGCGCTTGGCCAGGATCGGGTCGTCGGAGGTATAGACCATCACCTCGAAACCGTCCTTGACCAGCTGTTCGGCGGCCTTGAGGGTCTGCACCACGTCCGGGTACAGCGACTTCTGGTCGCCCAGCACTTCCAGCTTGGTCAGGTTGTGGCCGTCCAGCAGTTCACGGGCCAGGCGGCAGGTGCGCACGGCATCCTCGGCGGTGTAGCAGCCGGCGGTATTGGGCAGGATGGTGTAACGGTCCGGCGGCAGCACGTCGAGCAGATTCGGTTCGCCCGGGTTCTGGCCGATGTTGGTGCGGCGGATGGCCACGGTGACGATCCGGGCGCCTGCGGCCTCGGTGGCCAGGCGGGTTTCTTCCAGATCCTTGAACTTGCCGGTGCCGGTGAGCAGCCGCGAGCTGTAGGTCTTGCCGGCGATCACCAGCGAATCGGGGGAGACATGAGCGTTCATGGCGCGATTATCGCTTATCCGCCTGAAGATGGGGTCACGCGGATGCGGGGGCGAGGGTCATTTCTCGCTGGTAGCGCCGGGCCATGCCCGGCGAGCGCAAGGCACGGGCCTTGCTTCAACCACCGCCAAGCGCATGCACGATCTCCACCACATCGCCCTCGGCCAGTACATGCTCGGCATGACGGCTGCGGCTGACGATCTCGCCGTTGACCTCCACCGCCACCCGGCGTTGCAGCAGCTGCTCGGCCGCGAGCAGGTCCAGGAGGGTCGCCGAAGCGGGCAGGGTGCGGGGTTCGCCATTGAGCTGGATGTTCATGCGGCCATTGTCGCTGATCGCCGGTTCGCATCGGAACCGTTGCAAGTTGCGCGCTACGCCCGCACCGGCAAAGCCCACCAGGCCTGGCTCGGGCGACAATCCATGCGGCGGCGCAGCGTGAGCAATTGGCGGCGCAGTGAAACCATTCACCGTGCGCCGGCGTACGTGCGTCGGATCCTCAACGATATCCCCACAGGAGTTTTTACATGCTGCTCAGCAAACGCCCGATCCGCTCCCTCATGGCGGCCGCGATCGCGCTGGCCGCGCTGCCGGCCATGGCAGGCGAATCCCCCTACAGCCACGCGGTCTTCTTCGGCGACAGCCTGACCGACGCTGGCTACTTCCGTCCGCTGCTGCCGGCCGACGTGCGCCCGGTCACTGGCCAGTTCACCACCAACCCGGGCTGGGTGTGGGCGCAGCAGGTCGCCAACTACTACGGCCTCAATGGCGCTGCCAACGGCAACGGCCAGAACGGCGACAACTACGCTGTCGGCGGTGCCCGTGTCGGCGTCGACGTGGCCAGTGCCCTGGGCACCATCCCATCGTTGAAGAGCCAGACGGCCCGCTACCTGGCTGCCAACGGCGGCAAGGCTGACGCCAATGCCTTGTACACGGTCTGGGGCGGTGCCAACGACCTGTTCGCCGCAGCGCGTGCGCCGGCCCAGGCGCAGGCCATCATCGGCGCGGCTGTCACCGACCAGGTGGCCCTGGTGGGCGCCCTCAAGCAGGCCGGTGCCGAGTACGTGCTCGTCCCCAACCTGCCCGACGTCGGCATTGCCCCGCAGTTCCGCTCGCTGGGTCCGGCCGGTGCCGCGCAGGCGACCGCGCTGGCAGCTGGCTACAACAAGGCCCTGTATGGCGGCCTGAAGCAGGCCGGCATCGAGTTCATCCCGCTCGATACCTTCACCGTGCTGCGTGAAGTGGCGGCCAACCCGGCCATGTACGGCTTCCGCAACGTCACCGACACCGGTTGCAGGATCAACCCTGCTGACACCACCACCAGCATCCTGACCTGCAACCCGACCAGCTACGTCAGCCCGGATGCGGCCACCGCCTATCTGTTCGCCGACGGCGTGCACCCGACCACCGCCGGCCATGCGCTGCTGGGCCAGTACGCGGTGTCGATCCTCGAAGGTCCGCGCCTGCAGCAGGTGCTGAGCCATTCGGCACAGACCATCGGCCGCTCGCGTGCCGACCAGGTCAGCCTGCACCAGGCGGGTCGCCCGGCTGACGGCCTGTCGTGGTGGGGCGGCGTGCGCGGCGACATGCAGCGCTATGACCACGCCGATCTGTACGACGGTCTGGCCCCGGCCGGCCTGTTCGGTATCGACTGGGCGCGTGACGGCATGGTCTTCGGCGGCTTCGCCGGCTTTGGCCGTCTGAATGCCGACTTCGGCAACAGCCGTGGCGACTTCACCCAGAAGGACACCACGGCCGGTCTGTTCGCTGGCTGGTACGGCGACCGCATCTGGGTCAATGGCCAGGTCAGCTACACTTGGCTCTCCTATGACGTGAACCGCAAGGTCCAGCTCGGCCCGGCAACCCGTGAGCACAGCGGCTCGCCGGACGGCAGCAACCTGACCGCCGCCCTGAACGCCGGTTACGAGTTCGGCACCGAGGGCGGTTTCCGCCACGGCCCGATCGCCTCGGTGATCTGGCAGCAGGTCAAGATCGACGGTTACACCGAAAGCGCCGATGCCGGCACCCTCGCCACCGCGCTGGGTTACGGCAAGCAGGATGTCGATTCCACCGTGGGCCGTATCGGTTGGCAGGCCCGCTTCGACGGCGGCACCGTCAAGCCGTACGTGCAGGTGACCTACGACCACGAGTTCGAAGACACCAAGCAGGCCAGCGCCTGGGTGCAGAGCCTGCCGGACGTGGGCATGTACCGCGTGCCGGGCATGGACTTCGACAAGAACTATGCGACCGCCATCCTGGGCGCGCGCATGGAACTGTTCGGCCTGCAGAGCAACATCGGCCTGAGCGCCACCACCCTGCAGAAGCGTGCGCAGGACGCGACGTTGTTTGCCAGCTTCAGCGGCAGCTTCTGATGCACATGACGGCAGGCCTGCGGGCTTGCCGTCTACTCGACGGGCAGGCTGCAAGGGCCTGCCCGTTGCGTTTGAACACGTGCCCCGCATAGACTTGTCGGGCAACGCGGGCGTAGCTCAATGGTAGAGCTGTAGCTTCCCAAGCTACTGACGAGGGTTCGATTCCCTTCGCCCGCTCCATGTCTCCCAAAGGTCCGCGGCTTCTCCAACCACTCCGCGATATCCGGACCGCTCCGCAATTCGCTGCGTCGAAGTGGCTTTGGAGTGTCTTTTCTTCTGGACGTGGATCCCGGTCGTGGTGACCGGTCAATGCCCCAGCCGGGCCGGCACCTCGCGAATGTCGATTGCCAAACAGGCCCTGTCTGCGCCGTCTCGGCGTGGAGATCGCGGAATTGAAAATCCCCTTCGCTCCTCCTTCGACCTTCCGGTTCCTGTCGAACCGATAGTTCAGTTGTTGCTTGGTTTGGAGATGCTAAAAGATCGTTAGCTAGGGGTTTTCATCATCCGTTGTCCGGAGCGCGAATGATCGCTGCACTTTTGCCAATCAGACGGTGCTTCGATTTTTCAGGGCGATCCAACCGGACAGAATTCTGGTCGTTCTTTCTGCTTGCTGCTCTCGTCGCGGCGCTCAGCTATAGCTTGGACAATGCCGGCTACTGGCTGATCGGCACCGATCTGCACAGCTGGGAACTGTCCTCGCGTCTCGGGGATGCGGGACGGGTGGTAGCGTTGGTTGCACTCATACTTTTCCCTCTGCCAATGCTCGCACTGACCGTTCGAAGACTGCACGACATTGATGAGTCTGGGTGGTTCGTTGTGATTGCGTTGGTTCCTCTAGGGGTGTTCGTTCTGTTTCCGGTGATGCTTCTCCCCGGCAGCGAGGAAGAGAATAGATTTGGTTGACCACCATGGACCCTACCGCTTCGGTTGGGCGGGTTGGGATTCGATTCCCTTCGCCCGCTCCTGAATCCAGGCCCCGGAAGCGGCATTGTCGTTTCCGGGGTTTTTCGTTTGCGCACGGCGTACAGATTCAAACAATCCGCATGTCCGACCGCTGCGGTCTTCGCTAGCGTATTGCTCTCATTTCAGGGAGTACGCAGGCATGGATCGCAGGGATGACGTCGTCACCGCGCTGCATCGGATCTTTCTTTCCGCTGGCATTGGCTCGGCCAAACAGGTTGAAGCGGTTCGAGCACTCGGGCGCGCCGGTGGCCCGCAGGCGGCGCAGTTGATCGGGCAGATCTATCAGGAGGCCTTCAGTGGATCGGCGATCCAGATGGCCTGCATCGCGGCGCTGGGCGAAGCGGCGCGCACATATCCGTCGGTGCTGCCAGGCCCCGATTGAGCTGGGCAGCCCCTGCCGCGCATGGACCGAACAGCATCATCCAGACGCAACGTCGCCACGCTATGCTGCGCGCCTGCCGACCGATCCCACTGCGATGAAGCTCGCCATCCTGTCCCGCAACACCCGGCTCTATTCCACCCGTCGGCTGGTCGAGGCCGCGCGCGCGCGCGGCCATACCGTACGCATCCTGGATCCGCTGCGCTGCTACATGCGCATCGCCGCGGACGGCTTTTCCATGCACTACAAGGGCCGGCCGATGACCGGCGTAGACGCGGTCATCCCGCGCATCGGCGCTTCGGTCACCCGCTACGGCACCGCCGTGCTGCGCCAGTTCGAGCTGATGGGCGCGCGCACGCCCAACCCGTCCGACGCGATCCTGCGTTCGCGCGACAAGCTGCGGGCGCACCAGCTGCTGGCGGCCAAGGGCATCGACATGCCGGTCACCGTCTTTGGCGACAACCCTGACGACACCGTCGACCTGCTGTCCATGCTCGGCCCGCCGCCGCACGTGGTGAAGCTCAACGAAGGCACCCAGGGCCGCGGTGTGATCCTCACCGAGAAGGCCAGCGCTTCGCGCGGCATCGTCGAAGCCCTGCGTGGGCTGTATGCCAACTTCCTGATGCAGGAGTTCATCGGCGAGGCCAAGGGCGCCGACCTGCGCTGCTTCGTGGTCGGCGACCAGGTGGTGGCGTCGATGCAGCGTCAGGCCCCGGAAGGGGATTTCCGCTCGAACCTGCATGCCGGCGGTACCGCGGTGGCGTCCAAGGCCAGCCGGGCCGAGCAGCAGGTGGCGGTGCGTTCGGCCAAGGCGCTGGGGTTGGGCGTCTGTGGCGTGGACCTGATCCGCTCCGAGCGCGGCCCGCTGGTGTTGGAGGTGAACTCCACCCCGGGTCTGGAAGGGATCGAGGCTGCCTGCGGGGTGGACGTGGCCGCACGCATCATCGCGCATGTCGAGAAAATCAAAAAACCTTGATATTTCAGCGGGTTGAAATTTAATTCAGGCAGGGTTGGCGGGTTTAACACCGCTTTAATCGCCCCGGGCGTAGCCTTCAACGAACCGCAGCTCTGCCTCTCAGCAGGATCGGTATCGGGATACAACTTCAGGCCCAGGCGGGTGCACCGCCTGGGTCTTTTTTATGCTCGATGCCCCCCTGCCAAGGGTCCCTTGTGGGCGCGCGGGGACACTCGTAGAGTTGGGCCTTCGTTCCGAAGGATCGGGAGGTTGGCGATGTACCGCACCACGATGATCGTGCTGTTGCTGTGCCTGCCTGGCGTTGCACTGGCCAAGCCGGAAAAGGCGGCTGTGCAGATGGACCGCCAGAGCCCGGTGGCCGAGCAGGTCCGCCAGGTCGAAAAAGCCCTGCAGCAGGGCGATTACAACGAAATCTCCGCCGAGGACCGCAGTCAGGTCCAGCAGGCGCTGGCGCGGATCACCCAGCGGATGGGCGACCGCCAGACCGTCCAGGAGTTGCCGCCGCAGGTGCAGAACGACGTTTTCAACGATCAGGAGCGGGTCAACATCATCCTCACGCGCGCCCACGACGACAGTCGCCAGATCTGCTCATACCAGCGCACTACGGGCAGCAATATGCCCAAGAGCCGCTGCCTGACCGTCGCCCAGCGGCGACGTATCGAAGAGAAGGGCAAGGCCCTGCTCAACGACCAGCGCACCAATAGCAATTTGAATCCGGATTCCAAGCTTTAGGGCCGCCTGCACCCTGCCGGCCAGCACTTGCTGGCAGAGCGCGCATCCGCATACAGTCGGCGTTCACCTCAAACAGGGATTCGTTTGTCATGAAGCATCCAGTGATATCAGCGGTTCTGGTTTCGGCATTGGTCCTGGTCGCTGCCTCGGCAGGGGCCAAGAGTGCCGAAGAGGTGTTCCTGCCGGGCAAGCCGCTGCTGCAGCAGATTGAGCGCATCGAGATCGAACTCAACGACGGCGAAACCTATTCCGAACTGCGTCAGGAAGAGCGGGGCAAGGTCCGTGAGACCCTGGTTCGCATCCGTACCGCCGCCGAGCAGTATCCGACCAGGGACGCGATGCCTGAATCGGTACGAACTGAGGTCTTCAACGATCAGCAGGTCGTGAACACCGTTTTGACACAGGCGCGTGAAGATAGTCGTCTAATATGCCGACGTGAGAAGGCCATCGGTTCCAACATGTCGTCCACGCAATGCATGACCGTCGCCGAGCGTGCTCGGCAGAAGGACAAGGCACAGCGCGACATGGGCCAGGCCCAGCGCGTCGGTAAATTCGTCAATTAGAGGTGACAGTGAGAATCCTGGTAATCGAAGACAACAGCGACATTGCGGCCAATCTGGGCGACTACCTGGAGGACCGGGGCCACACCGTGGACTTCGCTGCCGACGGAGTGACCGGGTTGCATCTGGCTGTCGTGCACGAGTTCGACGCGATTGTCCTGGATCTCAACCTGCCGGGCATGGACGGTATCGAAGTCTGCCGCAAGCTTCGCAACGAAGCACGCAAGCAGACCCCGGTGCTGATGTTGACCGCGCGCGATTCGCTGGACAACAAACTGGCCGGCTTTGATTCCGGTGCTGACGACTACCTGATCAAGCCGTTCGCGCTGCAGGAAGTCGAGGTACGTCTGAACGCCCTGTCGCGTCGCGGCAAGGGCGTGCAGACCCGCGTGCTGGAAACCGGTGACCTGGAATACAACCTGGACACGCTGGAAGTGCGTCGCCAGGGCAAGCTGCTGCAGCTCAACCCGACCGCACTGAAGATCCTGCAGGCGTTGATGGAAGCGGCCCCGGCCGTGGTCACCCGACAGGAACTGGAAACCCGTGTCTGGGGCGAAGAGCTGCCGGACTCCGATTCGCTGCGCGTGCACATCCATGGCCTGCGCGCCGTGGTGGACAAGCCCTTTGAAGTGCCGATGATCCAGACCCGCCATGGCATCGGATACCGCATCGCCACGCCGGAAGCCTGATTCTGTGGCAAGCAAGGGGGAGCGCCGGCGCACGCCTTATCGGCGGCGTCTGCGCAGCCGCATCATCGTCTCGTTCGTGTTGTTGGGCTTCTGCCTGACGACACTGTTCGCGTTTGCCACCAACTGGGCCCGCATGCGGGTGGAAAACCAGTTGGTGGAAGACGTGATGAACCGCAACATCAGCGAGTACGTGCGGCGTTACTACGAAAGCCCGGACCGCAACCCCGACCTGCCGGTGCAGCAGATGCGCGCGCGCCTGATCAAGCCGGACAAGTTCGAGGCGCTGCGCGAGGAGGAGCCGGACTGGTACGAGTTCAAGGACGGCCTGTACAACATGGGCGGTGTGGACGAGCGCGGAGAGCGCTATTCCTACAAGCTGGCCGTGCGCAAGACCCCTGATGCCTGGGCGTTCCTGGCCTACGACATGACCGACAGCGTTCGCGGTGGGCAGCAGCTCAACCGCGCGCTGTTCCTGTCGGTGCTGGTGTTCAGTCTGCTGTCGCTGGTGCTGGGCTGGTGGTCGGCCTCCAAGGTGATGAAGCCGGTCTCGGATCTGGCCGCGCGCCTGCGTGCGTACCGTGGCGGCACCAGCGACCCAGAACCCTTGGCGCCGCGCTTCCCCGATGACGAAGTGGGGCAGCTGGCCCAGGCGCTCGATGACTATTCTTCGCGGCTGACCGAAGTGGTGCAGCGCGACCGTGAGTTCAATGCGGACGTCAGCCATGAGCTGCGTACGCCGCTGGCGGTGATCCGTGGCGCTACCGAGCTGCTGCTGACCCGCCCGGGCCTGGACGAGAAGGTGCTGCAGCGCCTGCAGCGCATCCAACGTGCCGAGCAACAGTGCAGCGATCTGATCGGCGCGCTGTTGCTGCTGTCGCGCAACGAGCGCGGGCAGGGCAGCAGCAATGTGGCCCGTGTGGCCGAACAGCTGCTGGATGCGCATCGCGCGCAGTTGGGTGGCAAGCCGCTGGAGCTGCACCTGGATGGCGAACGCGATCTGGTCATCGATGCCCCCGAAGCGGCGTTGTCAGTGGCGCTGGGCAACCTGATCGGCAATGCGGTGAAGTATTCGCAGGATGGCGAGGTCCGCGTGCATGTGGGCGCCAACGCCGTATCGGTGACCGACAGCGGGCCGGGCCTGAGCGAGGAAGATGCCGCCAAGCTGTTCCAGCGCGGCTATCGCGGCACCCATGCCGGTCACTCGCAGGGCGGCGGTATCGGCCTGTCGATCGTCAGCCGCCTGTGCGACCTGTACGGCTGGCAGGTAAGCGTGCGCCCGGGCGGCGCCCGCGGCGTGATCGCCACCCTGACGTTCTCGCCGAAGCCGTTGTAATTCATTCTGGCTGCTGCTTTGGTAGGTGCCGACCTTGGTCGGCACGAATCCATCCGTCGTCGAAATCTCCCACTCGGCGCGAAATGTCGCATGCAGCGCCAATGCAGTTTTCGCGAAGGCGCGGCGCTTCTGGCCCCGCACGACACCTGCGTGACGCACTCCGCGCCCTGCGCGTGTCACACCGCACGGTTCCGCAGACGGTTGGCCCGCATGGCGTTTTCGCCTCATGACCGCTTTGCATGCAGCTGGCGAGATGGCATGGCTGGGGTCATCGCCCTGGCCGGGATTGGCGTCCCGAACAAACCCGACAATTCAACAGCTCCTGATGCGCCTAGGCCATCATGGAAAATGCACCGCATGCTCTTGCTTCGGCGGGCGGTGCGTGGGGATTCACCAGAATCCGCTGGAGTCTTTTTCCTTGCTGTTGAGTTGTTGGGTCTCCGGTACGCCAACCCGCACCGTCCGCCACCTCGCTTCTGCGGGTGGCCTTGCCGTCTGCGAGGAGCACTGCCATGTCCACACGCACCACCTATCCGAACCTGCGCCGCCTGGTCGGCGAATCCGCCGACCAGTTGCCGGCCGACATCGCCGAACGCATCGAAGACGTGCTGGCCGAACCCAGCGACCTGCTGCCGGCACTGATGGCACGCATGGATGGCCGCGACAACGCCGATGGCCAGACCCGGCAGGGCGCGGGTCTCACCCCGTCGCAAGCGGTAACCCTGGCCAGCCTCAGCCGCACGCTGGCTGGCCTCAATGCGTTGATCCAGATGCTGCACGCCGCTGAAGCGGCACGGGTGCAGGGCAGTGCAGGCCAGCAACTGCCGCCGGACGTAGTGGAAGGCCTGTTGCTGGCCGCCCGCGAACTCGCCCGCTACGCCCGCCAGCAGCTGGAGTAGATCCACGCCATGCGTGGATGCCTGCTCGCGCGGTGCTGGTGAGTAGATCCACGCCGTGCGTGGATGCCTGTTCGGTCGGAGCCGGCAGACCTGCCGGCTTACCCGACTGCCAACCCCAGATATCGAGCATGCAACCGCTCCACCTGCGCCTGCAGGTCATCCGGATGGCCATCATTGACGACCACGTCATCAGCCAGCGCCAAGCGCTGCGCGCGGCTGGCCTGGGCGGCAATCATCTGGTCGGCCAGCGCGGCGTCGATGCCGTCGCGCTGCATCAGCCGGGCGTGCTGCACGGCCTCCGGGGCATCCACCAGTAGCACCCGGTCCAGCCACGAGAAGGCCTGGCGGCGGCCCACTTCGGTCAACAAGGGAGTCGTCGCCTTCACATGCGCGGTGGCGGCTTAGAGAAGCCGCTGGGAAGTCGATGTGGTCAAGTGGGCGGCGGGAATGGACCCTGGTCTCACTTTTGATTTCTGGCCTTGTCGCCAAGTTTGGATCGTCCTAGCCTGACGGACTAGGGCTCCAAGGACGGATGCAAGACATCATCGGTATTCCTTGGTGTGAATCTGAACTCCAGGGGATAGTGATGCGTGGAAAAGCCAGCCCTTTGGGCGCGATTGGCAGTGTTCTGATTTTTTCTGGTCTATTGGGGGCATCCGCTGGGAGTCAAGCTAACGACCTTCCGCCATCTGCCCCCCCCGCCCTTGAGAACTACTGCCCGTCAACAGGGGGGTGCTTTAAAAGTCTTCATGAGGCGGAGCAGGCGCTGGAGCAGGAGTATCCGGAGTATCAAGGATTGCTCCGTCAACAGAGTGCTCGGCCCTACGGGGCAGGATCTGAATCCTTGCGGATCGATTATGCCGTCGACAAGCAATCTCCCAAGACACTATTTCCGCCTGTTTATCGAATTGCTGGCTGGCAAGATTCCAGTCCCGTATGCGAAGCGAATTTAGCTAATGGCGACCCTCATCATCAACTCCTATGTTTGAATGAGGCCTATTTGATTGAGCAGTACAAGGCGAAATATTTAAAGGACTCGGCTCAATGCAAATATAGCAATGTTGAAGTGACTGGAGGTTATGGATCTTCTCCATCGGGACACTCGCCGAATCCTCCCGGCCCTTATGGATATGTCCATTTTATGTCTCCTGGCAAGGAGTTGAAGTGGGATATCTACTGTTCCGGCTGGGGAGATGTGCCGCCTGATCAGGGCGGAGTTCCTCTCGTAAAGTTCCAGTCATATATATGTCCGGCTGGCTTCTATGGTGAGCAATCGCGGACTCCTTCGCTCAATGCGGTATGTGCTCCATCCCGCTCCATGCCGCATATTGTAGTTAGGAAAATAACGCAAACTTTTTCGTGTCCGGCAAATCCATATCCATGCCACCCTGATAATGGTGATAAGTCTCGGATTGAAGCGGATTTCGAGTTTGCTGGCAAGTTGTTTAATCGCTACTATCATTCGTTGCGGCAAGTGGGTTTTGGTCGCGATTTTCCCCTTGGTTGGACCTATACCTATAGCGCGCGCCTTGATTTTCCTTACGGGTACATAATTTCCGATGAGGGGTACTACGCAAAGCTGACTCGGTTGGCTGGCGACGTGTACAGTGTGGGAATGTCGACGAGTACGCTGACGCGAGTTTCTAGTGATAAGTATGTTCTTCGTGACGGGATTGGCGGCGTTCGGATTTTTGATGGTAAAGGTCGATTGGTGGTTGTTCAGGATTTGAATAATCCTGCCAACGACGTTGTTGTGGCGCATGAGCCAGTGACAGGTTTATCCGAGGCGTTCCGTATCGCCAGTCTGACAGACGGTGCTGGGCGAGTAGTTCGATTTCACTATGCAAATGGGCGCCTCGATTCAATTGAGCTGCCCGGTGGGGCGCATATTGTCTATTCTCAGAACGATCTGGGGAGTTTGTTGGCTGTGGACTACGGTGCTGGTCAGGTCAAACGCTATCATTATGGTGAGGAGGGGTTGGCCACAAGTCTAAGTCCCTATCTGCTGACTGGCATCACCGGCGAGGATGGCGCTCGCTATGCCAGCTTCGGCTACGACCTGTGGGGGCGAGTGACATCAAGTGAGCTGCACACCGTCGAAGGAAAAGTGCAGGGTACATATCTTTCCTATAAGGATGATCAGCACGTCTTTGTAAAGGTCTCATCTGGCGAGGTCGTTTCCTATAAGTTTGATAGCACATTTTATCGGTCACCCATATCGGTCCAGGATTCGCGCGGTAGCGAGCTGATGAAGCACGACGCCCAAGGTCGATTGCTCGAACGCACCGGGCGTCGTGGCGCTGTGGATGTATTTTCATATGCAGGTGCGCATCGCGTTTCAGTAGAAGAAGCAGTCGGGACCTCTGTGCGACGTATCGTTCAAATAGATTGGGATGAATCCATAAATTCACCTATCGAGCGTCGTGTCTTGGATTCGGAGGGGCGGGTGGTGTCCATCGTCCGCTGGTCTTACAACTCGCGTGGTCAGGTATCAACTAGTGCTGCGCTAGATCCGGTGTCTCTTGAGGCGCGTTTCCAAACATTCAATTACTGCGAGGCTGCGGATGTAGGCGCCGGGACTTGCCCTCGGATAGGCCTGCTGCGAAGCATCGACGGTCCGCGAACGGACGTGGCCGATACCATGACCTATGCCTGGTACACCGCTGATGATGCGGGGTGTGCGACCAGCGGCACCTGTGCGTTCCGCAAGGGCGATCTGCGCAGCATCACCAGTGCGCTGGGTCATACCGTTGAGACCCTAGCCTACGATGCCTTCGGGCGCCCGTTGTCAGTGCGTGATGCCAATGGCGTGGTGACCGACTACACCTATCATCCACGTGGCTGGCCGACGTCGATCACCGTGCGTGGCGGCACTACTGCCGAAGACCGCAGCACCCAGCTGAGCTACTGGCCCACCGGCCACGTGCAGCGGATCACCGAGCCCGACGGTAGCAGCGTCACCTATGTCTACGACGCAGCCCAGCGGCTGACGGACATTGCGGACAGTGCCGGCAACACCATTCACTACACGCTGGACAACGCCGGCAACCGACTGCAGGAAAATACGGTCGATGCAGGGGGGACGCTGCGCCGCACGCTGGCCCGCGTCTACAACACTCTAGGGCAGTTGACCACGCTGAAGGATGCCGGCAACAACGCCACCGGCTTTACTTACGATGCCAATGGCAATCCGCAGTCGGTCACCGATGCCCTGCAGCGGGTGACGAAGCAGCAGTATGATCCGTTGAACCGGCTGGCGCAGACCTTGCAGGACGTGGGCGGCGTTGCTGCGGAAATCCGCTCCAGCTACAACGCGTTGGATCAGGTCACCCAGGTGACCGATCCCAAGGGGCTGCACACCACCTACGCCTACAACGGCTTCGGCGATCTGACCGGGCAGGTCAGCCCGGACAGCGGTAACACCACTTTCACCGTTGATGACGCTGGCAACCGCAAGACCCGTACCGATGCGCGCGGCGTGACTGCCGCTTACAGCTACGACGCGCTCAACCGACTGGTCGGCGTCGCGTATCCGGACCCCAGCCTGGACGTGGGTTATCAGTACGACAGCGCACCAGCGGTATGCGCCAATGATGAGAGTTTCGCCAAGGGGCGCCTGGGCCAGGTGCTGCACGCCAATGGCAGCACCGCGTACTGCCATGACCGCTTCGGCCAGGTCACCCGCAAGGTGCAGACGATCAATGGTTTAGCTAGCACGCTGCGCTACGCCTACAGCAAATCCGGTCGCTTGGCCGCGTTGACGTACCCGGACGGAAGCGTTGCCGACTATGTGCGCAACGCCCAAGGGCAGATCAACCAGATTGGCATGACTCGCCCGGGACAGACCCGGCAGGTGGTGGTCAACAACGTGACCTACGCGGCCTTCGGGCCGGCGACCGGCTGGACCTACGGCAACGGCCGCCAACTGCAGCGCCCGCTGGATCTGGATTACCGTCCGCAGGCGGTGCATGACCCCGCGGCAGGCGGTCTGTCACTGGGCTACGGCTACGATCCCGTCGGCTCGATCACCGAATTGAAGAGCGGTGCAGGCTCCGAGATGCTGGCCAAGTACGCCTATGACACGCTCGGCCGACTGACCCAGACGCAGGACGGTGCGACGGGCACGCCGATCGAAACCTATGGCTACGACGCCACAGGCAACCGCACGTCGCTGACCACCTCGGCGGGGACCGCAAGCTACACCTATCCGTCTGACAGCCATCGCCTGATTGCCGTGGATAGTCAGGCGCGCAACCAGGATGCCGCGGGCAATGCCACCAGCATTGGCGGCAAGACGTTCGCCTACAACGATGCCAACCGCATGAATGCGGTGAAGCACGGCGCTGCTGTAGTGGAGAGTTACGGTTACAACCACCGCGGCGAACGCGTGCTGCGCAGCCCGGCTGGCGGCGATGCTCAGATCACGGTCTATGATGAAGCCGGGCAGTGGGTTGGCAACTATTCGGCCACCGGTCAGGCGCAGCAACAGGCGGTCTGGCTGGACAACTACCCTGTGGCGCTGATTCAGACACCAGCCACGGGCGTGCCGGAGCAGGCTTACATCCAGCCCGATCACCTGGGGACACCGCGCGTAGTGGTTGACCCCGTGCGCGATGTCGCGATCTGGGAGTGGAGCAACAAGAGTGAGGTATTTGGCGACCAGGCACCGGCCAATGACCCCGATGGGGATGGCGTGGTGTTTGATCTGGCGCTGCGCTTCCCGGGACAGCAGGCGACCGATGCGAGTGGGCTGTTCTACAACTACCAGCGGGAGTATGACCCGGCAGTGGGGCGGTACTCTCAGAGTGATCCGATTGGGCTAGCTGGGGGGGTTGGAGCGTATGTATATGTTTACTCTGCGCCAACGAATCTTATTGATCCGGTTGGGCTTTGGAGTTTGTCTGTAGGAGGCTACATCCCATCAGAAATATTAGGGCCAGTTGGCCCGGGCGGATTCCTAGTTGTCTCCGGCGAGGGCTTTTCGGTGACATCGTTTAGCCTTCGCGGAGGGTTGGGGCTCGGCGGTGGAGCTTCCTTTGATCCTATGGGCGGAGCCCCAGATTCGACAGCCGATACTGCGTGCGATGGTGCTAATGGCTTTGGCGTGTATGGTGAAGCCTCGGTGACTTCTTACGGCGTCGGTGTGGGAGGGGGCTGGAATTATGGAACTACTCAGTCACGAGACTCCAAGGGGCGCCTGAAGAATTCTGAATATGGTGGTGTATCTCCTAGTTCATCGCTCACGCCCTCGATTCGGTACGGATTGCAGTTCCAAATCGGTGTGGGAGTGGAATTGACGAGATATTTTCAAAGTGATCAGGGGAGGTGAGTGCATCAAGACTTAGTGAAAGTTTGATTGTGCTCAGTATCTAAACTCCACTTGAGAATGTAGATGTCAATTTCACTGGGTCGCTAGTCGACGATACGTGTGGTCGAGTCGCTCCACCTGTGCCTGCAGGTCATCCGGATGGCCATCATTGACCACCACGTCATCGGCCAGCGCCAGGCGCTTTGCGCGGGTAGCCTGGGCGGCGATCATCTGGTCGGCCAGCGCGGCGTCGATGCCGTCGCGCTGCATCAGTCGGGCGTGCTGCACCGCCTCGGGCGCGTCCACCAGCAGCACCCGGTCCAGCCACGGGTAGGCCTGGCGGCCGCCCACTTCGGTCAACAGCGGGATCGCCGCCAGCGCATAGGGGCTGGCGGCTTGCTCGCACTGCTGCTGCATCAACCGGCGAATGGCCGGGTGGGTGATCGCTTCCAGCGCCGTCCGCTCGGCCGGGTCTGCAAAGATGTGGGCACGCAGACGCGCCCGGTCCAGGCCGCCGTCGGCCAGCAGCATGTCCGCGCCGAAGCGTTCGGCAATCAGGGACAGGGCAGGGCTGCCGATTGCCACCACCGCGCGCGCGGCCAGGTCGGCATCGGCCACAACAATCCCCAGCGCCTCGAAGCGCCGGGTCACCTCACTCTTGCCCGAGGCGATGCCGCCGGTCAGGCCAACCACATACTGGCTCATGGGGACTCCCCTCAGCGCAGCCCGCTCATCACCAGATACTGGTTCAGCAGGGGCTCGCCCCACATGAAGAACAGCCAGCCGGCCAGTGCCAGGTAGGGACCGAATGGGATCGGCGTCGCCCGGTCACGGCCACGGCTGTACAGCCAGATCGAGCCGATGATGGCGCCCAGCACCGACGACATCAGGATGATCGGCAGGATGCCCTTCATCCCGCACCAGGCGCCCAGCGCGGCCAGCAGCTTGAAGTCGCCGTGGCCCATGCCTTCCTTGCCGGTCAGCTGCTTGAACAGCCACCACACCGACCACAGCGACAGGTAGCCCAGCAGGGCGCCGAGCAGGGCCGGTTTGGCGGGCATGTACAGGTTGTCGATGCTGCCTATCAACCCCAGCCACATCAGGGGTAGGGTCAACTGGTCTGGCAGCAGTTGGGTGCGCAGGTCGATGCCGGACAGGGCGATCAGGAAGCAGGTCAGCACGATCGCGCCAAAGCCCTGCCAGCCGAAGCCGAACTGCCACACGCAGGCCAGCACCATCACCGCGGTCAGCGCTTCCACCAGCGGGTACTGGATGGAGATGGGCGCCTTGCAGTGGCGGCACTTGCCGCCCTGGATCATCCAGCTGAACAGCGGGATGTTCTCGTACCAGGCCAGCTTGTGCTTGCAGTGCGGGCAGTGCGAAGGCTCCACCACGATGCCCGGCGGGGGCGGCTCGTAGAAGTCCGGCTCTTCCAGAACCTCGCGCGCATCGCGCTTCCACTGCCATTCCAGCCGCTTGGGCAGGCGCAGGATGACAACGTTCAGGAAGCTGCCCAGAAGCAGTCCCAGACCGGCCGCAGCGGGATAGCCGAGGCCGGGATGCTGGTCGAGAAATGCCATTGTTACCTTTAGCCGACGACGGCGCCGAGTTTGAAGATGGGCAGGTACATGCCGATGACCATACCGCCGACAATGGTACCAATGAACACCATGATCATCGGTTCCAGCAGGCTGCTCAGGGCATCCACGGCATTGTTGACTTCCTGCTCATAGTACTCGGCAACCTTGAACAGCATGGTGTCCAGTGCGCCAGCCTCTTCACCGATCGCGGTCATCTGGATGACCATGTGCGGGAACAGGTTGAGTTGTTTCATGGCCATATTGACCGGGTAGCCTACCGACACGTCATCTCGCATCCGCAGGACGCCTTCCTCATACACCTTGTTGCCGGTTGCGCCGGCGACAATGCTCAGGGCTTCCACCAGCGGCACGCCGGCCTTGAAGGTCACGGCAGTCGTCCGGGCAAAACGGGCAATGGCGCTGTTATGCATGATTTCGCCGATCACCGGCACCTTCAGGATGATGCGATCAACGCGATGCTGCAGAACGGGAGAGCGCTTGAAGGCCATGATGAATCCTACGGCGCTGCCGACGGCTACGAGGAGCATCAGCCACCACCAGGAGACCATGAAGCGCGACGCGTTCACGATCATCTGGGTGAAGGCTGGTAGATCGGCGCCAAAGTTCTTGAAGACGTCTTCAAATTGAGGGACGACCCAGATGAGCAGAATCGAGCTGACGATGATGGCAACGGCTACCACCATCGCAGGGTAGAACATGGCTTTTTTGATCTTGCCCTTGAGGGTTTCGATGTTCTCTTTGTAGGTGGCAACGGTATCAAGCACCGTCTCCAGTACGCCTGCGCCCTCGCCAGCGCGGACCAGGTTGCGATATAGCTCGTCGAATTGAACCGGGTGTTTGCTGACGGCTTCGTGCAGTGATGAGCCGCCCTCGATATCCGTGCGAACCCCGTCGACCATCTTCTTCATGCGTGGGTTCTTGTGCCCACTGGCAATGATCTCCAGCGCCGATACGATCGGTACACCGGATTTCATCATGGTCGCCATTTGCCGGCTGAAGAACGCAATGTCCTTGGGGGTGACCCGTTTGCCCGCCGCGCCGAACAGCGGCTTGGACTTCGGCTTGACCTGCCCCGGATTGATCCCTTGGCGACGCAGTTCGGCGCGTAGCAGATTGGCGTTCTTCGCCAACTGTTCGCCTTTCATCTTGATTCCCCGCTTGTCGGTCCCCTCCCAGACAAACGGTTGCAGCTCCATCGTGGCGCGGGCCACGGGCTCCTTCTTCATCGCACTGCGACTGACAGACATATTGGCTCCCCGGCCCGCCATCCCCAGACGGGCATCTGCCGATGGTAGCGGGTTCATCGCCGACTTGGCAGAGTCTGAGCGGGCAAGAGTGCGAATTCGTGCCGGCTACCGACCAAAGGTGACGTACTGCGTCACATTGCTGGGTCCGTCGCAGAATGATGACCGGGGGGTTCACATCCCGGAAATTGCTGCCATCATGGGCGCGGGGAAATCCAGGGGGAGGCGTGCCGGGGTTGGCACGCAACCTGCGTTGATCCACCCGCAGGGTGTAGGACCCGCTCAGCCGGCCGATGGCCGGATCGATCCTGCGCACTGACTCAACCACCACTATCTTGGGGATGTATCACTATGAAGAACCAGAAGGGCTTCACCCTTATCGAACTGATGATCGTTGTTGCGATCATTGCCATCCTGGCCGCCATCGCTCTGCCGGCTTACCAGGACTACCTGATCAAGTCGCGCGTTTCGGAAGTCGTGCTGGCTGCTTCGTCGGCCCGTACTACCGTTGCGGAAGCGGCTGCTTCGGACACCGCCACCACCATGCCGGCCACCGTCGCTATCGAAACCCAGTCGTCCAAGTATGTCTCGGGCGTGACCTACGCTACAGGCGTGATCACCGCCACCTCGCAGGCTCTGGGCGGCAGCGCCACCGGTAACATCACCCTGACCGGTACCAAGGCCGCCAACGGCCAGGTGACCTGGATCTGCAGTGGCTCGATCCCGGCCAAGTACCGTCCGGCTACCTGCCAGTAATTCGGCAGGCATAACACGCCAGACGTTGTACCCGAGCCCCGCGTCTGCGGGGCTCGCTTTTTCTGGATGCGGACCTCGTTCATGCTGACGTTGCGCAGGATCGCGCCGTGGTGCTTTGCGCTGGCGCTGATCGTCTATCTCAGGCCCTATACAGGTATTCGCCATGACGCGACGCTGTATCTCGCGCAGGCATTGCGACTGATTTCGCCGGACATCTTCAATCGTGACCTGTTCTTCGTGGCAGGCAGTCAGGCCAGTTTCACCCTGTTCCCTCAGTTGCTGGCGCTCCTGCTGGCCCACGTGGAGCCGGGCAAGGCCTTCATGGCGCTGACCTTCGTCGGCCGCTTTCTTTTCTACGCGGCCAGTGCGTGGTGTGTGCACGTGCTGTTCCCGCCGCGCTGGCGCTGGCCCGCGTTGCTGGCGTTGATCGTAATGCCCACCGGCTACGGCGCGTTCAGCATGTTCTCGTATGCCGAACCCTTCCTGACCGCACGGCCAATTGCAGAGGCTCTGTGCCTGCTCGCGCTGGCGGCCTTGGTCCAAGGGCGGATGGGCTGGGCGATAGTGGGGTTCGCCCTAGCGGGGCTGCTACACCCACTTCAGGCCATCGCGGCGGTGCTGGCGGCTTTGTGTTGGCTGGTGCTCGGGGATCGCCGCTGGCTGTGGTCGCTACTGCTGGCGGTGCCGGTACTGGTGCTGGCCGCCCTGAAGGTGGGGCCGCTGGGCGGTCTGCTGCAGGTCATGGATCTAGAGTGGCGCGCCATGATCGATGGCGTGGGCGACCAGGTGTTTCTGGGCGCCTGGGCCCTTCGGGACTGGTGCATCGTGCTGGCCGACATCTATCTGCTCCATCTGGTGGCACAGCACGGTGGCGCCAACACACTGTTTGGCCGCCTGGCCAAGGCCTTGCTGCTCGCTATGATTGTGGGCCTTGGCCTGAGCTATCTGCTGGCCGATGTGCTGAGATTGATTCTGCCCGTCGGCCTGCAGTTGTGGCGCGTGCTGTGGCTGGTCCATTGGCTGGCGGCTGCAGCCATTCCCTTCCTGGTCTGGGAGCAGTGGCAACGCGGCGGGCGTGATTGGGTAGGCCCGCTGCTGGTCATTGCCATCGCCGTCATTGGTGCCAGCGTGCCGCGCAGCACGCTGCCCTGGGCGGTACTCGGTCTTATTCCATTGCATATGGTCTGGCCCTTGGTCGCGGCCAAGGTCAGTGCTCCCATCCGCCGCCTGTTGCTGGTCGGCCTGGTACTAGCGTTGGCCGTGGCCTGTTTCCGATACCAGCTGCAGATTTGGGCTGTGTACGAGATGACGGGCCGCAACTCCGAGATAATCCGCCAGGACGTGATGATCTTCGCCTACCCGCTGCTGTGCGGTGGGACCGTGGCCTTGCTGGTTTGGGGCTATCAGCGCAGTGGTGAAAAGGGTCAGGCGTTGCTGGGAGCCTTGTCAGTACTGGCCCTGCTGGGGGCGTTGTGGCTGTGGGATTCCCGTAGCCCGTGGACGCGTGCCCAGGAGTCTGCGCACGGCACTCCTGTATTTGCCGAAAATATTCCGCGTAGCGCAGTTGTTTTCTGGTATGCCAGCGAGGCGTCCCCGCGCGCCGCTTGGATGGTACTTCGTCGCGCCAACTACTTTAGTCCGCAGCAGCTGTCCGGGCAGATGTTCAATCGGCAGACGGCGCTGCTTGGAAAACAATTGAACACCCAGGTCGAGCCGGTGACATTACAGGCTGAAATCTGCGGCGTGCTGGCCAATGTGCAGGAGAATCCGGAACCCTGCCGGGTGAGCGAACTGGGGCTACGTCACCTGTGCACCCGACATGGCGAACTGGCGCCGCCCGACTATTTCGTGCTGCCGTATGACCAAGAAAAGCACGTACGCGGCCGGTGGCAGGTACGCCACCCCGGCACCGGTGAAGTGATCTCCACCGAGTATCTGTACAAGTGCTCGGATTGGGTAGCTTCCGAGGGTGAGGCCACGCCATGAGCGAGCAGCCGCTGGTGGAGCTCGAGGCGGACCTCGCGACCCGGCGGGGTTGGCTGTCCGAGGGAAGCGGCTATCTGCTGGCCTCGGCGGCAGCGCTGTTGGCTGATCTGGGTGTGTTCGCTCTGCTGGCCCACCTGGGGTGGGACTGGTATGCCGCCGCGACGGGCGGCTTCCTGCTGGGCAGTGTGGTGGCCTATGTCATTAGCGTGCGCTGGGTGTTCGCGGCGCGCAGTTTCCGTTCCCGTTCGGCGGAACTGGCGACCTTTGTGCTGATCGGCTGCTTAGGCTTGCTGGTCGTGCAAGGCGTAATGTGGGTGTGTATCGAGTGGTTTGGCGTGCGGGGGAGCATTGCCAGGGTGGTTGCGGTGGGCTTTTCGTTCACCAGCAACTTCGTACTGCGTAAACTGATTCTGTTCCGGTCGCGCGTGAGCGGCCGGTCCATTGTGGAAGGGGAAGCATCATGAGCAAGCAGATAGTAATAATCGGCGCCGGCCCCGCCGGCCTGACCGCAGCACTGGAGCTGGTGGGGCAGCCCGACGTGCAGGTGACGATTGTCGAGGCCGACGATTGCGTGGGCGGTATTTCGCGCACGGTCAACCATAATGGAAACCGCATTGATATCGGCGGTCACCGGTTCTTTTCCAAGTCCGATTGGGTCATGCAGTGGTGGGCCAATCTGATGCCCATCGAGCACGCCGGCGATGTCCCGCTGAACCTGCGCTACCAGGGACAGGCCCGCGAAGGGGTTCCGCCAGGCGCGACACGGGCCGAGGGCGCCGAGCCGACGGCCATGCTGGTGCGCAACCGTCTTTCGCGGATTTACTTCAATCGTCGCTTTTTCTCGTACCCGCTGAAGTTGAATGCGGACAGTTTCCGCAACCTCGGGCTTGGCAAATCCATGCAGTTTGGTCTCAGCTATCTGCGCTCGCAGATCAGCAAGATCGAGCCTGAGCGCAGCCTTGAAGATTTCCTGATCAATCGCTTCGGTCAGCGCCTGTACCGCCAGTTTTTTAAGGAATACACCGAGAAGGTCTGGGGCGTGTCGTGCAACCAGATCAGCGCGGAGTGGGGTGCGCAACGCATCAAGAGCCTGTCCGTCACCAAGGCCGTGTTTCACGCACTGCGTGGCATGCTAGGGATGAACGGTAAGGTCGCGCAGACCTCGCTGATCGAGAATTTCCTGTACCCCAAGCATGGCCCGGGTGAAATGTGGGAAACCGCAGCGCAGGTGTTCCAGGCACGTGGCGGCACCTTGTTGATGAAGCACAAGGCCGTGGGACTGGCGGTTGAGGGCGGGAAAGTGCGCAGCGTGACGGTGCAGGGCGAATCGGGTGAAGCGATCCAGCTGGAGTGCACCCATGTCGTCTCCACCATGCCGGTGCGCGATCTGGTGGCGGCCTCGCGACAGAGCTGGAGCCACGAGGTTGCGGTCATCGCCGACAATCTCCAGTACCGCGATTTCATCACGGTGGGCTTGCTGTACAGCGCCGATGAGCTGCCGCGCGCACTCGGCGATAATTGGATCTATATCCAGGAACCCGGCGTGAATGTGGGGCGTGTGCAGGTCTTCAACAACTGGAGCCCGTACATGGTGAAGGACGCATCCATGGTCTGGATGGGTCTGGAGTTCTTCTGCTGCGAGACAGACGATCTGTGGAAGATGCCTGACGCGGAACTGCAGGCGCTCGCGCAGCGTGAAATGCTGCAGATCGGTCTGGTCTCAGCCGCATCGGCACAGGATGCGGTCGTCATCCGGGTGCCCAAGGCCTACCCGGGCTACTTCGGCGAGGCCTACGCGAACTTTGATCGACTGCGTACTGCGCTGGACACGGTGCCTAATCTGTTTCTGGTGGGGCGCAATGGCATGCACCGCTACAACAACCAGGATCATTCCATGTTGACGGCCAAGGAAGCTGCCGACCAGATCACGAGCGGCAACGTAGACAAGAGCCGCCTGTGGTCCATCAACGTGGACGACGAGTACCACGAAGAGGCCAAGGCCTGAGATCAGTCAGTCTTGATCAAGCCTGCACCTGCCGCGTGGTAGTTGCGGCGTGGGGTCGAGTTGTTGCGGTATGGGATTTTGCGTGGAGACAGGCAGATGTGGAACGTCCTGGTCTGCGGAGGGGCAGGGTATATCGGCAGCCACATGTCGCAGTGGCTTGCCGAACAGGGTCATTCGGTTACCGTGCTGGACAATCTGTCCACGGGCCACCGTGCGGCTGTGAAATGGGGCGACTTCATCCATGCGGACTTGCTGGATGAGTCAGCCCTGGAACGAGCATTTGCGGGGCGCCACTTCGACGTCGTGATGCATTTTGCAGCGACTTCGCTGGTGGCCGACTCCGTGGCGGACCCGTTCAACACCTACCAGAACAACATCACCGGGTCGTTGAATCTGCTGCGGCAGATGCGACGTCGGGACGTTGATCGGCTGGTGTTTTCCTCGACCGCAGCAGTCTTCGGGCAGTCCCCGACCGGGCTGATCGACGAGCAGCACCCTATGCATCCGATCAACCCGTATGGGGCGAGCAAGTTGATGGTGGAGCGGATACTGGCCGATGTCTGGGCTGCGCATGGCATGTCCTCGGTGGTGCTGCGTTACTTCAATGCAGCAGGGGCGCTTGCCGACCACGGAATCGGCGAGGCGCATGCCTGTGAAACCCATCTGATTCCCAACGTCCTGCGTGCCGCGGCTGGGCAAGCGCCGCCGCTCAGGATATTCGGGTCCGACTACCCCACCGTCGATGGCACATGTGTCCGCGATTACGTCCATGTCCAGGACCTGGCCCGTGCCCATGCCTTGGCGGTGGAGCTGCTTGAGCGTTCGCCCGGCGCCCACGACTTCAACCTGGGAAGCGAGGAAGGGTCGTCGGTGCTGCAGATCGTCGCGGCGGCTGCCGAGGTGGTTGGCCGGGCCGTGCCCTTTGAGCTGGCGGCGCGCCGCCCAGGTGATCCTGCACGTTTGGTTGCCTCCAGTGGAAAGGCCCAGGAGGTGCTGGGATGGACACGTGAGTGGCGCGACCTGGGCGGAATCATCGAAAGCGCCTGGCGGTGGCACCGTGCGCAGCCCTTCTGAGCCTGGGCGTGTAGCCCAGAGGCATGCGTTCACGCCAGCTACGCGGTTAATATGTCACCCCTATGCACAACACGGCGTCTGCCTTGGGCGGAGCGTCGGCCCCAGTAGAGGAATCGCATGAACGCCGTCACCACCGCCAATCTCGTCGGCATTACCGGCTTGGCCCGTCGCCTTGTGCAGGACGGCGCCTTGGATGAAGCCGGCGCCCGCGATGCCATGGCCAAGGCGACGGCCGCCAGGCAGCCGCTGCCAACATGGTTCGCACAGAACAAGGTCGTCGGCGCGGCCCAGTTGGCCGCCGCCAACTCGCTCGAGTTCGGCATGCCGCTGTTCGATGTGTCCACCTTCGACAGCAGCCAGAACGCGATGAGCCTGGTCAGCGAGGAACTGCTGCGCAAGCACAACGTGCTGCCGCTGTTCAAACGCGGCGGCAAGCTGTTCGTCGGCACCAGCAACCCCACCCACTCGCTGGATGAGATCAAGTTCCACACCAATCTGGTGGTTGAACCGATCCTGGTGGACGAGGACCAGATACGCCGCACGTTGGAGCAGTGGCATGCCAGCCACGACACCATGGGCGATGCGCTCGGCGGCGACGACGACGCCATGGCCAATCTCGACATCGGCGGTGGCGACGATGACATGGCCAGCACCGACAGCGGCATCGACGCCAAGGGCGACGATACTCCGGTGGTCAAGTTCATCAACAAGGTGTTGATCGATGCGATCCGCAAGGGCGCGTCGGACATCCACTTCGAGCCCTACGAAGACGACTATCGCGTGCGTCTGCGCATTGACGGCCTGCTGAAGATGGTCGCGCGCGCACCGACCAAGCTCAACCAGCGCATCGCTGCGCGCCTGAAAGTGATGGCGCAGCTGGATATCGCGGAAAAGCGCGTGCCGCAGGATGGTCGCATCAAGCTCAACCTGTCCAAGACCCGGCAGATCGACTTCCGTGTCAGCACGTTGCCGACGCTGTTCGGTGAGAAGGTGGTGCTGCGTATCCTCGATGGCAGCGCGGCCAAGCTGGGCATCGACAAGCTGGGTTACGAGCCGGATCAGCAGAAGCTGTTCCTGGAAGCGATCCACAAACCGTATGGCATGGTGCTGGTGACCGGCCCGACCGGTTCGGGCAAGACGGTGTCGCTGTATACCGCGCTGGGCATCCTCAACGACGAAACCCGCAATATTTCTACGGCCGAAGACCCGGTGGAAATCCGTCTGCCCGGCGTCAACCAGGTGCAGCAGAACAACAAGCGCGGCATGACCTTCGCCGCAGCCCTGCGCTCGTTCCTGCGACAGGATCCGGACATCATCATGGTCGGCGAAATCCGCGACCTGGAAACGGCGGAAATTGCGATCAAGGCCGCACAGACCGGTCACATGGTGCTGTCCACGCTGCATACCAACGACGCGCCGCAGACCATCGCGCGCCTGATGAACATGGGCATCGCGCCGTACAACATCACCAGCTCGGTGACGCTGGTGATCGCCCAGCGCTTGGCGCGCCGCCTGTGTTCGAACTGCAAGCGGCCGACAGACCTGCCCGCGCATGCGCTGCTGGCAGAAGGCTTCACCCAGGCGCAGCTGGATGCGGGCATCCAGCTGCACGAAGCGGTCGGCTGCGATGAATGCACCGAGGGCTACAAGGGCCGTACCGGTCTCTACCAGGTGATGCCGATGACCGACGAGATCGCGACCATCGTGCTGGCGGGCGGCAACGCGCTGCAGATTGCCGAGGCTGCGCAGGCGATCGGTGTGAACGATCTGCGGCAGTCGGCGTTGAAGAAGGCGGCTGCAGGTGTGACCAGCCTCGCCGAAATCAACCGCGTCACCAAGGATTGATGCGGTAGATCCACGCCATGCGTGGATGACGGTCAGCGTGTAGTAGATCCACGCCATGCGTGGATGGAGGTCAGCGTCCAGTAGATCCACGCCATGCGTGGATGCGTGGATGCACGGTGCATGAGGTTGCCGGCCAGCGGCCGGCACTACCATTTCGACGCAGAACGTTGAGTAGATCCACGCCATGCGTGGATGGCGGTCAGCGTGTAGTAGATCCACGCCATGCGTGGATGCACGGTGCATGAGGTTGCCGGCCAGCGGCCGGCACTAGCACTTCGACGCAGAGCGTCCAGTAGATCCACGCCGTGCGTGGATGTGCGGTCAGCGTCCAGTAGATCCACGCCATGCGTGGATGCGTGGTGCAGGAGGTTGCCGGCCAGCGGCCGGCACTACCTATTCCATCCCCAGCTTTTTCAGCTTGTAACGCAGCGCGCGGAAGGTGATGCCCAGCTGCGCGGCGGTACGGGTCTTGTTCCAGCGGTTTTCTTCCAGCGCGCGCTGGATCGCACTGCGCTCGAGCTGCTCGATGTACGAGGGCAGGGCGGCGCTGCCGGGGTGCAGATCAACCACGGCTTCGGCGTGGGCAGCACTGCCCGGTGAGCGTGGCGCGTGCTGCGGCAGGCGCAGGTCGTCGGCGCCGATACGGTCTTCCTCGGCCAGTGCCAGCGCGCGTTCAAGGATGTTCTCCAGCTCGCGCACATTGCCGGGGAAGCCGTACTGGGCCAGCGCGTCCAGCGCCGAGGGCGCCAGCAGTGGGGTGGCGCGGCCGTGGCTGCGGGCCAGCCGTGCCAGGATCGAGGCGGCCAGCGCCGGCAGGTCCTGGCGGCGCTCGCGCAGCGGCGGCACGCGCAGTTCGATCACGTTGATGCGGTAGTACAGGTCGTGGCGGAAACGCCCGTCTTCGACCAGCTCGGCCAGGTCCTTGTGGGTGGCCGAGAGGATGCGCACGTCCACCGGTTCTTCGCTGGGCGCGCCAACCGCGCGCACCGATTTCTCCTGGATCGCACGCAGCAGCTTCACCTGCATCTGCAGCGGCAGTTCGGCCACTTCATCCAGGAACAGGGTGCCGCCGTGCGCGGCCTGGAACAGCCCCGGCTTGTCGGCATGGGCACCGGTGAAGCTGCCCTTGCGGTGGCCGAAGAACTCGCTCTCCATCAACTCGGTGGGGATGGCGCCACAGTTGACCGGCACGAACGGCCCGGCCGCGCGTGCGCCCTGTGCGTGGATGGTGCGTGCGACCAGTTCCTTGCCCACCCCGGACTCGCCCAGGATGTAGACCGGTGCCTGGCTGCGCGCGACCTTGCTGATGGTGGCGCGCAGCACGTCCATGGCCGGCGATTCGCCGAGCAGGCGCGCGGCTTGTTCCGCGGCGGGTCCGGCAACGGGGCGTTCACTGTTGTTGAGTTCCAGCGCATGCTTGACCAGGCCGCGCAGCACGGTGATGTCCACCGGCTTGCTGACGAAATCGAAGGCGCCGGCTTTCAGTGCTTCCACGGCCAGGTCCATGCTGCCGAAGGCGGTGATCATCGCCACCGGCGTGCGTGGGTAGTGCTGGGCGATCTCACTGACCAGTTCGATGCCGTTGCCGTCGGGCAGGCGCATGTCGGTGATGCACAGGTCGTACGGATTGCTGGCCAGCAGTTCGCGGGCTTCGGCGAGGTTGGCGGCGGTGCTGATGCGCAGGCCCATGCGGCCGAGGGTCAACACCAGCAGTTCGCGGATATCGCGTTCATCGTCGACGACGAGGGCGCTGCGGGTTTCGTTCATGGGAGGGAAAGATAGCCGAGGGGGTGGAAGGCGACAAATGTTTGACGCGAGGGATCAGTGCGGAAGCAGGGTGTGCGGGCCGGGCAGAACCAATCGGAAGCAGGAGCCGCCGGCGGGGACGGGAATGTAATCCAGCCGCGCCTGGTTGGCCCGGCACAGCTCGCGGGCGATATACAGGCCCAGGCCGGTGCCGTGCTCGGAGGTGGTGAAGAAGGGGCGGAACAGCTGCGCGGCGACGGTCTCGGGAATGCCCGGGCCACGGTCCATCACGTCGATCACCGCACTGCGTTCGTGCTGGGCGACGCGCAGCCGCACGCGCGCGGGCTGCTCGCCGATGCGGCCGTACTTCAGTGCGTTGTGCACCAGCACGGTCAGCACCTGGTACAGGTGGCGCGGGTCGACCTGTGCCGGCACCGAGGTGTCGTTGATGATCGGTTCGATGCTGTCCGTTTCCAGCGTCTGCCCCTGCTTGTACTCCAGCACGAAGCGGCGCACGAAGGCAGCGAGGTCGACGTTTTCCGGATTGGCGCGTTCGCGTCGGGCCAGGCCCAGCACGCTCTCAACGATGCCGTTGGTGCGTTGGCACTGCTGGTGGATGATCTGCAGCAGGCGGCGGTCGCTGTCGTTGAAGCCGGTGCCTTCCTCGAGCAGCTGCACGGCGTAGTTGATGGCCGCCAGCGGGTTGCGGATCTCGTGGGCAAGGCTGGCCGAGAAGCGCCCCATCGCCGACAGGGTAAGCGATTCGGCGCGGCGCGAGACCACGCTGGAGTCATCCAGGAACACCAGCACCAGGTCGCTGCCGGCCAGCAGGCGGGCGAAGCGCGGTTGCACTTCCGGCTGGTCGGGGTTGAGCTGCAGTGGCATTTCATCCTGCGCCCAGCCGTTGCGCCACCGTTGCAGGCGCCGGGCAAGTTCGGGGGCGACGCTGGCCAGGTCGAGGCGGCCGGAATCGCTGTTGCCATCGCTGTCGCCGAGCAGGATCGAGGCGGCTTCGTTGGCCAGGGTGATGCGGTTGTCGGCGTCCACCACCACCACGCCGGTACGCATGCGGCGGATGATCAGTTCGTTGATCTGGAACAGGTTGGCTACTTCGTCGCCGCGCTGGTTGGCCAACTGCTGGTTGCGGCGCGCGCGGTTGCCGACCTGGTAGCTGATGAAGGCCAGCGCCAGGTAACTGGTGGCGAACATCGCCAGTTCGGCCAGGGTGCGGGTGGGATCGCCGCCTTCCAGCACTTTCCACAGGTATTCGGCGGCGGTGGCGACGCTGGCGGCCAGTGCCAGCAGCAGGCCCCAGCTGAGCGGCAGCAGGGTGGCGGCGGCGGCGATGTTGAACAGCAGCGACATCGAGATGCCGGCGCTGGCACCGGGCAGGGCGTGCGCCAGCAGGCTGGCGGCGACGATGTCCAGCAGCACGCCGCCGACCACGATCTGCCGCAGCCAGCGCTCGTTGCGGCCGATCACCAGCCACAACAGGGACAGCAGCAGGTAAGCCGCGCCTACGCTGTTGGCCAGGCGAGGGTGGTGGGCTTCGCCGACCATGGCCGACAGCGGGCTGTACAGCAGGGCGGCGATGACCGAGGCGATCAGCACCCGGTACAGGGCGAAGAAATACAGCTCTCGCCGCGGTATCGATTCGATGCGGTCGATCAATGAAGCACTGGGTGACACGCCGGAACTCCCCTTCTGGCTGCCTGGAACTGGATCATGCCGGCGGTGGGTCGAACCTTCCCGACGTCCCCCGATCGTCGGATCTGCTCGCTGCCCGGTTACCGGCACCGTGGGCTCGAATTTACGGGGTCAGTATAGGGCGCCTGTAGCGGGCTGGGCTGCGCAATCGGCCGGGGCCGACCCGGGGGACGTGGTCCAGGCCGTGCCGCAACTGCCTGAATGACCGTGGAAATCTGGCCGGTTCCGGCCTTTTGTCCATACTTCTTTGCGCCCCGGCGCTGGCTCGGCCACAATAGTGGGCCCGCCGCGGTCCATGCCGGCGCCCCGCCGGGGCCCTGAGGAATTGCGTGCGGTCGTTCCTATTCCCACGGTGACGCATGAATTTCCACGAATACCAGTCAAAACAACTGCTTGCCGAGTACGGCATCCCGGTCCCGGCCGGCAAGGTCGCTGCGACCCCGGACGAAGCTGTTGCCGCTGCCAACTCCCTGGGCCAAGGCCCCTGGATGGTCAAGGCGCAGATCCACGCTGGCGGCCGCGGCAAGGCTGGCGGCGTCAAGTTCTGCAAGACCACCGACGACGTGAAGGCCGCTGCGGCCAAGATGCTCGGCACCAAGATGGCCACCTACCAGACCGCTGGCGTTGAACTGCCGGTCAACCTGGTGCTGGTGACCACCGCTGGCGAGATCGTCAAGGAACTGTACCTGTCGGTGCTGGTTGACCGTGGCACCAAGACCATCACCTACATCGCTTCTTCGGAAGGCGGCGTGGAGATCGAGCAGGTCGCCGCTGAAACCCCGGAGCTGATCCACTCGCTGAACGTCGACTTCGTCGAAGGCGTGCAGGGTTACCACGGTCGTGATTTCGGCTTCAAGCTGGGCCTGACCGCCAAGCAGGCCGGCCAGTTCGCCAACATCATGGTGAACCTGTACCGCCTGTTCAACGAAAAGGACCTGGCGCTGGTTGAAATCAACCCGCTGGCCATCCTGGATGACGGCAACCTGTACGCGCTGGACGGCAAGTTCGACAGCGACGACAACGCCGCGTTCCGCCAGAAGGCCCTGGTCGCCATGCGCGACAAGACCCAGGAAGATCCGACCGAAGTGATCGCTTCGGAGCTGGACATCAACTACGTCACCATGGACGGCAACATCGGCTGCATGGTCAACGGCGCAGGCCTGGCCATGGCCACCATGGACGTCATCAAGCTCAACGGCGGCGAGCCGGCGAACTTCCTGGACGTGGGCGGCGGTGCCAACAAGCAGCGCGTCATCGAAGCGTTCAAGCTGATCCTGTCCTCGGACAAGGTCGAAGGCATCTTCGTCAACATCTTCGGCGGCATCGTCCGCTGCGACATGATTGCCGAAGGCATCATCGCCGCTGTGAAGGAAGTGGGCGTCAAGGTTCCGGTCGTGGTGCGTCTGGAAGGCACCAACGTGGAAGAAGGCAAGCAGCTGCTGCGTGACAGCGGCATGGCCATCATCCCGGCCGACAACATCAACGACGGTGCCAAGAAGGTCGTCGAAGCTGTCAAGAACGCCGCCTGATCCGACACCGAAGGAAATCCAATGTCAGTTTTGATCAATAAGAACACCAAGGTGATCGTGCAGGGCTTCACCGGCCAGCAGGGCACCTTCCACGCCACTCAGATGATCGAGTACGGCACCCAGGTTGTTGGCGGCGTGACCCCGGGCAAGGGTGGCACCACCCATATCGACCTGCCGGTCTTCAACACCGTTGCCGACGCCGTGCAGAGCACCGGCGCCAACGCTTCGGTCATCTACGTGCCGCCGCCGTACGCGGCTGACGCGATCCTGGAAGCCGCTGCTGCCGGCATCAAGGTCATCGTCTGCATCACCGAAGGCATCCCGGTGCTGGACATGCTGCGCGTCAAGAACGTGCTGACCCGTTCGCATCCGGACACCGTGCTGATCGGGCCGAACTGCCCGGGCGTCATCACCCCGGGTGAGTGCAAGATCGGCATCATGCCGGGCCACATCCACAAGCCGGGCAAGATCGGCATCGTGTCGCGTTCGGGCACCCTGACCTATGAAGCGGTCAAGCAGACCACCGAAGTCGGTCTGGGCCAGTCCACCTGCATCGGCATCGGTGGTGACCCGATCAACGGCCTGAACTTCGTCGACTGCCTGAAGCTGTTCAACGAAGACCCGCAGACCGAAGGCATCATCATGGTCGGCGAAATCGGCGGCGACGCTGAAGAAGCCGGTGCCGAGTACATCAAGAACCACGTGAAGAAGCCGGTCGTCGGTTTCATCGCCGGTGCTTCGGCTCCGGCCGGCAAGCGCATGGGCCACGCCGGTGCGATCGCATCGGGCGGCAAGGGCACTGCGGAAGGCAAGTTTGCTGCAATGGAAGCTGCTGGCGTCGTCACCGTGCGTTCGCCGGGCGACCTGGGTGCTGCCATCGCCAAGCTGGTGAAATAAGGTCGACTGCCTCTGGCAGACGATTCTGTAGAGCCGAGCCAACGCTCGGCTGCCTGAAACAGAAAGGCCGCCTCCGGGCGGCCTTTCTGCGTCTGGTGTCCTGAGCATTGCAGCCAACCCCATCCACGCATGGCGTGGATCTACTGAGCAGGGCCTGTCCATGGAGTGGGAGCGCCCGGCGCGCACATGGAGCGGCGCTACAATGTGCGCATTGCAACCACAGGCTGGACCCTCATGGCTTCGATCCGCATCGCGATGGCGCAGTTCGACTTCCCGGTTGGCGATGTCGCCGGCAACACCGAGCGCATCATCGAGATGATCGGCCAGGCGCGCGACGAGTACGGCGCCGGGCTGGTGATGTTCCCCGAGCTGGCAGTCAGCGGCTATCCGCCGGAGGACCTGCTGCTGCGCCCGGGCTTCCTGTACGAGTGCGAGCAGGCGATGACGCGCATTGCGGCGGCGTGCCGTGGCATCACCGCCGTGGTCGGTTGGCCGCAGGCGGCCGGTGCGGTGGTCTACAACGCGGCCAGCGTGCTGCGCGATGGCCTGGTGGAGCAGACCTACCGCAAGCGCGAGCTGCCCAATTACGCGGTATTCGACGAGCGCCGCTACTTCGATGTCGACCCCGACGGTGGCAGCTGCGTGTTCGAGATTGATGGCATTCCGGTGGGCCTGCTGATCTGCGAAGACCTGTGGTTCGCCGAGCCGCTGGCCGATACGGTGCGTGCCGGTGCGCAGCTGGTGGTGGTGCCCAACGCTTCGCCCTACGAGCGCGGCAAGCATGCCCAGCGCGATGCGGTGCTGGCGGCACGTACCCGCGAAAGCGGCGCGGCCATCGCCTACCTCAACGTGGTGGGCGGCCAGGATGCGCTGGTGTTCGATGGTGCATCGGTGGTGGCCGACGGCGATGGCACGGTGCATCCGGCGGCGGCTGCCTTCGTCGACCAGTGGCTGGTGGTGGAGTACGACGGCGCTACGCGCCGCTTCATGCCGCACGTGTGGATGGACGACGGCGACGAAAGCATGGATGCGCTGGCCTGGCGCGCGGTGACCCGCGGCATCCAGGACTACTGCAGCAAGAATGGTTTCAAGAAGGTGTGGCTGGGTCTGTCCGGCGGCATCGACTCGGCGATCGTGCTGGCGATGGCGGTCGATGCGCTGGGCGCGGAGAACGTCACCGCCGTGCGCCTGCCCTCGCGCTATACCGCAGGCATGTCCAACGACCTGGCCGCCGAGCAGTGCGAAGCGCTGGGTGTGAAGCTGGAAGCCGTTTCCATCGAGCCGGCATTCCAGGGCCTGATGCAGGCGCTGGCACCGATGTTCGAGGGCACCACGCCGGATGTGACCGAGGAGAACCTGCAGTCGCGCAGCCGTGGCGTGATCCTGATGGCGCTGGCCAACAAGTTCGGTGGCCTGCTGCTGACCACCGGCAACAAGAGCGAATACGCGGTCGGCTACGCCACGATCTATGGCGACATGTGCGGCGGCTACGCGCCGCTGAAGGATCTGTACAAGACCGAGGTGTTCGGCCTGTCCAAGTGGCGCAACACGGTGGGTGGCGCACCGGTGATCCCGCCGGCGGTGATCAGCCGCCCGCCATCGGCCGAACTGCGCGAGAACCAGACCGACCAGGACTCGCTGCCCGCCTACGATGTGCTGGACGGCATCCTGTACCGCTACATCGACCAGGAGCAGTCGCGCACGGAGATCGTCGCCGCCGGCTACGACGCGGCGGTGGTGGATCGTGTATTGCGGCTGGTGCGCATCAGCGAGTGGAAGCGCCACCAGGCCGCGCCGGGCCCGAAGGTCTCACGCCGCGCGTTCGGGCGTGAGCGCCGGTACCCGATCAGCAACGGCTACAAGAGCTGAGGGCCGGTCGCCGGGCCCAGCCCGGCGCTACCAAACGATAGGTAGTGCCGGCCGCTGGCCGGCAACCGCGTGAACCGCCGATCCACGCATGGCGTGGATCTACTGGGCTTCGTTGAGCAGCTGTTCCAGGCCGGCGGTTTCAGCGGCCTCGTTGAAGGAATCGTTGCCCAGCCGCGCACGAACGAATGCCAGGCCATCGGCCGCTGCGGCGTCGAGTGTGCCCCGATGGTCGACCGGATATCGGCGGAATGCCACCGGTTCGGCGCGCAGGGCCAGGCCGACCGCATACAGCAGGGTGGTCAGATAGGGCACGTCGCGGTCCTGGCTGCCGTGGCCCAGCATCAGCGGCTGGCTGAAGCCCCGCCGTGGCACGCCCAGGTAGTCATGCAGCAGTGCCCAGATGCCCGGTACCGAGGTCAGCGGCGCGCTGAACATTTCTCCTGTATTGGCGCCTTCCAGGCTGGCAGCCAATGGGCCGAGGCACTGCTGGCGTGCCAGCGCGACCCGCGCATGGCCTTCGTCGCTGAGCACCTGCGCGATGCGCGGTTCCACCTGCAGCAGGCCATCGAGCAGGTAGGCGTGATAGGCGTTGACCGCCCCGGGATTGGGGGCGCGGTTGTCGGGCTTCATGACCAGCGCGGTCAGTTCGACGGCCGTGGGCGTGCCGGTGGTGAAGCTGCCGCGGTACTGCAGCGAGGCTCCATAGGACGGCGCCAGATGGCCGGCAGTAAGTGCGGCGGCGCCGCCCTGCGAGTGGCCCACGGAGACCCAGCGTGGTGACAGCGTGGCGTTGCCGAGGAAATGGCGGCCGGCCTTGATGAGATCGATGGCGTTGCGCGCGGAGGTACGCACGTGCAGATAGGCATGGTCACCCGGGCTGCCCAGGCCTTGGTAATCGGCGGCAACGACGGCATAGCCCTGTCCCAGGAACTGGTCGAGGAAGCGGCCATCGCGCTCGGGCTGATAGGGGCCCGATACCGAAGGCGCGCAGTGGTCGGCGATGCCCTGGGTGCCGTGTGCCCAGGACACCACCGGCCAGCCACCTGCCGGCGCAGGCCCGGCGGGCAGGTAGACCAGCCCGGTGGCCTGGGCCAGGCGACCGTGATGATCGGGGGTGCGGTAGGCCAGCTTGTAGGCCTGGGCGGCCTGGGAGGGCACCCAGCTGGCGCGGTAGGGCGAGGCTGAGAGCAGGTCGCCCGGCTGCGCTGCGAGGGCGGCAACGGGGCTGGCGGCCAGAACGAGCAGGGCCGTGACCAGCAGGGTCGGGCGGGGGCGGAACCGCAGGGACGATGAGGACATGTGGCGCTCCATGCAGGCCGGGATGGCCTTTGCGCCGCAGTCTGGAAGCTGTCCTTCGCGCTGACTGGGACGGACGTCGCAGCGATCGCGGATTCGGAGAATTCCTAGCGATGACGCCAGGCAAAAAAAAGGCCCCTTGCGGGGCCTCTTTTCTTACTTCTTTTCCAGTCGCGCGTTGCGCTGGCCGGTGGCGGCGGACTTCTCGCCGGCAAACGGGTTCAGCTTGCGGACCATCCACGGGTACTTCGGCCACTTGCCTTCCAGCCACGGGTGGTCCGGCTGGTTCAGCTGCAGGACGCGGCGGGCGTCGTCGGCCAGGGTCTTGTTGCCCAGGTGGGTATAGGAATCGGCCAGTACCGCCACGGCATCGTTCTGGAACGCGCTCTGCGGGTAGGTTTCCAGCAGGTAGTTGGCGCGGCCGGCGGCCGAGACCCACGCGCCACGGCGCATGTAGTACAGGGCATTGTCGAGCTCGTGCTGGGCGAATACGTCACGCAGCACCAGCATCCGCTGGCGCGCATCGGCGGCATAGCGGCTGTTGGGGTAGCGGTCGACCACGATGTTGAAGTCTGAATACGCCTGGTGCGGCGTGGACAGATCGCGGCGGCTTGCGTCCAGCGACCATACGCGACGCAGGAAAACCGTATTGCGGTTGGAGTTGGCCAGGCCGCGCAGGTAGTACAGGTACGCGATGTTGCGGTGGGTCGGGTAGGTACGGATGAAGCGGTCGATGCTGGATACCGCGTCATCGTGCTTGCCGGCCTTGTACTGGGCATAGGCCGATTCGATCATCGCCTGCTCGGTGTACGGGCCGTAGGGATACTGCGCCACCAGACGGCGGAAGCTGGCTTCAGCGCCGCTCCAGTTGCCGCCTTGCATCAGCTTGTGGCTCTTTTCGTAGAGCTGTTCGACCGGGGTGCCTTCATCAGGGCGATCGCCCTTGGTGCCGCGGTTGCAGCCGGTGGCGACGATGACCAGCACCAGCAGAAGGGCGGTGAGGCGGACGGGCGCGGAGAGCAGGACGGAGCGTCGGATCATGGGGTCAATGCGGGACGCGGCTGGAATACGAAGGGTCGATGATAGCCTAGTGTCCTGTCCAGCGACTGAAACCGGCTCGCCGGGACCCCAAAATTTCAAAGATGCCCCCTGCCATGTCTGAACAACCCTCCGAATCGGCCCGCCAGGCCATTGTCCCCGACACCTCCGCCGGCCGTCGTTTCGACGCAGTCGTGGCCGAGCTGTTCCCCGAATACTCCCGCTCCCGCCTGACCGAGTGGATCAAGGCCGGCGACGTCCTGCTGGACGGCGCACAGGCGCGCCCGCGCGACGCACTGCGCGGCGGCGAGGTGGTCACCCTGCAGGTGGTGCTGGAAGCCCAGACCACCGCCGAGCCGGAAGACATCCCGCTGGACGTGCTGTTCGAGGACGAGCACCTGCTGGTGATCAACAAGCCGGTTGGTCTGGTCGTGCACCCCGGCGCCGGCAACCACAGCGGCACCCTGGTCAATGCGCTGCTGTACCGCGACCCGTCGGTGGCGGTGCTGCCGCGCGCGGGCATCGTGCATCGCCTGGACAAGGACACCAGCGGCGTGATGGTCGTGGCCCGCACGCTGGAAGCGCAGACCGCGCTGGTCGAGCAGCTGGCCGCCCGTGACGTGCACCGCCAGTACCTGGCCGTGGTGATGGGCGCGCTGGTGGCCGGTGGTACGGCCGATGCGCCGATCGACCGTCACCCGCGCGACCGCCTGAAGATGGGCGTGCGCGAGGATGGCAAGGAAGCAGTGACCCATTACCGCCTGCGCGAGCGCTTCCGCGCGCATACGGCGCTGGAATGCCGCCTGGAAACCGGGCGCACCCACCAGATCCGCGTGCACATGGCGCACCTGCGTCATCCGATCGTGGGCGATCAGCTGTACGGCGGCGCGCTGAAGCTGCCCAAGGGTGCAAGCGACGAGCTGGTGGCCGCGCTGCGCGGCTTCAAGCGCCAGGCCCTGCATGCAGAGACCCTGGAGTTCGTGCATCCGATCAGCGGTGAGCCGGTGCGCAATACCGCGCCGGCGCCGGCCGACATGCTGCACCTGATGAAGGTGCTGCGCGAAGACAGCGCCGCCTTCGCCGAACGCGAGCGGGACCGCTGGTAATGAATACCGCGCTGCCGCTGCTGCAGGCCGATTGGCCGACGCCCCCGGGTGTGCATGCGCTGACCACGCGCCGGCACGGCGCGGGCGTCTCGCCGGAGCCGTTCGCCCAGTTCAACCTGGGCAACCGGCACGCGGCCGACGGTGACACGCCGGCCAACGTTGAGCACAACCGGCAGTTGCTGCAGCAGGGGCTGGCGTTGCCATCGGCGCCGCATTGGCTGCGCCAGGTACACAGCAGCACCGTGCTGCGCTTTGGCGCGCCGCCGGTGGAGGGAGCCAGCGAGCCGGTGGCCGATGCCGCGGTGACCTCGGTACCGGGCGTGGTGCTGGCGATCCTCACTGCGGACTGCCTGCCGGTGGTGTTCGCCGCCGTCGATGGCAGCGAGGTGGGCGCTGCCCATGCCGGTTGGCGTGGACTGGCCGACGGCATGCTGGAGGCCACTGTGGCCGCCATGCAGACGCCGCCGGCACAGCTGCGCGCGTGGCTGGGCCCGGCGGCGGGACCGGCTGATTACGAGATCGGCGAAGAGGTGTACCACGCCTTCGTCGGCCATGACGCGGCCGCTGCTTCGGCCTTCATGGCGACCCGGCCCGGGCACTGGAAGGTGGATCTGTTCGCGCTGGCGCGACAGCGCCTGCAGGCGGCGGGCATGGAGCTGGGCAACATCCATGGCGGCACGGTCTCGACCATGGCCGATGCAGACCTGTACTCGCATCGCCGCGACCGCCGTACCGGCCGGCTGGCGACGCTGGTGTGGATGGACTGATGCGGGGCGATCGCGTTGCGGGGGCAGAACCTGGCGGCGTGATTGTCTTCGACGGCGTCTGCGCGTTGTGCAGCCGCTGGGTACGTTTCCTGCTGCGGTTCGACCGGCAGGAGCGCTTTCGCTTCGCGGCAATGCAGGGCGCGCAGGGCAGCGCGCTGTTGCGGGCGCACGGCCTGGACGCGCACGACCCGACGTCGTTCCTGCTGCTGGACGGGCAGGGCGCGTGGACCGATACCGATGCGATCCTGCGCGTTCTGGACGCACTGGGCGGTGGTTGGCGCCTGGCGGCCGTGCTGCGCGTGCTGCCACGCCGCTGGCGCGACGGTGCGTACCGTGTGCTGGCACGCAACCGCTATCGCTGGTTCGGGCGGCATGATGCCTGCTTCCTGCCGACGCCGGCACAGGCCGCGCGCTTCCTCGATTGATCGCCTGTTGTTGTAGAGCCGAGCCATGCTCGGCTGGCTCTTCCGCAGAGTTGAGCGGAGCAATCGAGCATGGCTTGACTCTACAAAAGCCAGCCGAGCATGGCTCGGCTCTACAGGAGCTCTTGCCTCAGCCTTCCAGCGCCTCGAGGTAGCTGCGGCGCCAATGGTTGATGTCGTACGTGCGCAGGTGTTCCATCATCGCGTGCCAGCGTTCCTGGCGCTTGCGCAGTGACATCGTCGCGGCGGTGGCGATGGCATCGGCCACGCCGTCCAGGTCGTGCGGGTTGACCAGCAGCGCCTGCTTCAGTTCATCGGCGGCGCCGGCCAGCAGGGACAGCACCAGCACGCCGGGATCTTCCGGGTCCTGCGAGGCCACGTATTCCTTGGCGACCAGGTTCATGCCGTCGCGCAACGGGGTGACCAGGCCGACAGCGGCGGCGCGGTAGAAACCGGTCAGGGTGGCGTGGGTGAAGTTCTGGTTGACGTAGCGCAGCGGGGTCCAGTCGGGCTCGGCGTGGCCACCGTTGATGTGGCCGGCGATCTGCTCCAGCTGGCTGCGCAGTTGCCGGTACTCGGTGACATCGCCGCGCGAGACCGGGGCGATCTGCAGGTAGGTGAGCGAGCCGCGCTGGTCGGGATGGCGCTGCAGGTAGCGTTCGAAGCCGAGAAAACGCTCGGGCAGGCCCTTGGAGTAGTCCAGGCGGTCCACGCCGATGGCGAGCTGGCGGTCGCGCAGGCTGCTGCGCAGGTTCTTCACTGCCGCCTTGCTGGCGGCGGTGCTGGCCTGGCGGGCGATCAGCTCGGTGTCGATGCCGATCGGGAACGCCGCGGCGCGGAAGTGGCGTCCACCGGGCGCTTCAAGGTTGCCGTTGTCGAGCACCCGACCGCCGCCGAACAGGCGCAGGTAGGTCTGGAAGCGATCGGCATCGCGCTGGGTCTGGAAGCCGACCAGGTCGTAGGCATACAGCGCCGAGAACAACCGCAGATGGTCGGGCATCGCCTGCAGCAGATCGGCCGAGGGCATCGGGATGTGCAGGAAGAAACCGATGCGGCAGCCGATGCCGCGCTCGCGCAGCATCGCGCCGAGCGGAATCAGGTGGTAATCGTGGATCCAGACGATGTCGTCTTCGCGCAGCAGCGGCGCCAGCTTGTCGGCGAACAGTGCGTTGACCCTGTGGTAGGTCTCGCGGGTGCCGCGGTCGTAGTCGACCAGGTCCAGGCGGAAGTGCAGCAGGGGCCACAGGGTGCGATTGGCGAAGCCGTTGTAGTAGCCGTCCACATCACGCTTGGCGAGGTCCATGGTGACGTACTGGATATCGCCGTCGCGCTGTTCGTGCAGCGCGCCACTGGCTTCGCGCACGCTTTTGCCGCTCCAGCCGAACCACAGCCCGCCGCGCTCCTTCAATGCCGCCAGCAGGCCGACAGCGAGGCCGCCGGCGCGGTTCTCGCCGGGGACGGCCACGCGGTTGGAAACGATGACAAGACGGCTCACGAGGCCTCCTGCCAGGAACGCGACAGGCGCATGGCCGCGGTGATCAAGCCGACATGCGAGTAGGTCTGCGGGAAGTTACCCCAGGCTTCACCACCGTCGAAGGCGAGGTCCTCCGACAGCAGGCCCAGATGATTGCGTTGCTGCAGCAGCGCTTCGAACATCTCGCGTGCTTCGTCCATGCGGCCGATGGCAGCGAGCGCATCGATGTACCAGAACGTGCAGATGGTGAAGCTGGTTTCCGGCTCGCCGAAATCATCCGGTGCGATGTAGCGGTACAGCGCGTTGCCATGCTTGAGGTCACGGCCGATGGCTTCGACGGTGGCGACGAAGCGTGCGTCGTTGGCGTCGATGAAGCCGATGTCGGCCAGCAGCAGCAACGAGGCATCCAGGCGATGGCCATCGAAGGTGTCGGTGAAGTGGCCGAGCTCCTCGCTCCAGGATTTTTCCATGATGCGTGCGTGGATGGTGTCGGCACGCTCGCGCCAGTACTGCGCGCGGTCATCACGCTTCAGGCGCACGGCGATCTTGCACAGGCGATCGCACGCCGCCCAGCACATCGCGCTGGTGTAGGTGTGCACTTCGGTGCGGCCGCGGAACTCCCACAGGCCGGCGTCGGGCACGTCATGCAGTGCGAAGGCCTGTTCGCCCAGCGGTTCCAGCCGAGCGAAGGTGTGGCTGTCACCCGGATCCTGCAGGCGGCGGTCGAAGAACAGCTGGGTGGAGGCCAGCACCACGCTGCCGTATACATCGTGCTGGCGCTGCACCCAGGCCAGGTTGCCGCGCCGCACCGGGCCCATGCCGCGGTAGCCGGACAGGCTGGGTACTTCATCCTCGTCCAGCTTGGCTTCGAAGCCGATGCCGTACAGCGGCTGCAGCGTGCCGTCGGTGGTGGCGAGGTTGAAGATGTAGCCGAGGAACTGCTCCATCGTGCGGGTGGCGCCCAGACGGTTCAGCGCGCGTACCACGAAGGCGGCATCGCGCAGCCAGCAGTAGCGGTAGTCCCAGTTGCGCACGCTGCCGGGTGCCTCCGGAATCGAGGTGGTCATCGCCGCGATGATCGCGCCGCTGTCCTCGTACTGGCAGAGCTTGAGGGTGATCGCACTGCGGATCACCGCGTCCTGCCATTCCAGCGGAATGGACAAGTAGCGCACCCATTCGCGCCAGTAGTCGCGGGTGCGCTGGAAGGCTTCCTGCACGTAGCCGCTGATGGAACGGTTGAGCGATTCATCCACGCCCAGGATCAGGTGGATGGGATGGTTGAGCACGAACGGCATGCCATCACGCACGAAGCGCACAGGTACGTCGGTGGTCAGGCGCAGCACATGCTCGGGCAGGATCCAGCGCACGTGGTTGCTGCCCCAGGTGGACTCGGGCACGCGCGCGCCCCAGTCGGCCAGTGGGCGTGCGCGGATGACGATGCGCGGGCTGCCGGACAACGGACGCACCTGGCGGATCAGGCTGACTGGCCGGTAGAAACGATCGTTCTGGCGCCAGCGCGGGGCGAAATCGAGGATTTCCAGCGCGCCGCCATGCGCATCGCGCAGCACGGTGCGCAGGATCGCGGTGTTGGTGAGGTATTCCTGTTCGCTGTCGGCGAAGTCCTCCAGCTCGATGGCGAAGTCGCCGCCGGTCTGCTGGTTGGGGCTGAGCAGGGCACAGAAGGTCGGGTCGCCGTCGAAGGTCGGCAGGCAACTCCAGACAACACGGGCGTGTTTGTCGACCAGGGCGCCGAAGCTGCCGTTGCCGACCACGCCCAGATCAAGATCGGGTTGGGTCATCACGCGGTACATCTCGGTTGCGGCCGTGGGGGCCGGGGTCAATACGCATTCTCACGCAGCCAGGCGTGCACGCTGCGTATGTCGGGCAGCGCGAACACCGCCGCGCTGGGTTCACGTTCACCGATCAACACGCTCCAGCCATGCAGGCCGTTGGCCGCATCGAAGCCGAATTCATCGGTCAGGTCATCGCCGAGGAACACCGGCAGACGCCCACGGAACGGCAGGTACTGCATCAGCCGACGTACGGCCCGGCCCTTGTTGGTAGCCACCGGAACGAATTCAACGACATGGTCGCCTGGCTGCAGGCGGTAGCTGGCACGGCCGCGGATGTGGCGGTCGGCGAAGGCACGCACGTCGTTGGCGGCATGCGGTGCACCACGCCAGTGCAGGGCCAGGCCTACGCCCTTGTTTTCGACCAGTACGCCGGGATGACCATGCGCGAAACGCATGGCTTGTTGATGAAGGGCATGCAGCCAGTCGGCGGTGTCGTCGCCATGCTCATCGCGTATCACGTGCCCGTCCTGTGCACGCAGCTCGTGGCCATGCAGGCCCGCGGCGGGAAGCTTGAGTGGCGCGAACAACTGGTCCAGCTGTTCAAGCGGGCGACCACTGACCAGTGCCACGGCACCTTCCAGTCGATCGCTGATGCGGCCGATGGCTTCACGCACATCGGGGAGAAGCTGCACGGCGTCGGGGCGTGCAGCGAATTCGATCAGGGTGCCATCCACATCGAGGAACAACGCACAGGCGTCGTCCAGCAATGGAGGTGGCGGACGCAGGGGGAGCGGTTCAGCCATGGCGACCACCATGCCAGCGCCAGCGTGTACGTGGGGTCGAGGTCAGGCTACGGCTGGTAGCGCCGGCTGGTGCGGACCAACGGTCCGCACCCACCCGCAGCGATCAATGGCGTCCCGGTGGGTGCCGACCGTTGGTCGGCACGCCGTTCGCAGCAATCAGAACGTGTAACGCACGCGCCCGTAGTAATACGCACCGTTGCTGCCGATCGGCGACAGCACGTCGTAGGGCAGGTTGCCGAAGTAGTGGATGTCCTCGTTGGAGCGATCCGGGTAGTTGTCGGTCAGGTTCTGCCCACCGATCGCCACGCTCCACTGCGGCGTGATGCGGTACTCCACTTCCGCATCCAGCTGCCACTCGGCCTGGTAGGTCTGGCGCGGAATGTAGCCATCACCGAAGTTGAATACGCGGGTCGCGCTGCCGTAGCGGTTCACCCGGCTGCTCAGCGACCAGCGGTCATTGCTCCAGCTGGCCGCGAAACTGCCACGGGTGCGCGGCGTGGCATCGGTCAGCGTATTGGTCTCTTCGATGCCGAACAGTACGTAGTCCGGGTCGAGTGCCTGCAGTTGCGCGGGCGTGGCCAATACGTTCTTCAAGGTGGTCTTGGTGTAGGCGTAGGTGCCGGTCAGCAGCAGCTGGCCATCGCCCAGAGACTGCCGCCAGTTGCTCACCAGCTCGGCGCCGCGGGTGCGCGTGTCGGCGGCGTTGACGAAGAAGCTGGCGCTCTGCAGGCCGCTGACGCCGTAGTTGGCGGCCACGTAGTCGGTCAGCGCATCACCGGTGATGCTCTCCGACAGTGCGATGCGGTCATCGATGTCGATCTGGAAGAAGTCCAGCGACAGGTCGAAGTGCTCGCCGATGCGGCTGGTGAAGCCGAGCGAGGTGTTCAGCGACTTCTCCGGCTTCAGGTCCTGCGCACCCAGGCCACGGGCGATGGGATTGTTGACCGAGAGCAGGCGGCCCTGCACCAGCTGGCCACCGGCGTTGTAGCCGGTGGAGGTGGATTCGTAGCCGATCTGCGCCAGCGACGGCGCGCGGAAATTGTTGGAGATCGCACCGCGCAGGGCGAATGCGGGGGTGAATTCGTAGCGCAGGCCGAGCTTGCCGGTCAGCTCGCCACCGAAGTCATCGCTGTGTTCGTACCGCGCGGCCAGATCGGTGGAGAATTTCTCGCCGAACTGGCTGGACAGGCTGGCGTAGGCGCTGGCCACATCACGCGACAGGGTGGCCGCGTCCTGCGGGGTCAGGCCGCCACCTGCCTGCGAGCCAGTGGGACGATCGGTGTACGGGCCGGCGGCGTAGCTGGCCGGGTCGCCTGGACGCGTCTGGTAGCGCTCGTGGCGGGCTTCCGCACCCAGGCCCAGGGTGTGGCTGATGCTGTCGGACTGGGAGAACACGCGGCTCAGATCGAAGTTGCCCACGGTCTGCGCGTACTCGTAGTCGGCGGTCTTGAAGCGGGTCGGGCTGGTCGGGCCCAGCGAGGCGTTCAGCGAATCGCGCAGGCGGTAGGTGAAGTCGTTCTGGCCGTAATCCAGGCTGCCGTCGTAAGCCCATTCGCCCCACTGCCCGCGCACACCGGCCACCGCCTGCACGTCGCGGTTCTCGCCTTCGGAGATCGGCCGGTAGCCGTTGGGGTAGACCTGCTTCCAGTTGGCATCGCCGTCGGGGTAGCGGAAGTAGTTCGCGCCTTCGGTATCGCGCTGGTTGAACGTGCCGAACGCATAGAACGTCGCGGTCTTTCCGACCGGGATCTCGGTGTTCAGCCACAGGTTGATGTCCTTGCTGGCGCCATCACCGAGCACATAGTTGCGCTTGCCCTGCAGGGCAAGATTGGCCTCGGTCTGGTCCCACGGCGGAATCTGGTCGAAGCCGGCGCGGTTGGTGCCGTTGCGCTTCTTGTATTCCAGGCCTACGCGCAGGAAGCCGCCGTCCTCGCCCAGCGATGTGCCGACTTTGGCGCTGATGTTGCCGGTCTGGCCATCAGTGAGGGTGCGGCCGATCGGCTTGAGATCGGTGTGGTTGGCGCCGTAGCTGGCTTCGATCTCGCCACCGTCGCCGCCGTTGTCGAGAATCACGTTGATCACGCCGGCCACCGCATCGGAGCCGTACAGCGCACCGGCGCCATCGCGCAGCACTTCGATGCGCTTGATGGCGCTGACCGGGATCGAATTGAAATCGACCGGGGTGGTGCCCTTGCCGATCTTGCTGTCGGTGTTGACCAGCGCGGTATGGTGGCGGCGCTTGCCGTTGATCAGCACCAGCACCTGGTCCGGCGACAGTCCGCGCAGCTGCGCGGCGCGCACATGGTCGGCGCCGCCGGAGTTGGACTGGCGCGGGAAGTTGAACGAGGGCAGCAGGGCCTGCAGGGCGCTGCCGAGCTCACCATTGACCAATCCGGCCTTGCGGATGTCCTCGGCGGTCAGCACGTCCACCGGCGAAGTGGACTCAAGCACAGTGCGGTCGGCGGCGCGGGTACCGGTGACGATCACCGTGTCCAGGTTGGTGGCGGCGTCCTGGGCCGAAGCCAGGGCGGGGGACAGGGCGAGCGCGATGGCGAGGCCGAGCGGCGACGCGGACAGGCGGGGGGACATGCGGACTCCAGCAGCAACGACGTGGGGAAGGGGCGGGGGAGATAGTTTCACTTACATCCATCCGGATGAAGCGATATATTATCTTGGCGTGAGGAGGTGGTGCGATGCAAGCCCCTTCTCCCATCGCATCACTTCATGCCCTGCCGGCATGAGGGCATTGGTTGCAGCCGCAACCGAGGCGCAGGTGTACCCTCCGTGCCCCTTCGTCGTGCTTTTTCCCCTTCCCGGAGTGCTGTTCCCGATGAAACACCTTGGCCTTGTCTTCGCCGTGCTGCTGGCCACCAGTGGCTGCGCCAGCCTGTCTTCCAAGGCGCCCAGCGCCTATGCCACCACCGCCGACCTGCAGGGCGACGCCGCGCGTCCGTCCAGCGGCCACGGCTGGGTGCGCAGCGAGCTGTACTTCGGCGTGGGCGAAGAGCAGGGCGCCGGTGACCGCCCGCAGGCCGACACCATCAGCGATGCGCAGTGGCGCGCGTTCCTGGACAAGGAGGTGACCCCGCGCTTCCCGGATGGGCTGACCGTGTTCGATGCCTATGGCCAGTGGCTGTTCCGTGGCGATGCCTCCCCGAACCGCCTGCGCACCAAGGTGCTGGTGGTGCTGCACGAGGACAGCCCGCAGCGCCGTGCCGACATCGAAGCGATCCGGCTGGCGTGGAAGCAGCAGACCAAGCACCAGTCGGTGCTGTGGTCGCGGCAGCCGGTTGACGTATCGTTCTGACCCAGAGGCGCCACAGTGGCGCTGCAGGGAATGACGATGAAACCCAGGGATGTGTTGTTGGGCGTGATGCTGGCCGGCTTGTTGGTGCCCGTGGCGCAGGCGCAGGATGACGGCCAGGGCCCGCTGCGGTTTTCGCCGGCAGCGGGTGTGCAGGTGACGGCCGAGGTGCAGGAGGACGGCATGCTTGCCGTGCTGCTGCAGCCGGCCGGGAAGCGCCAGCACTTGCCCGGCGCGCCGGACGCCGATGGCAATTCACGCCTGAGCGCGGAGGACCTCGATTTCGATGGGCACCCTGAACTGGTTGCGCGCGCGGCGGTGGGCATGGTCAACGAGGCTGTTGCGGTGTATCGCTTCGACGCGGGCAGTGGTGAATTCCGCGCGCTGAAGGCGGTGACTCATGGACACGATCAGTGCGGTGAACTGATGGGCCTCACTGCCGATGCCGCCACGCGCACGCTGACTGCCAGCTGCCGCAGCGGGCCGATGTGGTACACCGACGTGTATCGCTTCAACGGCCCGCAGCTTTATCTGTATCGCGGTGAGAATGTGCTGATGCTGGGCGATACGCTCAACCAGGCGCTGCGCTGGGAAGAGACCGGAAACCAAGGCCCGCTGGCGGTGTGGCGCACCTATGATCCTGCCGGCAAGGTGCTGGAAAGCGCCATTGGTGACGGGTTGGGCGCACCCGCCAGCCGCGCACCGCTGCGGGGCCAGGACGCCACCGTGGTGCCAGCGCGCCTGTTCCTGTTCGACCGGCCCGGCGCATCAAGCACCAAGCGCTACCTGGTACAGGGCGATCAGGTGGAGATGCTGGATGAGCAGGACGGCTGGGTGAAGCTGCGTTACCGCAATCCGAAACAGGGCGCGATTGACGGCTGGATCAACGTCAACGATTGACGGCAGCGCTGCCTGGAGTTTGCACAACAAGGCGATCGGCCTCTTGCCCACGGCAGCATCACTTCACCGGGTCTAGCCTCGGGTTTCCCCCGAACCAGGCTGCAGCACCATGAGCAAGCGCGTTGCCGAGATCGTCGTCGATACACTGCAGCAGGCGGGCGTCCGCCGTTGTTATGGCATCGTCGGCGACACCCTGAACCATGTCACCGATGCACTGCATCGCAGTGAAATCGAGTGGGTGCATGTGCGCCACGAAGAGGTCGCCGCGTTCGCCGCCGGTGCCGATTCATTGATCAGCGGCCAGCTGACCGCCTGCGCGGGCTCGTGCGGGCCCGGTGGCCTGCACTTCATCAACGGCATCTTCGAGAGCAACCGCAACCGTGCACCGATGGTGCTGATCGCCAGCCAGGTGGTCACCAGCGAACTCGGCATGGAGTTCCCGCAGGAAGTGGATTTCAAGGCGGTGTATGGCAGCTGCACGGTGTTCTGCGAGCAGGTGCACAGCCCGGCGCAGGCACGCCGCGTGGTGGCGCTCGCCTGCCAGGCGGCGATCAGCCGTCGCGGCGTGGCGGTGGTGATTCTGCCGGCCGACATCAGCGAAGCGGAAGTGAAGCACGATGTGCCGTTCTCGGTGCATTACACCCAGCCGGTGCTGCGCCCGTCCGATAGCGAACTGCAGCAGATTGCCGAACTGCTGGGGCAGGGCAAGCGTATCGGCATCTATGCCGGCGCCGGTTGCCAGGGCGCGCATGCGCAGCTGCTGGAACTGGCGCGGCGCCTGCAGGCACCGGTGGCGCACACGTCGCGTGCGAAGGACTTCGTCGAACCGGACAACCCGTACAACATGGGCATGACCGGTGTTTTCGGCATCGAATCCGGATTCCATACGTTGATGGAGTGCGACACGCTGCTGCTGCTCGGCGCGGATTTCGCCTGGGGCCAGTTCTATCCTGACAAGGCCACGATCATCCAGGTCGACCGCGACGGCAGCCACCTCGGCCGCCGCCACCCGGTGAACCTGGGCGTGGTCGGTGATATCGCACCGACGCTGGACGCACTACTGCCGATGTTGCCCCCGCGCGAAGACAGCAGTTTCCTGGACGAATGCATCGGGCACCGCGACAAGGCGCTGAAGAAGCGCGAGCAGGAGGAGCAGCCGGGTGAAGGCGAGCTGATCCATCCGCAGCACCTGACCGCGCTGCTGTCGAAGTACGCCACCGACGATGCGCTGTTCACCGCCGATGGTGGCTCGCCGATGGTGTGGGTGCTGCGGCATATCCGGGTGAACGGCCGGCGCCGCACGCTGACCAGCCTGCTGCACGGCACGATGGCCAACGCGATGCCGCAGGCGCTGGGTCTGCAGAAGGCATTTCCGGGAAGACAGGTGATTTCGTTGTCCGGCGACGGCGGGCTGGCGATGCTGCTGGGCGATCTGCTGACCGCGGTACAGGAAAATCTTCCGATCAAGGTGGTGGTGTTCAACAACGGCTCGCTGAATTTCGTCGAGCTGGAGCAGAATGTGGAGGGCCTGCTGGACAACTACACCGACCTGAAGAATCCGGACTTCGGGCGGTTGGCCGAGGTGATCGGTTTCCATGGCCGCACCGTGACCCGCAGCGAGGATCTGGAGGAAGCGGTGCAGGATTTCCTGGCCCAGCGTGGGCCGGCGCTGCTGGACGTGCACACCAGTCGCGCGGAGCTGGTGATGCCGCCGCAGATCGAGGCCAAGCAGGTGGCGGGCACGGCGCTGTACGCGGCCAAGGCGGTGCTGAGTGGTCGCATCGATGACGTCAAGCATCTGCTGGTGGACAACTTCCTGAAGAAGTAAGAGGTTGGGTTTGATGCAGGGCTGCGCCCTGCACCTGCTGAGGCAACGGCAACGGCCGAAGCAACAGCTTGCTATCCGTGGGATGGCGGGGTGGGTCCGGTTGCGGGGGACGCCGTAAACCCATCCTTGGGGGCTTGGCCGCGGCATCCATGCCGCGGACACCCCCGCAACCGGACCCACCCCGCCTTCGACAGATCTCGGCAATCTGTCGGAATGGCGTGACCTGCTCTTGGTAGGTGTCGACCTGGTAGATCCACGCCATGCGTGGATGCTTCCCGGTAGTGCCGGCCGCTGGCCGGCAACCAGGCAGATGCCTGCGATCAGGCGCTTGAGAGCGAAGCGACCGGCTTCTGCCTTTGATCTTTTGATTCTGTTCCGTGGCCGGCGCCCGCAGGAAACTGTCAGGGGCCGGGCGGGCAGGCTGTGCAGGGGCGTGAGCCGCATGGATGCGGCGACCGAGCTTACATGGGTGAGGGCGCTTTGCTTGCGAAGCACTGCTTCGCAAGCGCCCGAACGCACAGCCGCCAGCGGCTGGGCCGGGCCCCGGAGGGGGACTTGCAGCGTCCCCTGCGCAGCCTGCCCGCCCGGCCCAACCTCAGAACCCGCTTTCGGCGACCAACCACGATGGGCTCCGCCGTTGGCTGGAACCCATCATTCCACGCGGGAATTGGCGCGCCGGCCCCGCTGGGCCTACCATCGGCGGTCCCCACCCCCACCGCCCCTTCCATGTCCGCTCCCGCTTCCACCGCGCCGCACCGCTGGTTCGTCGCTGGCGACTTCAATGGCTTCTTCGGCCTGGTCGTCGACAATCTTTCCATCCTCGGCTTCATTGCCATGGCCCTGGTCGGGATGTTCCAGTTCCCCGCCGACGTGGTCTTCGGCCGCATGTTCCCCGGCACTGCCCTGGGCGTGCTGGTCGGCAACCTGCTGTACACCCTGATGGCACGGCGCCTGGCCGCGCGTACCGGGCGCGATGACGTCACCGCCATGCCGCTGGGCCTGGATGCGCCGACCAGCATCGGCATGGCACTGCTGGTGCTGGGCCCGGCCTTCCTGGCCTTCAAGCAGCAGGGCCTGGACCCGCATGCCGCCGCCATCGCCACTTGGCAGCTGGGCATGGCCTCGCTGGTCATCATGGGCGTGCTCAAGCTGATCCTGTCCTTCTTCGGTGAAGCGGTGACCCGCGCGCTGCCACGTGCCGCGCTGCTGGGCTCCATCGCTGGCATTGCACTGGTGCTGATGGGCCTGCTGCCGTTGCTGGAAACCCTGCGCTCGCCGCTGGTCGGCTTCACCACGCTGGGCCTGCTGCTGTACGTGCTGATCGCCAAGGGCAAGCTGCCGCTGCGTGGTCCGGGTGTGCTGTTGGCGTTCGTGTTCGGCACCGTCCTGTATTACGGGCTTGGCCTGGCCGGGCTGGGCGTGCCCGGCTTCCAGATTCCGGCCTGGGTGCCGCCGCAGGTGGTACTGCCGCTGCCGACGCTGGGCTTCATCGAGGGCCTGCCGACCGCGATGACCTACCTGCCGCTGCTGCTGCCGTTCGGCCTGCTGATGGTGGTGGGTGGCATCAACGTATCCGAGAGCGCGCGCGCGGCCGGCGATGACTACCGCACCCGCGACATCCTGCTGGTGGAAGCGGTGGCCACGCTGGTGGCTGGCGTCTGCGGCGGCGTTGCGCAGACCACCCCGTACATCGGTCAGCCGGCCTACAAGCACATGGGCGCGCGCAGCGGCTACACGCTGCTGACCGGCCTTTTCGTTGGCATCGGCGGCATGCTCGGCATCATTTCCGGGCTGGTGCAGTGGCTGCCGCTGGCGGTGCTGGCGCCGATCATCGTGTACGTGTCAATCGACATCACCACCCAGGCGTTCCAGGCGACGCCGCGCCAGCATGCCGGCGCGATGGTGCTGGGCTTCCTGCCGTCGGCAGCTTACCTGCTGGCCATCAAGGCACCGGGCTGGATTCCGGCCGAGCAGATGGGCGCACTGCTGACCCACGTCGATGGCCACGGCCTGCCGGAGCTGGCGGTGATCTTCGCACTGGGCAACGGCTTCATCATCACGTCGATGCTGTGGATTGCCACCGTCGCGGCGATGGTCGATGGGCGCCTGCGTCGCGCCTGTGGCTTCCTGCTGGTGGCGGCGGGGCTCACCCTGTTCGGCCTGATCCATTCGGTGGATCCGCGCGGCGGCATCTACCTGCCGTGGGATCTGCAGGGCCTGGCCCGTGTCATCAGCTGGCAGTTCGCCGGCGCGTATGTGGCACTGGCCATCCTGCTGGGGCTGCTGTCGCTGCAGAAGCAGGCGGTGAAGCCGCTGGCTGAAAACGCCCATTGACCGGTAGCGCCGGGCCATGCCCGGCGTTGGGTTGCGTCGCCGCCGGGCATGGCCCGGCGCTACCGCTCTGAATCCAGCTCCGGGTAATGCCGGAAGATGCCGTTGGTGTTGAAGGCAAGCCGCCGCTCCGAAGCGAGATAGGCGGCGATGTTGGGCCGTTGCTCCACCCGATCCTTCAATGCGCGCAGCAGCGGCAGGGTGGGCCACAACGCCTGCATGCGACGCGGAAACATGTAGTCCAGCCCGCTCAGCAGCTGGAACAGTGACAGGTCCACGTAGGAGTGTTCGCGCAACGGGTGGCGACCGCCGTTGGCCTTCAGCACCTGCTCGAAGTAGCCGAGGAACTTCGGCAGGCGCTCACCGCGCATCGCTGCCGCGCGTGCCTTCGCTTCGGTCTTCTGGTCTTCGTAGTACTTCGACGCAGCGATCGGATGGTGGGTGTCGTGCACCTCGGCCACCAGATCGGCGATGGTCAGCTGCCACTGCAGCGCCTGCATGCGCCGCGAGGCGGCCTGCGGGACCAGATCCAGCGTCGGGCCGAGGAAATCGAGAATGGCCGCAACCTGTGCGATGACCTGTCGCCCGGCCTTCAGGAACGGTGGCGCGAAAGGTTGCGCACCTTCGCTGTGGCCGTCGAGGAACGGCTGCATCACCGCGTCGCCGTGCACCCGCGCCATGTCGACATAGTCGGCGCCGGCATCTTCCAGCGCCAGCCGCACGAATTCGCCACGGCCCTGGATGCCGGTCCAGTAGTACAGCGCGTACTGCATGAAGGCTTCTCCGCAAGACAAGAACAGCAGGGTCGCGCGTATCGCGCAAAGCAGGCGTGAACCACAACGCCAGCGGAATGGATGGGGAACCCTGCGGAACGAGGGGAGTCACACCTTGTCCATGCAGGTGAAAAGCGAGGTACTGCATCATGCAGAGTGGAAAAGCGGTCTGGCCCTGGGTTCTGGGCGTGGTGGTGGTGGGGGGCGCGGGCACATGGTTGTTCCGCGAACAGTTGCAGAGCCTGGCAGATGGCGTATCGGTGCCGGTGCAATCCGCGCCGACCTCGGCAGGCGCTGCACCGAAGCCTGTTGCCGTCGAAGAGCCCGCACCACCGCCGATCAGGCATCCGCTGGATTCCGAGGCCGCCGCTGACCCGGCGCTGCCGAAGCTCGCTGACAGCGATACCGCCGCCTGGAGCGCATTGAGCGAACTGTTCAAGGGCGAGGGTGCGTTGACCGTGCTGCTGCGTGATCACCTGATCCAGCGGCTGGTTACCCAGGTCGACAACCTGGACAAGGCCAGTGTGCCGCCTACCGCGCTGGCCGCTCGGCCGCTGCCGGGCCGCCTGCAGGTGGAGCAGGGCGAGGGCGGCGAACGCATCGCTGCGGCCAATGCAGCGCGCTATGCGCCCTATGTGCAGGCCTTCACTGCGCTCGACCCGGCGGCGGCGGCCTTGGCCTACAAGCGCTTCTATCCGTTGATCCAGCAGGCCTACGTCGATCTTGGAAAGCCCGATGGCTACTTCAATGACCGCTTGGTGTCAGTCATCGATCATCTGCTGGACACCCCTGAGCTGGCTCAAGCGCCGCTGGTGGAGCGCGATGAGCGCGGACGCTACCGCTTCGTCGATGCCACCCTTCAGTCGCGCTCGATCGGCCAGAAGGCCTTGCTGCGCATGGACGCGGGGCAGGCGCGGGCGGTCAAGCAGCAGCTGCGGGCGATCCGGGGCGCGATCACCCGTTGAGAGCCCCCGTCGTGCGGATGTGATCCGGATCAACGCGCCGACAACACCCCGTCCGGCATGCTGGCCGCAGGCTGACTGGCCTTCGAATGCAGTCGCAGCCACCCTTGAAACGGGGTGGGGCAACCGCATCTCTCAAGCATCGCCGGCGCGGCCGGCCAAGATGACCGATGAGGTTTCACAATGCGCATGGACAAGCTCACCTCGCGTTTCCAGCAGGCGCTGGCAGACGCGCAGTCGCTGGCGGTAGGCCGCGACAACAGCATCATTGAACCGGTACATGTCTTCAGTGCCCTGCTGGACCAGCAGGGCGGCAGCACCCGGCCGTTGCTGGCCCAGGCCGGCGTCAACGTGCCGGTGCTGCGCGAGCGCCTGGACGAGGCGCTTGAAGCACTGCCGAAGGTGTCCGGCCAGGCCGGCAACCTGTCGATCGGCAACGATCTCAACCGCCTGCTCAACCACACCGACAAGCTGGCACAGCAGCAGGGCGATGCCTTCATCGCCAGCGAGTGGTTCGTGCTGGCCGCGCTGGAAGACGGCGGCACGCTGGGCATGGCGCTGCGCGCTGCCGGTGCCGACAAGGCGCGCCTGCAGACCGCCATCGACAAGCTGCGTGGCGGCGAGAACGTGCAGTCGGAGAACGCCGAAGAACAGCGGCAGGCGCTGGAGAAGTACACCATCGACCTGACCGCGCGTGCCGAGAGCGGCAAGCTCGACCCGGTGATCGGCCGTGACGAGGAGATCCGCCGCACCATCCAGGTGCTGCAGCGTCGTACCAAGAACAACCCGGTGCTGATCGGCGAACCCGGCGTGGGCAAGACTGCCATCGTCGAAGGCCTGGCCCAGCGCATCATCAACGACGAAGTGCCCGAAGGCCTGCGTGGCAAGCGCGTGCTGTCGCTGGACATGGGCGCGCTGATCGCCGGTGCGAAGTTCCGCGGCGAATTCGAGGAGCGCCTGAAGGGCGTGCTCAACGACCTGGCCAAGAGCGAAGGGCAGATCATCCTGTTCATCGATGAGCTGCACACCATGGTCGGCGCCGGCAAGGCCGATGGCGCGATGGATGCCGGCAACATGCTCAAGCCGGCACTCGCACGCGGTGAACTGCACTGCGTCGGTGCGACCACGCTGGACGAATACCGCAAGTACATCGAGAAGGATGCCGCGCTGGAGCGCCGCTTCCAGAAGGTGTTCGTGGGTGAGCCGACGGTGGAGGACACCATCGCGATCCTGCGTGGCCTGAAGGAAAAGTACGCGGTGCACCACGGGGTGGAGATCACCGACCCGGCCATCGTCGCTGCGGCCACGCTGTCCAACCGCTACATCACCGACCGCCAGCTGCCGGACAAGGCCATCGACCTGATGGACGAGGCCGCTTCGCGCCTGCGCATGGAGATCGACTCCAAGCCGGAGGAACTGGACCGGCTGGAACGTCGCCTGATCCAGTTGAAGATCCAGCGCGAGATGCTGAAGAAGGAAAAGGACGATGCCTCGCGGCAGCGCCTGGCCGACCTGGAGAACGATATCGACGCGCTGGAGCGCGAGTTCTCCGATCTCAACGAGGTCTGGAAGTCGGAGAAGGCCGCGCTGCAGGGCACGACCAAGCTCAAGGAACAGGTCGAGCAGGCCAAGGTTGAACTGGAGTCGGCGCAGCGCCGGCAGGATTTTGCCCGCATGAGCGAGATCCAGTATGGCGTGCTGCCGCAGCTGGAAAAGCAGCTGGCCGCCGCCCAGGAAGTGGAGAACCACGACTTCAAGCTGGTGCAGGACCGCGTCACCGACGAGGAGATCGCCGAGGTCGTCTCGCGTTGGACCGGCATCCCGGTCAACAAGATGCTGGAAGGCGAGCGTGACAAGCTGCTGCGCATGGAAGAGGTGCTGCACAACCGCGTGGTCGGCCAGGAAGAGGCGATCAAGGTGGTGTCCGACGCGGTGCGTCGTTCGCGTGCCGGCTTGTCCGATCCGAATCGACCGGGTGGCTCGTTCCTGTTCCTGGGCCCGACCGGCGTGGGCAAGACCGAACTGTGCAAGTCACTGGCCGAGTTCCTGTTCGACAGCGCCGACGCGATGATCCGCATCGACATGAGCGAGTTCATGGAGAAGCACAGCGTCGCACGCCTGATCGGTGCGCCCCCGGGCTACGTGGGCTACGAGGAGGGTGGTTACCTCACCGAGGCCGTGCGCCGTCGCCCGTATTCGCTGATCCTGCTGGATGAGGTGGAAAAGGCGCATCCGGATGTGTTCAACATCCTGCTGCAGGTACTGGACGACGGTCGCCTGACCGACGGCCAGGGCCGCACGGTGGACTTCCGCAACACCGTCATCGTGATGACCTCGAACCTGGGTTCGCACCAGATCCAGGACATGAGTGGCGATGACACGCCGGAGGCGTACACGCAGATGAAGGCCGCGGTGATGGGGGTGGTGCAGGCGCACTTCCGTCCGGAGTTCATCAACCGCCTGGACGACATCGTGGTGTTCCATCCGCTGGACAAGCAGCAGATCAAGCAGATCGCGCGCATCCAGATGCGCGGCCTGGAAAAGCGTTTGGCCGAGCGTGGCCTGAAGCTGGTGGTGTCCGATGCGGCGTTCGATCTGCTCGGCAACGTCGGCTTCGATCCGGTCTACGGAGCGCGCCCGCTGAAGCGTGCGATCCAGGCGCAGTTGGAAAACCCGCTGGCGCAGCAGATCCTGTCCGGTGCGTTCGCCAACGGCGATACCATCGAAGTGGGCAACGACGGCGGCCATCTGGTGTTCGCCAAGGCCTGAGCCGAACGGGGCGCTGCATGATCGCAGCGCCCCGTTTCCGTTGTAGCGACCGGCCGCATCCGGCGCATGCCGGCAATGCTCAGAACCGGTGCGTATACCCGGTCATCAAGCCGAACTGGTTGGCCTTCTGCACGATCGGGCTGTCCGCCGCATCGCCCAGCAGGCGGGTGCCTTCCACGGCGATGTACCAGTTGCCGTTGCGACCGGCGCGATGGCTCCATTTCATGCCCAGGCCGGCGCTGACCAGACCAGCCTTGGGCTTGTGCTGGGCGAAACCGGTGCGAGCGGCCTGGTCAGGGCTGACGCCATACCAGGTCTGCATGTAGCCGCGGTTGCCGTAGTCGGTGGAGACGCTGCCGCTGACCACACCACCGGCCAGATCGAACAACGGCATCTCCAGATTCAGATGGATCTGCTGGGTGGCAAGGCCGTTGTCGCCCTTGTCGTCGTCTTTCAGCGTGTACTGCCACGAACCACTCAGTACTGCCTCACCCAGCGTATAGCCAGCTGCCAGGCCGACCAGGGGCCGGGTATCGATATCGCCCATGCCACGCAGGAAGTCCGAGCCGCCGAGGATCGAGTTCTTCTCGCGGCGGCTGCCGCTGCCACCGACGTAGGCACGCACGCGGGTGTGTTCGCCGATCGCCGTACCCCAACCCGCACCGCTGGTACCCAGAAACCAGCCGCCCGGCGAGGTCACGTCGAAGGACAGTGTGGGTGCGGCCTGGAATTCCTCGCTGCCGCTGTAACGCGGGGCGACACCGCCGCCAGCAGCAAGCTCGAAGGTCCACTTGTCATCCTTGGCATGCGCTGCGGACGTTGCGAACAAGGGCAACAGGGCCAGGCCGAGCAGGGTGGGGAAACGGCGAAGGTGGGACATGGCAACTCTCTACATTGGGAGGAAGTGCAGCGCGCGCATCCGGCGCGTGCTGCAGGGTCGCCAGCGTGGCGGGACGCCGGCGACCAATCCGTCCGCAGTTGTGCGGGAGTTGTAAGCAACTGTAAGCGCGGCCTGCGCCGTTCAGCTGGCAGCCATTGGCCAGTGCATTTCCAGGCGCGCGCCACCGAGGGTCGCGCGTCCCACGCGGAGCTCTCCGTGGTGACGAACCGCGATGCGCCCGGCGATGGCCAGGCCCAGGCCGAAGCCACCCGTGTCGCGGCTGCGGCTGTCATCCAGACGGGTGAACGGGCGCAGCACCTTCTCGCGATCAGCTTCTGCGATGCCGGGGCCATCGTCGTCCACGCGCAGGCAGGCCTTGCCGGCCACGCTGACCAGTGACACCTCCACACGGGTGCGTGCATAGCGCAGCGCGTTGCCGACCAGGTTGCTCAGGGCCAGCTGCAGCAGACGTGGCTCGGCATCCACGCGTGGCAGCGCACTGGGCCAGACCTGCAGTACCAGGCCCGCGCGCTCGGCATCGCGCCGTGCGTCTTCCATGCAGGCCTGCAGCCAATCGTTCGCTTCGATCCGCTGCATGGGCTCGGCGTCGCTGGGATGTTCCAGCCGCTCGTAGGCCAGCAGCTCGCTGACCAACCGGTTGAGCTCGGCCAGATCGCCATGCAGGCCGGCAGCGAGGTGTGCCCGTCGCGCCGGATCGTTGCTGTCCTGCATCAGGTCCAGGCCGAAGGCCAGGCGCGCGATCGGCGTGCGCAGCTCGTGGGAAATGGCATGGGTCAGATCGCGCTGCCGTTGCACCAGTTCGGCCACGCGCGCTGCCATGCGGTTGGAATGCTCGACGATGACCCGGATCTGCGAGCGCGGCGATACCTGCGCACGCGCCTGCAGGTCGCCGGCACCGATGCGGTCTGCATGACCCCGCAGCGCCTCCAGGTCGCGCCACAGCAGGCGTACCCAGGCATAGAGGCAGGCGCCCACCAGCAGCAGGATGCACAGGTAGGCGGCAGCGGTCATGTACAGGGTCATCTGCACTTCGCCGGGAAAGCGCAGCTCCAGCCAGCGTCCGTCAGCGCCATCGATGGGCAGCAGTACCTGCTGGTAGCGGTTGCGGACGATGAAGCCGTCCCCGCGCAGGGCAGCGCGCTCTTCGTCATCGAGTTGCGGCGGCGCATCCAGCAGTGACAGTGCAATGCCGTAGTGCGGTTGCCATTGCGCCACACGCTGCTGTTGCTGCGGGCGGTCCAGGCCGGCCAGTCCGCTGCGCAGTGCATACACCTGGCCGCGCACCTGTTCGACGAAGACACGTTCCTGCAGGGGCGTGTAGATGCGGTCCAGCAGATGGTTGAGGCTGAACACCGACACCAGCAGGCAGGCCCCGGTGACGAACCACAACCACAGGAACAGGCGCTTCACGCCGACCAGGCCGACGGATTGAACTGGTAGCCACGGCCCCACACGGTCTTGATCCGGCGCGGTTCGCGCGCGTCGTCGCCGAGCTTGCGGCGCAGCTTGCCGATGCAGACATCCACGCTGCGGTCCAGGCCATCGAAGCCGATGCCACGTGCCGCCTGCAGGATCTGGTCGCGCGAGAGGATCTGCCCGGGCTGGCTGGCCAGCAGCCAGAGGATTTCGAATTCGGTGGTGCCCAGTTCCACCGGCTGCCCATGCAGGTGAACCTCGCGTTGCACGCGATCGATCAGCAGTTCGCCATGCATCAGCCGGCACGGCACGCCCGCAGGGCCGCTGCCATGGCGACGGCGCAGCAGTGCGCGCAGGCGCGCCAGCAGCAGGCGCGGCTCGATCGGCTTGTGCACGTAGTCATCGGCGCCGGACTCCAGGCCCAGCACCTGTTCGATATCGTCCTCGCACGCCGTCAGCATCAGGATCGGCACGTCGGAAAAGCTGCGGATCTGCCGGCACACGTCGATGCCACCGAGGCCAGGCAGCATCAGGTCCAGCACCACCAGTTCCGGCGCGTGCTGGCGACAGGCCGCGCTGGCCAGGTCGCCGCGCGGTACGTGCTGCACGGCAAATCCATGTTCGCGCAGGTAGTCGCTGACCAGCTCGGCCAGGCGGCGGTCGTCCTCGACCAGCAGCACCTGGGTCGGGTTGCCGGTGGCGGGAGTCCACGGGGAGGGCTGCATCGGTAGGGCGTCCTTGTCCGGGGCGAAAGGCCCGGCGGCGAAGCCTAGCAATGGCCCATGACGACTGCCTGAATCCCGGGCAACCTGATAACCGCCGGTACTGGCGTCATCGCCAGGGGCTCTCAGTGGCGGTCGAAGGCTGGCCTATGGTGGGCGTTTCCCCGGATGGAGCCTGGCGCAATGAGCGATCCGCAGTGGCAACTGGAAACCCTGGCCGTGCACGGCGGTTATCGTCCCGACCCGACCACCCGCGCGGTGGCGGTGCCGATCTACCAGACCGTGGCCTACGCATTCGATGACACCCAGCACGGGGCGGACCTGTTCGACCTGAAGGTGCCGGGCAACATCTATACGCGCATCATGAATCCCACCACCGATGTGCTGGAGCAGCGCGTGGCGGCGCTGGAAGGGGGCATCGGCGCGTTGGCACTGGCCTCCGGGCAGGCGGCGATCACCTATGCGATCCAGACCATCGCCGAGGCCGGTGACAACATCGTTGCCGCCAGCGCGCTGTATGGCGGCAGCCTCAATCTGCTGGCGCACACACTGCCGCAGTACGGCATCCAGACGCGTTTTGCCGATCCGGCCGACCCATCTGCGTTCGCAGCCCTGATCGATGAGCGCACCAAGGCCGTGTTCGTCGAGTCGATCGGCAACCCGCGCGGCAACGTCACCGACATTGCTGCGATCGCCGAGGTCGCGCATGCGGCCGGCGTGCCGCTGATCGTCGACAACACGGTAGCCACGCCGTTCCTGCTGCGCCCGTTCGAACATGGCGCCGACATCGTGGTGCACTCGCTGACCAAGTACCTCGGCGGCCACGGCACCAGTCTGGGCGGGGCGATCGTCGATTCGGGCCGTTTCGACTGGACGGCACAGCCGCAACGCTTTGCCCGCTTGAACCAGCCCGACCCGAGCTATCACGGTGTGGTCTACACCGAAGCGCTCGGCGCGGCGGCCTACATCGGCCGTGCGCGGGTAGTGCCGTTGCGCAATACCGGCGCAGCGTTGTCACCGTTCAATGCCTTCCTGATCCTGCAGGGCATCGAGACCCTGGCCCTGCGCATGGAGCGGATCAACGCCAATGCGCTGGCCGTGGCGGAGTACCTGCGCGCGCATCCGAAGGTGGCGTGGGTGCGTTATGCCGGGTTGCCCGACGACCCCGAACACGCGGCGGCGCAGCGCTATCTGGGCGGCCACGGCTCCGGCGTGCTGACCTTCGGCCTGCCCGGCGGGCGCGTTGCCGGCGCGCGTTTCCTTGATGCACTGAAGCTGTTCACCCGGCTGGTGAACTTGGGGGATGCGAAGTCGCTGGCCACCCATCCAGCGTCGACCACCCATCGCCAGCTGGATGCGGCCGAGCTCGCCAGGGCCGGGGTCAGCGAGGACACCGTGCGCCTGTCGATCGGCATCGAGCACATCGGCGACCTGCGCGCTGACCTGGAGCAGGCGTTGGCTGACGCCTGATAGCTGGCGGCTTGGTCGTCATCGCCATAGGCGATCACCATCGCTGCAGGAACGCGCTACGGTAGAGATGCTCTCCAAGGGCGTGGCGATATCATCCCCGGCCGATGCGGGTCGGCCGGGGATTTTTTTGGGCGCAACCAACCCCGGTAGATCCACGCCATGCGTGGATGAATCTCAATCGAAATCGAATTCTTCGACGAGTGAACGAAGAACATCCACGCCTGGCGTGGATCGACGTGTCGACCAAGGTCGACACCCACCAAGAGCAGGCCATGCCACCCCGCCAACCCACAGGAAGCCAGCTTTAGCTGTTGCTGTTGCTGTTGAGGTTGCCGGCCAGCGGCCGGCACTACCGCAGGTGCAGGGCGCAGCCCTGCCGCACCCCCCTCACACCACCGGAATGCTGTGCTGCCCAAGACTGCGGTACGGCGGGGTCGCCATCACCATTTCCGCCAGCGAGTAAGCCAGCTCGCGCTCGGCCATCACCGTACCGTCGGCACCGTGTTCAAGCAGATGCTTCACTTCGGCATCGCTGTGCGCGCGCGCCAGCAGGGTCAGGTTGGGGTTGATCGCACGCAGCTTGGCCAGTGTCTCACCGGCTTCCAGCGGCTGCGGGATCGCCAGCACCGCGATCTTCGCGCGCTCGGGATGGGCCTCGGCCAGCACCTTGTCCGAAGCGGCGCTGCCACGGATGCCGGGCAGGCCCGCCGCATGCGCTTCGGCCACGTGTTCCTTGTTGTCGTCGATGATCATCACCGGCACGCCACGGTCGCGCAGCACCTGTGCCAGCGCGCTGCCGACGCGGCCGTAGCCGATGACGATGGCATGGTCGTGCAGGTCCAGCGACGGTCCGGGAGGCAGCTCGGTCTCCACTGCCGTGGGCGTGGTTTCCTGGTGCTTCAGCAGCCAGCGGTCGAGCAGGCCGAACACCAGCGGATTGAGCATGATCGAGATCAGCGCGCCCGCCAGCACCAGCGCCTGGCCGGTGGGCGGCAGGATCTTCAGGGTCACGCCGAGGCCGGCGATGATGAAGGCGAACTCGCCGATCTGCGCCAGGCTGGCCGAGATCGTCAAGGCGGTGCCGGTGGGATGGCCGAACGCGCGCACGATGAAGAACGCTGCCGCCGATTTGCCGAACATGATGATGCCGGCAGTGGCCAGCACCTGCCAGGGGTGCTCGATCAGGATGCTGGGATTGAACAGCATGCCCACCGAGACGAAGAACAGCACTGCGAATGCATCGCGCAGCGGCAGTGAATCGCTGGCCGCCTTGTGGCTGAGTTCGGATTCATTGAGCAGCATGCCGGCGAAGAACGCGCCCAGCGCGAACGATACGCCGAACAGCATCGCCGAGCCGAACGCCACGCCCAGCGCGATCGCCAGCACCGACAGGGTGAACAGTTCGCGCGAGCCGGTACCGGCGATGCGCTCCAGGATCCACGGAATGACCCGGCGGCCGACCACCAGCATCACCGCCACGAACAGGCCCAGCTGCACGAACGTCCAGCCGATGCTGGCCAGCACGCTGCCGATGGTGTGGTGTTCATTGGCCGCGTCGGGCCCGAACACGCCGGCCATCACCGGCATCATCACCAGTGCCAGCACGCAGGCCAGGTCTTCGACGATCAGCCAGCCGACTGCGATCTTGCCGCGCTGGGTTTCCAGCAGGCGGCGCTCCTCCATCGCGCGCAGCAGCACCACGGTACTGGCCGTGGCCAGCGCGAAACCGAACACCACGCCATGGATGACCGGCCAGCCCATCAATGCTGCCAGGCCCCAGCCGAGCAGGGTAGCGACCAGGATCTGGCCGATGGCACCGGGAATGGCGATGGCCTTGACCGCCATCAGGTCCTTCAGCGAGAAATGCAGGCCGACGCCGAACATCAGCAGCATCACGCCCAGCTCGGCCAGCTGGTTGGCCAATGCCTGGTCGGCGACGAAGCCCGGAGTGAACGGGCCGACGCAGATGCCAGCAACCAGGTAACCGACCAGAGGAGACAAGCGCAGCTTGTTGGCCAGCGCGCCGAAGATGAAGGCGAGCCCGAGACCAACGGCAACGATGTTGATCAGGTCGGTGTCATGGTGCATCGGCTCTCGCAGGAAACAGGGGGGGTACCCCGATTTTCACCGATGCGGCCAGATACGGCAAACCCGCAGTCCACGATCCGTGCCTGCGGGTTTGCCCACGCGTCGTTGCCGGCCAGCGGCCGGCACTACCAGGGCAGCCACCGGGCAGGGCCCGGCACGCCCGTTACCGCTTACCAGTTGTACTTGATCCGCCCGTACACGTACGCGCCATTGAAGCCGAACGGCGAGTAGTTGCTGTACGGCAGCATGCCGAAGGTCGAGTTCTGCAGATCCTCGGTGCGGTCCGGGTACTCGTTCAGCAGGTTGTCGGCGCCCACCGTCAGCGTCCAGTTCGCGCTCGGCTTGTAGCTGGCCGAAGCATCCAGCACCCACTTGTCGCCGTAGGTCTGGTCACGCGCGGCCGTGGCCGAGTTGCGCACGGTGAACTTGCCGTAGCGGGTCGCTGCCAGGCCCAGCTCCCAGTGGTCCGAACGCCAGGTGCCGCTGAGGATGGTCTTGTCGTGCGGGTAGCTGTCTTCGATGCGGCCGATCTCATCGCGGCCGATCAGCGACTGGGTCAGGCCCAGCGTGCCGAACACCGCCGGCGTGCCGCCCACGCGCTGCACTTCGGTGTCGTTGTAGCTGTACGCCGCGGTCAGTTCCAGGCTGCTGGCGCTGAACGGCACGGTGTAGCTGGACACGAAGTCAACGCCGCGGGTGCGGGTGTCCAGGCCATTGGTGAAGTACGAGAACGCGGTCACCTGCGGCAGGCCCAGCCCGGACAGCAGCGCACTGGAGGCGGCGTTGGTGGTGATGCTGGACGACAGCGCGATGCGGTTGTCGATGTCGATCTGGTACGCATCGACGGTGACGTACAGGCGGTCGATTGGCTGCAGCACCAGGCCCAGGCTGTAGGAGGTGGAGGTCTCGGCCTTCAGCGGCGAAGCGCCCAGCGCCTGTGCGGCCTGGCTGGTGGTCGGGAAGGTGCCGCGTTCGACGAATACGCCGTTGGTGAACTGGCTGGTCACCGCCTGGTAGCCCTGCTGCGGCAGCGACGGCGCGCGGAAGCCGCTGGAGGCGGTGGCCCGCAGCGCGACCTTGTCGGTGAACGCGTAGCGCGCCGACAGCTTGCCGGAGAAGCGGTCGCCGAAGTCCGAGTAATCCTCGTAGCGGCCGGTGATGCCGGCCGAGAACTTCTCGGTCAGGTCCGCTTCCAGGCCCGCATAGACCGCGTAGTTGTGGCGGTCGGTGTGCACTTCGTTGGTCGGGGTGAAGCCGGCGAAGCCCTGCGCGCCGGTGCCGGTGTAGGAGTTCAGTTCACCCGGGTTCTGGTCCCACTTCTCGCGACGGTACTCACCGCCGAAGGACAGCGTGACCGGATAGGCCAGGCCCCAGTCCAGCGACTTGGTCAGGTCGGCGTTGAAGATGTCCTGCTGGTACTTCAGCGTACCGTCGTAGAACGAACGCGGGCTGGTGGCGCCCAGGCTGTAGTTGATGCTGTTGCGGGTGTGGAAATCCAGAGTGTTCTCGCCGTGGTTCAGGCTCAGGTCCCAGGTCCAGCCGTTGTCGGTGTTGCCTTTGACGCCGGCCACCAGCGAGCGGTCCTTGGAGTACTGGTTGATCTGCGGCACGTAGCCGTCCGGGTAGGTCTGCGCCAGCAGCGCGCTCTGCCCACTGTGGTTGCGCGAACGGTAGAACGCGAACGAGGTGATGTCGCGGTTGCTGAGCAGCGCGCTGGCATAGCCGGTCACGTGGTCGCTGAAGTCATAGCTGGCATTGACCGATGCAGCGGTGGCGTCCACCTTCGGGTCGCCGACAATGAAGGTGGTCTGGCCAACGCTGGGGAAGTTGCCGGTGTTCGGCGTGGTGCCACGGTACGGGCCGGCGCGGTCGCTCTCGTCCTGCTGGCTGATCTGGCCGGCCACGTGCACGCGGCCACGGCCGTTGCCGAACTCAACGCCGGTATCGCCGGACAGCTGGTACTTGTTGCCGTCGCCGGCCGAATACTGGCCGTAGTCGACAGCCAGGCTACCGCCACTGCCGCTGCCCTTCAGCACGATGTTGATGACGCCGGCAATGGCATCCGAACCGTACTGTGCGGAGGCGCCGTCACGCAGCACCTCGACGCGCTCGATGGCGGCGATCGGGATCGCGTTGATATCCACCGCCGACGAACCACGGCCGATGCTGCCGTTGACGTTGATCATCGCCGAGGTGTGGCGGCGCTTGCCGTTGACCAGCACCAGCACCTGGTCCGGCGACAGGCCGCGCAGCTGTGCCGGGCGCACACCGCTGGTGCCGTCGGTCAGTGCCGGGCGCGGGAAATTCAGCGACGGCAGCGCGCGCGACAGCGCGGTGGCCAGCTCACCGGTACCGGTGGACTGCAGGATCTCGGGGGTGATGATGTCGATCGGCGACTGCGATTCGGCGACCGTGCGGTCGGCCACGCGTGTGCCGGTGACGATCACCGTATCCAGGGTGTTGGCGGCGGTGCCGGCCTGCTGGGCGGCGGCAACGAACGGAGAACCACCGAGTGCGACAGCGACGGCGGCGGCGATCAGGCTGGTCTTGCGGGTCATCGGGAGGGGGCTCCGGTTGGCGGGATGGCACCGGAATCGACATCACGGGGGTGAGCGGACGACGGTTGTTGCGGTGCGCAATACAGGAATTAACGGGATATTCAGTGCCTGTCAAATGCCGGTCATCAGAAAAAACGTTGCAGCAGCAACCATTTAGCTGCGACAGGCAGTGACGGGGGAGGGGGCCCGGGAGGCGCGCGGACAGGACGTGGGAGAGAGGAACGTCGCCCGCCGCGCATCCCGGGGCGCGTCAAGTATTCGTTAACGTTAGAATTGCGTCGCAGGAACAGTGCTTACCAGCACATTCCATTCGGTTATATGGACGCCTCCCCCCATGATTTCGCTTCGTAATTTCGCCTTGCGCCGCGGCGAGCGGCTGCTGTTGTCCAATGTCGACCTGACGCTGCACGCCGGTTACCGGGTGGGCGTGGTCGGCCGCAATGGTGCTGGCAAGTCCAGCCTGTTCGCGGCGGTGAAGGGCGAGCTGGAGGCCGACAAGGGTGACGTCGACCTGCCCGGCAAGATCCGCATCGCCAGCGTCGCCCAGGAAACCCCGTCGCTGCCGGACCCGGCGCTGAGCTTCGTGCTGGGCGGCGATATCGAAGTGGCCGCCGTGTTGGCCGCCGAGGCCGAGGCGACCGCCCGCGAGGATTGGGAAGCGGTGGCCGAGGCGCATACGCGCATGGCCGAGCTGAATGCCTACGACGCCGAAGCGCGCGCCGGCAAGCTGCTGCATGGCCTGGGTTTCCCGGCCGAAACGCACCACCGCGCGGTGTCCTCGTTCTCCGGCGGCTGGCGCGTGCGCCTGAACCTGGCCCGCGCGCTGATGATGCCCAGCGACCTTCTGCTGCTCGACGAACCGACCAACCACCTGGATCTGGACGCGGTGTACTGGCTGGAACAGTGGCTGCTGAAGTACCCGGGCACGCTGCTGCTGATCTCGCATGACCGCGAGTTCCTCGACAACGTGGCCACCCACACCCTGCACCTGCACGGTGGCGGCGCCAAGCTTTACCCGGGTGGCTACACCGACTTCGAGCGCCAGCGCGCCGAACAGCTGCGCCAGCAGCAGATCGCGCACGAGAAGGAACAGGCCGAGCGCGCCCATCTGCAGAGCTTCATCGACCGCTTCAAGGCCCAGGCCAGCAAGGCCGCGCAGGCGCAGAGCCGGATGAAGCGCCTGGCCAAGCTGGCCGGTACCGAAGCAGTGCGCGCCGAGCGCGAGTTCCGCATCGAGTTCGCGCCGCCGGCCAAACTGCCGTTCTCGCTGATCCGCCTGAACCACGTCGAGGCCGGCTACGGCAGTGACTCGGTGATCCTGCACAACGTGGGCTTTGGCCTTGAAGCGGGCCAGCGCATCGGTCTGCTGGGCCCCAACGGCGCCGGTAAAACAACGCTGGTGAAGACCCTGGTGGGCGAGCTGGCACCGATCGCCGGCGAACGCGCCGCGCACCCGGACCTGCGTATCGGCTACTTCGCCCAGCACACCGTCGAGTCGCTGCATGAAGGCCAGTCGCCGATGGAACACTTCCGCGACCTGGCCCCGGATGCACCGAACCAGTCGTTCCGCGACTTCCTCGGCAAGTGGAATTTCCCGGGCGACCGTGCCTTTGAACCGGTGGACGGCTTCTCCGGCGGCGAGCGCGCGCGCTTGGCGTTGGCGCTGATCGCCTACCAGCAGCCGAACGTGCTGCTGCTCGACGAACCGACCAACCACTTGGATCTGGAAATGCGCGAAGCGCTGGCTGAAGCACTGGCCGATTTCGACGGGGCGATCGTGATGGTCTCGCATGATCGCCATCTGATCGGCCTGGTCTGCGACACCTTCTGGCGTGTGGCCGATGGCGTGGTCGAGCCGTTCGACGGTGACCTCGACGCGTATGCCGCCTGGCTGCGCACGCGTCCGCAGGCGCAGGGCACCAAGGTACGCATGGAGCAGGTGGAGGAGCCGGTGGTGGTCAAGACCGCACCGGTCGCGCAGATGGTGCAGAAGAAGCCGGTCAACCCGCACAAACTGGCCAGTGCCGAAGCCAAGGTCGCCGAGCTGGAAGGCGTGCTGGCCGAACTGGACCGGCAGCTTGCTGACTCGAGCAACTACGCCGATGCCACGCGCATGGCCGTGCTCGGCCGCGACCGCGAAGCCACCGCCGCGCAGCTGGAAAAGGCCGAAGCGGCCTGGATGGAACTGCTGGAATCCTGATTCCATCGGTAGCGCCGGGCCATGCCCGGCGGCTTTTCCCATCCGCTGCGCTCGCCGGGCATGGCCCGGCGCTACCCGCGGCGCACGTGTTTCATCCCTGCGCCTGCAGCCATTCGCGGAACCGCTTGGCCGGTTCCCGCTCTGCGCGTGAGCGCAGCCGGGTCAGCCAGTAGCGGCCCAATTCCAGCGTGGTAGCAAACGGTTGCAGCAGCCGGCCCTCGGCCAGGTCCGCCTCGAACATGCGCAGCGGCAGCAAGGCCACGCCTGCGCCACCAGCGGCAGCCACGGCCAGCGTCAACGACGAATCGAACACCGGGCCGCGTGCTTCCACGCCGTTGGCTCCGGCCATCTGCAGCCACCGTGGCCATTCGTCGCTGCGGTACGAACGCAGCAGCGGCAAGGTCGCCAGGTCGCGCGGATGCTTCAGTCGCCGCGTCAGTGCCGGCGCACACAAGGGCGCGAACGGTGCATCCAGGATCGCCGTGCAGATCTGCCCCTGCCAGTCGCCATCACCGAAACGGATCGCCAGGTCCAGGCCTTCACCGGCCAGGTCGATGCGGTTGTTGTGGGTCTGCAGCCGCAGCTCGATATCCGGGTGCGCGGCGTCGAACGCGGCCAGCCGCGGCAGCAGCCAGCCGGTGGCGAAGGTACCGACCACGCCGATCGTCAGCACTTCCCGCGCCGGGCCACCGGTGTAGCGGGCGATGCTGGCTGAAATGCGCTCGAAGGACTCATTGAGCACCGGGTACAGCGCTGCTCCTTCCTCGGTCAACGCCACGCCGCGGGGCAGGCGATGGAACAGGCGGACGCCCAGACGGTCTTCCAGCCCGCGGATCTGGTGGCTCAGCGCGGCCTGGCTGACACACAGTTCCAGAGCAGCCCGGGTGAAGTTCTGGTGCCGGGCAGCGGCTTCGAAGGCGCGCAGCGCATTCAGCGGCAGGGTGGGGTGGAGCATGCGTGAGCCGTGAGCCGGAATGATGGCTGATCGTATCTGGTTGGCGGGTGTCTTTGAAATGGCGGCAGAATATCTGCGCTATACATGAATTAAATTAATGTCTCCTCCTGAAAATCCGCGCTGGTAGCCAGCGTTGATGGCCTCCGATAATCGGAATTCGCCCAGGAGAACCCGAATGCTCGCTCGTCGCCGATTCCTGCAGTTCAGTGGCGCTGCCGCCGCTTCCGCGCTCGCCGCACCGCTGCTCGCCCGTGCCGCCACAACAACCATGGCCGCCGCGCCAACCCCTGCCGCCATCGCCGCCGCCAGCGATTTCGCCGCGCTGGAAAAGGCGTGCAGCGGTCGACTCGGCGTGACCCTGCTCGACACCGGCAGGGGGCGTCGCCTCGGCCATCGCCAGGACGAGCGCTTCCCGCTCTGCAGCACCTTCAAGAGCGTGCTGGCTGCCACGGTGCTCAAGCAGGCCGAGCGCGATCCGGCACTGCTGGACCAGCGCCTGCCGGTGCGGGCGCAGGACATCCTCGAGCACGCGCCGGTCACCCGCCGTCACGTCGGCAAGGACCTGACCGTGCGTGACCTGTGCAGGGCTACGCTGATCACCAGCGACAACACCGCCGCCAATCTGTTGTTCGCGGCGATCGGTGGGCCGCCGGCAGTGACCGCGTTCCTGCGCGCCAGCGGCGATACGATCACCCGCAGCGATCGCCTGGAGCCGGAACTGAACAGCTTCGCCATCGACGATCCACGCGACACCACTACCCCGGCGGCCATCGCTGCGACGCTGCAGCGGCTGGTGCTGGGCGACGCACTCAAGCCGGCCTCACGCCAGCAGCTGGCCGACTGGCTGATCGACAACGAAACCGGCGATGCCTGCCTTCGTGCAGGCCTGGGCAAGCGCTGGCGGGTGGGCGACAAGACCGGCAGCAATGGTGAAGACGCCCGCAACGACATCGCCGTGTTGTGGCCGGTGCAGGGTGGTTCGCCCTGGATCGTGACGGCCTATCTGCAGGCGGGCGCGCTCAGCTTCGAACAGCGCGCGGCGGTGCTTGCGCAGGTCGGTCGCATCGCCGACGGGCTGATCGCCTGACCGCAGCGGCTGTGCCTGGGTGTCGCAGGGCAGGGGCTGATTTTCAGCAGTGTTCTACTTGTCCCATCGCGCGCAGGCGTGCATCCTGCGCGCCTTCGATCCACATGGAAGTCGCCGATGAGTCATGAACTGGTCTACCTGCTGCTGATCTTCGCGCTGCTGGTGATCCCGCGCGCGCTGCAGCGGTTCAGCCTGCCCGCGCCCCTGACCTGCCTGCTGTTCGGCATCATCGGCATGCTCTGGCTGGGCGACCAGGCGCATGACGCGGTCATCGGACTGCTGGCCACGTTGGGCATCTCTTCGCTGTTCCTGTTCGCCGGCCTGGAAGTGGACCTGCAGGCCCTGCGCCGCGGCATGTGGCCGCTGCTGGCGCATCTGCTCATCCGCAGTGCGACCCTGTTCGGCGTCGGCTGGCTGGCCTGGCGTTACGCCGGTCTGCCATGGCAGGCGGCAGGGCTGCTCGCGCTGGCGCTGCTGACCCCGTCCACCGGCTTCATCATGGATTCGCTGTCGCGGCTGGGGCTGAGCGAGGACGAACGGTTCTGGGTCACCAGCAAGGCCATTGCCGGTGAACTGCTGGCCCTGGCGGCGTTGTTCATCGTGCTGCAGGCGGGGGATCCGGCGCACATGGCGCTGTCCAGCACGGCGCTGCTGGCGATGATGGTCGGCCTGCCGCTGGTGTTCATCGCGCTCGGTCGCTGGGTCGCACCGCATGCGCCGGGCTCGGAATTCTCGCTGCTGGTGATGGTCGGCATGGTAGCGGCGTACATCACCTACCTGCTGGGCGTGTACTACCTGGTCGGCGCCTTCATCGCCGGCCTGGTCGCGCGCCTGCTGCACCAGCGCATGCCGCTGCTGGCCTCGCACGAAAACCTGCATGCGCTGCGTCTGTTCGCCTCGTTCTTCGTGCCGTTCTATTTCTTCAACGCCGGCACCAAGGTACCCAGCGAAGCGCTGAGCTGGGAAGCGCTGGGGCTGGGCATCGTCATCACCCTGGTGGTGCTGCCGCTGCGCATCGCGGTGGTCTGGCTGCAGCGCCGCGTGATGTTCGGCGAAAGCTTCCGCAGCAGCCTGCGTGTGTCGCTGGCGCTGGCACCGACATTGATCTTCACCCTGGTGCTGGCCGCGATCATGCGCGATCGCTTCCAGATTCCGGCGGTGCTGTTCGGCGCGTTGCTGCTGTACGCCGCATTGACCACGCTGCTGCCCTCGCTGGTGTTCCGCACGCCGTTCGATGTCGATCCGGTGGAGCAGGAGCCGGCAGGGCAGGGCGAAGATGCGCCGGTGGCGGCGACGGAGGTGGTTGCCGTCGCCCCTGCAGCCGAGCGCTGAGGCAGATCCAGAGAGTGCGGTTTGCGCGCATCGGCCATGGCCGTTAGGGTTGGGGCATGAAACCGATCGCCGCTGTTGCTTCCGCCATCGCCCTGCTCGGCCTCGCCGCCTGCTCGCAGCCATCGCATACGGTCAACCACGATCTGGCGACCGCACCAGCCGACGCCTTCATGGCCGCCATCGCAGCCCATTGCGGCCAGGCCTACGAGGGCAAGGTGGTGGAAGACACGCCGGCGCCCACCGGCAACGATCCCTTTGCCGGGCAGAAGCTGGTGATGCATGTGCGTGGCTGTGCCGACCCGGGGCATGAGCTGCGCATCCCGTTCCACGTGGGCGATGACCATTCGCGCACCTGGGTATTGACCCGCACCGAGCACGGCGTGCGCCTGAAGCACGACCATCGTCACGCCGATGGCAGCCCCGATGCGATCACCCTGTACGGCGGCGACAGCAAGCCGCCGGGTACCGCCGAACGCCAGCAGTTCCCCGCCGATGGCGAATCGGTGGCGATGTTCCGTCGTGCCGACATGCTGGCTTCAACCCACAACACCTGGGCGATGGAGATCGAGCCGGACCAGCGTTTCGTCTATGAGCTGACCCGTCCGGAGGGCCGTCGATTCCGGGTCCAGTTCGACCTCAGCAAGCCGATCGCACTGCCGCCCGCCCCCTGGGGGGATCAGGCTTCGCCGGCACCCTGATTGCGGGGTCGGATCCCTCCTGTGGAGGGCTCCGACCATAGCATTGCACGCATCCAAGGGGCAGAGCCCTGGCCGTCGGCCAGGGATCCGACCCTGCCCTCAACGCGTGCCGAAGCGCGCCCGGCAGCCGTTGCTGACCCACACGTTGCCGCGCGAGTAACCCCAGGTCCGGCCTTCCTGGCAGGCACTGCCGGACAGCTGCTGCTGCAGCACCGGCCGGCCCTGACGTTCATCCCAGTTGCAGCTCTGCTGGCGGTTGTTGTTGCTGCTGCAGGTCACGCTGTAGTTGCTGTTGCCGCCACCCCAGCCGCCGCCATTGCCCCCACCATTGCCGCCGCCCCAGCCTCCGCGGGCTTCGGCGAACTCGGCGCGGCAGCCGCGGTTGACCCAGATCGCGCCGTTGCGCACGCCCCAGTTCTGGCCCTCCACGCATTGGGTACCGGATATCTGCCGGACCACGCGCGCGTTGCGCCAGCCGACCGGGCAGCTGCGTTCGCGGTTGTCCTGGCTTTCGCAGCGCACGGTGCCGCCGTTGCCGTTGCCGCCGCCCCAACCGCCGCCGTTGCCGCCACCCCAGCCACCACGGCCCTGGGTGAATTCGGCGCGGCAGCCGTTGTTGACCCAGATGCTGCCGTTGCGGGTGCCCCAGGTGCGGCCCTCCACGCAGGCCGAGCCGGACAGCTGGCGGACCAGCTGCGCGTCGCGCCAACCGGTGTTACAGACGCGTTCGCGGTTGTTCTGGCTCTCGCAGCGGACCACCCCGTCCTGCGCGGCGGCAGGGGCGGAGGGCAGGGCGAGCGCGGTAAAGGTACCGAGGATCACGGCCAGGCTGGCCAGGGACTGCGGTTTCATGGCGACATCCCCATACGGGAGTAGGTGCGCGACTATAAGGACCGGGGCGATCAAGCCCGCGTGACCGTCTGCATTTGCCCCGGCCGGGGCCTCGGCCGCAGAATAAGAGGCTTTCCGGCCCCCATCAGGCGCCGGCGTTCTCCAGCGGAGCTTTCCCCCCATGCGTACCCACTTCTGCGGCCTGGTCGATGAGACCCTGATTGGCCAGACTGTCACCCTCGCCGGCTGGACCGACGTGGCCCGTAACCAGGGCGGCGTCTGCTTCATCGATCTCCGCGATCATGAAGGCATCGTGCAGGTGACGGTGGAGCTCGACAACGCCGAAGTGTTCGCCGTGGCCGCCAGCCTGGGCTATGAGGACGTGCTGCAGGTGGAAGGCGTGGTGCGCGCCCGCCATGCGGTCAACGACAAGCTGCGCACCGGCAAGGTGGAAGTGATCGCCACCGCCATCACCGTGCTGAACAAGGCCGCGCCGCTGCCGTTCCACGCGCACGAGAACCCGGGCGAAGAAACCCGCCTGAAGTACCGCTACCTGGACCTGCGCCGTCCGGAAATGCAGCGCATGCAGCGCACCCGCATCAAGCTGGTGCAGGCCCTGCGCCGCCACCTGGACGAAAAGGGCTTCCAGGACATCGAAACGCCGATCCTGACCAAGGCCACCCCGGAAGGCGCACGCGACTTCCTGGTGCCGGCACGCATGCACCCGGGCGAGTTTTACGCCCTGCCGCAGAGCCCGCAGCTGTTCAAGCAGATCCTGATGGTGGCCGGCTTCGACCGCTACTACCAGATCGCGCGCTGCTTCCGCGACGAGGCCCTGCGTGCCGACCGCCAGCTGGAATTCACCCAGCTGGACATGGAGTTCGCCTTCGTCCGCGAGCGCGACGTGCAGGACTTCGTCGAAGACATGATCCGCGGCATCTTCAAGGAAGTGGTCGACGTCGAACTGGAGGCCAGCTTCCCGCGCATGACCTGGGCCGAGGCGATGCGTCGCTACGGTTCGGACAAGCCGGACCTGCGCATCGCGCTGGAACTGGTGGACGTGGCCGAACTGGTCAAGACCAGCGAATTCCCGGTGTTCACCGCTGCTGCCAACGATGCCGATGGCCGCGTCGCCGCGCTGCGCATCCCGGGTGGTGCCAGCCTGTCGCGCAAGCAGATCGATGAGTACGCCGCGCACGCCGCCAAGTACGGCGCGAAGGGCCTGGCCTACATCAAGGTGGGCGAGAACGGTGAAATCAGCTCGCCGATCCAGAAGTTCTTCAGCGAAGAAGGCTTCGCCGCGCTGGTGGCCCACGTCGGCGCCGGCAACGGCGACATCGTGTTCTTCGGTGCCGGCGGCTACAACAAGGTGTCCAACTTCATGGGCGCGCTGCGCCTGAAGGCCGGCAAGGACTTCGGTCTGGTCGCCGACAGCTGGTCGCCGCTGTGGGTCACCGACTTCCCGATGTTCGAGTGGGACGAGGAAGCGCAGCGCTACGTCGCCCTGCATCACCCCTTCACCGCGCCGGCCGTGGACGACATCGCCGATCTGCGCGCGCACGCCAAGACTGCCGTTTCGCGCGGCTACGACATGGTGCTCAACGGCAATGAAATCGGCGGCGGTTCGATCCGTATCCACCGCCCCGACATGCAGAGCGCGGTGTTCGAGCTGCTCGGCATCGGTGCCGAAGAAGCCCGTGCCAAGTTCGGCTTCCTGCTCGACGCGCTGAACTACGGCGCGCCGCCGCACGGTGGCATCGCCTTCGGCATCGACCGTATCGCCGCGCTGATGGCCGGCACCGAGTCGATCCGCGACGTCATCCCGTTCCCGAAGACCACCGGTGCACAGGATCTGATGACCGACGCGCCGTCGCCGATCGTCGACGAGCAGCTGGCCGAAGTGCACATCCAGGTTCGCCCCAAGAAAAACTGATCAGGAGATCCAGGCAATGACCGAGTTTGCGTTTTCGCTGGAGTGGGAAAAGCTGGGCAATGAAGGCTCCGAGGCCAACCTGGTCACCGAGCGTGCACGTGTCTTCGGTGGTTGGCTGGTCCGCGTCGGTACCAACCCGTCGGCCATGGCCCTGACCTTCGTCGCCGACGGCGAAGGTCGCTGGGACGGTGAAGACTTCGGCGTCGAGGATTACGAAGACGACGAAGAGGAAGAGTACGACGAGGACGAGGAAGGCGAAGAAGAGGAAGAAGGCGAGGAAGAAGAGGACGACGAGGAATACGAAGAAGAGGAAGAGGAAGAAGACGAAAAGGAACCGGCGGAGCGGGCTTGACCCGAACCGTTGTCCTGGCGTCAACTCGACCCATGTATTCGATCCGCCGCGCCACTGTGGACGACGCGCCGACCCTGTCGGCGCTGGCCGCGCGCACGTTCACCGAGACCTTCGGACATCTGTATCCGCCGCAGGATCTGCAGGACTTCATCGGCGAGTCCTACACGGTCGAGCGCCAGCGCACGATCCTGGGCCACCCCGATTACGCGGTGTGGCTGCTGGAGCTGGATGGGGAGGCGGTCGGCCACGCCGCCGCCGGCCCCTGTGGGCTGCCGCATCCGGACGTGAAGCCCGGTGACGGCGAACTCAAGCGCCTGTACCTGGTCAAGACGCAGCAGAGCTGCGGCTGGGGCAGCCGCCTGCTGGAAACCGCACTGACCTGGCTGGAACGCGACGGCCCGCGCACGCTGTGGCTGGGTGTGTGGTCGGAAAACTTCGGTGCCCAGCGTTTCTACGCCCGGTATGGTTTCGAAAAGGCCGGCGAGTACCTGTTCCCGGTGGGGGATACCAACGATCTTGAGTTCATCCTGCGCCGTCTGCCGCATCCGGCCTGAAGCCGTTCACCGCCGCTTGCCCCTGGCTTCTGTTCAATCACCGTAGTTTCGCCCCGCTGACCGCCAGGCTGTTGCACATGACTCCCCCCGTTCTGTTGTTGCATGGCATCTGGAATGCCCGTGCCTGGGTCGGGCCACTGGCCTGGCGCCTGCGCGCGCGTGGCTTCCAGGTCCATACCTTTGGCTACTCGTCCGTATTCGGCGGCCCCGATGTGGCCGTCCCGCAGTTGCTGGAGCGGCTGGCAGACGCAGGCCCGCTGTCGCTGGTCGGGCACAGCCTTGGCGGCCTGCTGGCGCTGGAAGCCCTGCGCCGGCAGCCGCAGCTGCCCGTGCAACGCGTGGTCTGCCTGGGTTCGCCACTGCGTGGCAGTGGCACCGCACGCTCGTTGTCCGAACATGGTTGGGGCCTGGCCCTGGGCCGCAGCAGCGAATTGTTGCTGGATGGGCTGCCGGATTGGCAGGGCAAGGCCGCGGTCGGCCTGATCGCCGGCTCGGTGCCGCATGGGCTGGGCAGCCTGCTCGGGGCGCTGGATGATGATTCCGACGGTACCGTGGCGCTGGCCGAGACCCGCCTGCCGGGCCTGGCCGACCATTGCGTGGTGCGCACCAGCCACAGCGGCCTGGTGGTGTCACCCGATGCCGCGCGGCAGACCGCGCATTTCCTCCGCCATGGCCAGTTCGACCATGGCCGCGACGCCGCTGCGGCCTGAGCGACGTCACCCAGCGCCGCTGCGCTCGCCGGGCATGGCCCGGCGCTACCGGGGCGCCGTGCCCTGCGGCATCTGTCCGCCCTCGACACGGTCGCCGGGCCCGATCAGGTAGAATCCGCGGCCTTATCCATCAACGCACGTACGGAAAGACCCATGGGTAGAGGCCCCTCCATCGAGAACCGCAAAAACGCGTCTGACGCGAAGCGCGGCAAGATTTTCACCAAGATCATCCGTGAGATCGGCGTCGCCGCGCGCGGCGGTGGAGGCGACCCCAACAACAACCCGCGCCTGCGTGTGGCGGTGGACAAGGCGTTGACCGCGAACATGTCCAAGGACGTGATCGAGCGCGCCATCAAGAAGGCCACCGGTGAACTGGAAGGCGTCGAGTACGAAGAGATCCGCTACGAGGGCTACGCTCCCGGTGGCGTGGCCGTCATCGTCGATTGCCTGACCGACAACCGCGTGCGCACCGTGGCCGATGTCCGCCATGCGTTCAGCAAGTGCGGCGGCAACATGGGCACCGAAGGCTCGGTCAGCTTCATGTTCAAGCGCGTGGGCGTGCTGCATTACGCTGCTGGCGCCGATGAGGACGCCATCTCCGAAGCGGCCATCGAGGCCGGTGCCGATGACATCGTGGTCTACCCGGAGGATGGCGCGATCGACGTGCTCACCGCCGCGGACAGCTTCCACGCGGTCAAGGATGCGATGCAGGCGGCTGGCCGCACGCCGGACCATGCCGAGCTGACCTTCCGTGCCGACAACGACATCAAGGTCGAGGGCGACACCGTCCTGCAGGTCAAGAAGCTGCTGGACATGCTGGAAGACCTCGACGACGTGCAGGACGTTTACTCCAACGCCGATCTCGGCGCGGACGCCTACGCCTGAACGTACGCTCCACCGGTCGCCTTTGGCGGCCGGTGAGCGGACAATGCGGACCATGATGACCCCAGACGTTTCCAGCCATCACCGCCGCATGCGTCCTTCCCGGATCAGCGGCGCCTGTGTGCGTGCCGCATGACCCGTATTCTCGGCATCGACCCGGGTTCACAACGGACCGGGGTCGGCATCATCGATGTCGATGCCAGCGGCCGGGTCAGCCACGTGCATCACCAGCCGCTGGTGCTGCTCGGGGCCGATGACTTCCCGCAGCGCATGAAGCTGCTGGTGCTGGGCCTGGCCGAGCTGTGCCACGAGTACCAGCCGCAGGAAGTGGCCATCGAAAAGGTGTTCATGGCGCGCAACCCCGATTCGGCGCTGAAGCTGGGCCAGGCCCGTGGCGCGGCGATTTCGGCGGTGGTGCTGCGCGACCTGCCGGTGCACGAATACGCCGCCAGCGAGATCAAGCTGGCGGTGGTCGGTCGTGGCGGCGCCGAAAAGCAACAGGTTCAACACATGGTCGGGCTCATGCTCAACCTGAAAACCAAGCTGCAGGCCGACGCGGCCGACGCGTTGGCCGTGGCCATCACCCATGCCCACGTAAGGGCAACGGCCAACCGCCTGGGGCTGACTGCCCGCCAGGCGTGGGGCCGCAAATGAGGAGCTGCACGCAATGATCGGTCGACTGCGCGGAATCGTCGCCTACAAGGCGCCGCCGTGGCTGGTGGTGGACGTCAACGGAGTGGGCTACGAGCTGGAGGCGCCGATGAGCACCTTCTACGACCTGCCCGAGCTCGGCCGTGAGGTCATCCTCTACACCCACTATTCGCAGAAGGAAGACAGCGTCTCGCTGTACGGCTTCCTGCGCGAAGGCGAGCGCCGCCTGTTCCGCGACGTGCAGCGGGTCAGCGGCATCGGCGCGAAGATCGCGCTGGCCGTGTTGTCCGGCGTCACCGTCGAAGAATTCGCACGCATGGTCCAGGCCGGCGACATCACCGCGCTGACCCGCATCCCCGGCATCGGCAAGAAGACCGCCGAGCGCATGGTGCTGGAGCTGCGTGACCGCGCGGCGCAGTTCGGCGCCGGTGGCGCACTGCCGACCGGCAGTGGCCCGGCCCCGGCCGATCCGCTGTCCGATGCCACCGTGGCGCTGCAGCAGCTGGGCTACAAGCCGACCGAGGCGGCGCGGATGGCGCGCGAAGCCTTCAACGAGGGCGACGAAGTGGCCATGGTCATCCGCAAGGCCCTGCAGTCGGCGCTGCGTTGAGCCGCTCCGTTCCCTTTTCCATTACAGCCTGAGCTTCGCCAGGAGCCCCATGTCCAGCAGTCAAACCCCGCACACCGCCGCCCATGGCGGCCATGGTCACGCTCCCCCCGCCGGGGGGCTGGCGCTGATCATCGGTGCGATCGGCGTGGTCTTCGGCGATATCGGCACCAGCCCGCTGTACACCCTGAAGGAGGCGTTCTCGCCGCACTACGGGCTCACCAGCGACCATGACACCGTGCTGGGCGTGCTGTCGCTGGCGTTCTGGGCGCTGAACATCGTGGTCACCCTGAAGTACGTGACCATCATCATGCGCGCCGACAATGACGGTGAGGGCGGCATCATGGCGCTGATGGCGCTGACCCAGCGCACGCTGCGCAACGGGTCACGCTCGGCGTACGTGGTCGGCATCCTCGGCATCTTCGGCGCCTCGCTGTTCTTCGGTGACGGCGTGATCACGCCAGCGATATCGGTGCTGGGCGCGGTCGAAGGCCTGGAGGTGGCGGCCCCCGGGCTGCATGCCTTCATCGTGCCGATCACCGTGGTGGTGCTGCTGGCGGTGTTCGCGGTGCAGCGCTTTGGCACCGAGAAGATCGGCAAGCTGTTCGGTCCCATCACCTCGATCTGGTTCATCTCACTGGCGGCGATCGGCATCTACAACATCGTCGACGCGCCGGAAGTGCTGAAAGCGTTCAACCCGTGGTGGGCGATCCGCTTCTTCATGGAACACGGCTGGCACAGCATCTTCATCCTCGGCGCGGTGGTGCTGGCGGTGACCGGTGGCGAGGCGCTGTATGCCGACATGGGTCACTTCGGTGCCAAGCCGATCCGCCACGCCTGGTACTTCTTCGTGCTGCCGTGCCTGGTGCTGAACTACCTGGGGCAGGGCGCGCTGGTGCTCAATCACCCCGAGGCGGTGAAGAACCCGTTCTTCGAGGCGGTACCGTCGTGGGCGTTGTACCCGATGATCGTGCTTGCCACGATGGCCGCAGTGATCGCCTCGCAGTCGGTCATCACCGGCGCTTTCTCGGTCTCGCGCCAGGCCATGCAGCTGGGTTACATCCCGCGCATGCGCATCAAGCACACCTCGCACGACACCATCGGCCAGATCTACATCCCCGGCATCAACTGGGGCATCGCGGTGATGGTGATCGGCCTGGTGCTGGCCTTCCGCAGCTCGTCCAACCTGGCCGTGGCCTACGGCATCTCGGTGTCGGCCACCATGCTGATCGATACCCTGCTGCTGGCCCTGGTCGCACGTTCGCTGTGGCCGAAGGCACGCAACTGGATCCTGCCGCTGTGCGTGGTGTTCTTCGTCATCGATCTGGGCTTTGTCATCGCCAACGGCGCCAAGCTGCTGCAGGGTGCCTGGTTCCCGGTGGTGCTGGGCATCTTCCTGTTCACCATGATGCGCACCTGGCGCCGTGGCCGCGAACTGCTGCGCGACGAGATCCGCAAGGACGGCATCCGCATCGACACCTTCCTGCCGGGCCTGATGCTGGCGCCGCCGGTACGCGTACCGGGCACTGCGGTGTTCCTCACCGCCGACCCGACCGTGGCCCCGCATGCGCTGATGCACAACCTCAAGCACAACAAGGTGCTGCACGAGCGCAACGTGTTCCTGCACGTGGTGACCCTGCCGGTGCCGTACGCGGCGGAGGGGCAGCGCCTGAAGATCGAATCGGTGGGCGATGAGTTCTACCGCGTCTACGTGCGTTTCGGCTTCATGGAGACCCCCGACGTCCCGCTGGCGCTGATGCGCTCGTGCGACCACGGCGGCATCTACTTCGACCCGATGGACACCACCTTCTTCGCCAGCCGCGAAACCATCGTCGCCACCGCCAACCGTGGCATGCCGATCTGGCGCGACAAGCTGTTCGCGCTGATGCACAGGAACGCCGCCCCGGCGACGGGCTTCTTCCGCATTCCGGGCAACCGGTTGGTGGAGCTCGGAGCGCAAGTGGAGATTTAATCTCCACCTGCGCTACGCCCCACGATGTGCTGCGCAAATCGCGGGCCCCTGAGCATTCCACCTTATCCCCGCGCCTGCCGGCGCGCCCCCTTGAACAACAAGGGGGCTTTACCTCCTGAATTGCCCCGGTCCTGACCTGAGCATTGCTCGGCTCCACAACTCCATCCACGCATGGCGTGGATCTACCGTGTCGACCAAGGTCGACACCTACCAAGAGCAGGCCATTCCGTGTCGACCAAGGTCGACACCTACCAGGAGCAGGGCATGCCATTCCGGCAGATTGCGCAGATCTGTCGAAGGTGGGGTGGGTCCGGTTGCGGGGGCGTGAGCGCCATGGATGGCGCGACCGAGCTTACATGGACGTACTTGCAGCGTCCCCCGCAACCGGGCCCCCCCCGCCATCCCTCGGGAAACCTGCTTCTGCTCTTGCTTCGGCTGTTGCCGTTGCTTTGGCCTCCGCGGGTGCCGGGCGCAGCCCGGCCGAATCCCCCCGTTTTTGCCGCATAATCAGCACATGACCGACGACCGCATCATCGGTGCCGGCGCCACCCGCGAGGATGACGCCGCCGACGCCAGCATCCGACCCAAGCGACTTGCCGACTACCTCGGCCAGGTGCCGGTGCGCGAACAGATGGATATCTACATCCAGGCCGCCAAGGGTCGTGGTGATGCGCTGGACCACGTGCTGATCTTCGGCCCGCCCGGCCTGGGCAAGACCACCCTCAGCCATGTCATCGCCAACGAACTGGGTGTGGCCCTGCGCGTGACCTCCGGCCCGGTGATCGAAAAGGCCGGCGACCTCGCCGCGCTGCTGACCAATCTGCAGCCGCACGATGTGTTGTTCATCGACGAAATCCATCGCCTGTCGCCGGTGGTGGAAGAAGTGCTGTACCCGGCGATGGAAGATTTCCAGATCGACATCATGATCGGCGAGGGCCCCGCAGCACGCTCGATCAAGATCGATCTGCCGCCGTTCACCCTGATCGGCGCCACCACCCGCGCCGGTCTGCTGACCGCGCCGCTGCGCGACCGCTTCGGCATCGTCCAGCGCCTGGAGTTCTACAGCGTCGAAGAACTGACCCGCATCGTGCGTCGCTCGGCCGCCATCCTGGCCATCGACTGCACCGCCGACGGGGCAGGGGAGATCGCGCGCCGCGCGCGGGGCACCCCGCGTATCGCCAACCGCCTGCTGCGCCGCGTGCGCGATTACGCCCAGGTCAAGGCGGGTGGCCACATCGACCAGACCGTGGCCCAGGCGGCGATGCAGATGCTCAAGGTCGACCCGGAGGGCTTCGATGAGCTCGATCGTCGGCTGCTGAAGACCATGGTCGACTACTTCGACGGTGGCCCGGTTGGCATTGAATCGCTGGCTGCGGCGCTGTCCGAAGAGCGTGGCACGCTCGAAGATGTGGTCGAGCCGTACCTGATCCAGCAGGGCTACCTGGTGCGCACCGCGCGCGGCCGCATGGCTACCCACAAGGCCTACCGGCACCTGGGCCTGAAGCCGAAAAACCCGCCGCAGGATCTGTTCGCCGAGGTCCCCGATGTCGGTTGAACCCTCGGTTGAACCCCGATTCAGTTGGCCGACACGCATTTACTGGGAAGATACCGACGCTGGCGGAGTGGTTTACCACGCCCGCTACGTGGCCTTCATGGAAAGGGCGCGGACCGAATGGATGCGTGCGCTGGGCTTCGGCCAGGAGCGCATGCGTACCGAGCACGGCATGGTCTTCGCGGTGCGCTCCATGCAGATGGACTTCATCAAGCCGGCACGGCTGGATGACCAGCTGCAGGTGAGCGCCAGCCTGGTCCAGCTGAAGAAGGCCAGCATGGTCTTCGACCAGCAGGTCCTGCGCGACGGCCAGCTGCTGCTGTCCGCGCAGGTCCGCATCGCCGCACTGGACGCGGCCAGTTTCCGCCCGCGTGGCATGGACGATCTGGTCCTTGCCGCGCTGCAACCCCACCTCCACCCCGAATCCGAACAGAACTCTTGAGGAACAACGGATGATCGCAACGCTCCTGGCCCTGCAGGCCACGGTCACCGAGGCTTTGCCGGCTGACGTCAGCAATGCCGCGACCCAGACCCTTGCCCAGGCCACCACCGGCGGCGGCATCAACTACCTCGAACTGATGGCCAAGGCCAGCCTGCCGGTGAAGATCATCGTGCTGGCGCTGCTGGTCGGCTCGTTCGTCAGCTGGGTGATCATTTTCCGCAAGGCCCGCATCTTCAAGCAGGCCACACGCGAAGCCGACGAGTTCGAGAACCGCTTCTGGTCCGGTGCCGACCTGGGCAAGCTGTACAGCTCGGCCACCGACCGCAGCCGCAATGTCGGCGGCCTGGAAGCGATCTTCGAAGCCGGTTTCCGCGAGTACACCCGCCTGCGCGACAAGCGCCGGCTGGATGGCCGTGCCCAGCTGGAAGGTGCCCAGCGCGCGATGCGCACCACCTACACCCGCGAAGTCGACCAGCTCGAACGCAACCTGGAACTGCTGGCCAACATCGGTTCCACCGCCCCGTACGTGGGCCTGGTCGGCACCGTATTCGGAATCATGGTGACCATGCACGACATGATCAGCAGCGGTGCCCAGGCCGGTATCGCCGCCGTCGCCCCGGGCATCTCCGAAGCGCTGTTCGCCACCGCCATCGGCCTGTTCGTGGCGATTCCGGCAGTGTGGGCCTACAACCGCTTCACCACCCGCGTGGAGCGCATGTCGGTGCGTTTCGAGACCTTCGCCGACGAGTTCAGCTCGATCCTGCAGCGCCAGAGCGCTGGCGACGAGTAAGCGCCAGACCCGGGAGTCCAAGCCATGTCCGCTGCCATCGGTCGCCGCAAGCGCCGCAAGCTGAAATCGGAAATCAACGTCGTTCCTTATATCGACGTCATGCTGGTGCTGTTGATCATCTTCATGGTCACCGCGCCCATGCTCACCCTGACCTTCGACGTCGACCTGCCCAATTCCAACGCCAAGGCGCTGGAAAGCAAGCAGGATCCGTTGATCGTCTCGGTGCGCCAGGACGGCCAGCTCAGCCTCAAGCTGCCCGACGCCAAGGAGCCCACCGCAGTCACCGCCGAGGAACTGCAGGGCCACCTGTCCGGCATCGCCGCGCAGGACAAGGACGTGCGCGTGATCGTCGCCGCCGACCGTGCCGTGGCCTATGAAAAGGTCATCGATGCGATGGATGTGATCAAGCGTGCCCACGTCGACAAGGTGAGCCTGGCCACCGATGCACGCTGACGCCCTGCCGCCGCCGCATACGGAGGAACCGGGCTGGGGCCTGCCCCTGGTGCTGGCCGTGCTGGTGCACCTGCTGGTGGCGCTGATCTTCATCGGCGCCTGGCTGTGGTCGCCCCAGCGCAATACCGATGCCGCCGCAGGCGATCCCTCGGTGGAGGCCAGCCTGGCGCTGTCCGCCTCCGAGGCGGCTGCCGCGCGCCAGGCCCTGCGCCAGTCGGAGAAGCTGGAAGACCTGCCGCCGCCGGTGGCCGAGCCGATCCCGGTGCCGGAAGACACCATCCCGCCGCCGCAGCCAATTGAAGAGCCGCGCCCGCAGGACGCGCCGACGCCGCAGCAGCAACAGGCGCAGGAGCGCGTGGCGCAGCCCGACACCAAGGACCAGGATGCGGTCAGCGCGTTGGCGATCTCGCAGGAAAAGGCCAAGCAGGAGCAGGAAGCCAAGCGCCGCCAGGAGCAGATCGACCTGACCGAGCGCAAGCGCCAGGAAGAGGCCGAGCAGAAGCTGCGCTTGGCCAAGCAGCAGGAAGCGGACGCCAAGAAGAAGCAGGCCGAGCAGGAGCGTCTGGCGGCCGACAAGGCCGAGGCCGAGAAGCAGAAGAAGATCGCCGACATCCGTGCCCGCCGCGAGCAGGCCGAGAAGGAAGCCAAGCTGGCCGAGCAGAAGCTGCGTCAGGTCGCTGCCGCGCGTAACGCTGCCGGCACTGCTGCCGCAGGCGCCAGCGGCGCCGCTCAGCCGGCTGCCGGTGGTGGTGGCAGCAGCGACGACCTGTCTGCCAAGTACGCTGCGGCCATCCAGGCCAAGGTGCGCGATACCTGGACACGTCCGGACAGCGTACCGCTGGGGCAGAAGTGCCAGGTCACCATCACCCAGATTCCGGGCGGGCAGGTGCTGCAGGCCAAGGTGAGTTCCAACTGCGCCTATGATGAAGCGGGCAGGCGCTCGATCGAAGCGGCCGTTCTCAACGCCCAGCCGTTGCCATACCGGGGCTTCGAGAAGGTGTTCAACCGCACGCTCAACCTGACCTTCACTGCTCAGGACTGACGGAACAGAATGACCAACGCCCGCCCCCCGCGCTGTGGAGGACCCGCGACGAAGGGAGCCCTGCGTCTGTGTGCGTTCGCGCTGTCGTTGCCGATGGCGCTGTCGTTATCGGCAGCAGAGCACGCAGGCTCGCCCCGCAATGATCATCTGGCATTGCAGAAGGCCTACGCCGACGCTGTCCGCGCGCGGATCGTGGAGCATTGGCTTCGTCCAGCTTCGGTGCTGCCGGGCCAACGGTGCTCCGCGCGCGTCCTGCAGTTGCCCACCGGCACCGTCATCTCCGTAGAGACGCAGTCCGACTGCCAGTTCGATGCCGTGGGGCGGTCGTCTCTGGAGGATGCCGTCCGCAGGGCGCAGCCATTGCCCATCGAGGGATTCCAGTCTGTCTACGTGCGACATCTACAGCTGACCTTTGTCGCGGAGTAGTAGAGATCCTGCGTTTTCGTTAAAGGCGCGTGATTGTCTTGCCCCAAGTGACTCTCCTTTCACGTACCCTTGGTTCATGATTGCGAAGCGGTTCACTCCCGTTTTGCTATCCCTCGTTCCGGTTTCCCTTTTTTGAGCTCTCCATGAAGAAGATGCCTCGCTGGCTTGCCGTGTTTGCGGCTCTGTTGCTGCCCTTTGCTGCCGTCGCGCAGCAGAAGGGGCTGGATATCGACATCATCGGCGGCAATGCCTCCGCCCTCCCGATCACCATCGTGCCGATGCCCTACCAGGGTTCGGCCGCCGCCCCGCAGACCGACGTCGCCGGTGTGGTCCGTGCCGATCTCGAGCGTTCGGGCCAGTTCCGCACGCTGCCCGAAGCGCAGATCGTGGAAAAGCCGATCCGTGGCGGTGACATCCAGTTCGCCACCTGGCGCGCGTTGAAGCAGAACTACATCGTCGTCGGCCGGGTCATGGACGCCGGCGCCGGCGCCTACCGCGTCGAGTACGAACTGTTCGACGTGCCCAAGGGCGAGCGCCTGCTGGGCCTGGCGATGACCGCGCGCGGCAACGCCATGCGCGACGTCGCCCACCAGATGGCCGACGCCATCTACGAAAAGATCACCGGTGTCCGTGGCGCCTTCTGGACCCGCATCGCCTACGTGACCGCCAGCGGCAAGGGCGACGCCATGCGCTATGCGCTGATGGTCGCCGATTCGGACGGCTTCAACCCGCAGACCATCGTGCGTTCGGCCGAGCCGCTGCTGTCGCCGTCGTGGAGCCCGGATGGCAACAAGCTGGCCTACGTCAGCTTCGAGCGTGGCAACTCCGCCATCTACATCCAGAACATCTCCACCGGCGCCCGTGAGCTGGTCACCAGCTTCCGCGGCATCAACAGCGCACCGGCCTTCTCGCCGGACGGCCGCAAGCTGGCCCTGACCCTGTCGCGTTCGGGCAACCCGGAAATCTACGTGATGGACCTGGGCAGCAAGCAGCTGACCCAGCTGACCAACCACTTCGCCATCGACACCGAGCCGACCTGGGCCCCGGACGGCAGCGCGGTGTACTTCACCTCTGATCGCGGCGGCCGTCCGCAGGTCTACAAGGTCGGGGCCGGTGGTGGCAGCGCCGAGCGTGTGACCTTCCAGGGCAACTACAACGCCAAGCCGTCGGTGTCCTACGACGGCAAGAAGATCGCTGTCGCCCAGGGTTCGGGCAACAGCTACAAGATCGCGCTGATGGACAGCTCGCTGGGCTCGCCGCGCTGGAGCACGCTGTCGCCGGGTTCGCTGGACGAATCGCCGAGCTTCGCGCCCAACGCGAGCATGGTGCTGTATGCCGCCCGTGAGGGTGGTCGTGGTGTGCTGTACGCCGTCTCGGCCGACGCGCGCGTGCGCCAGCGCCTGGTCCTGGCAGACGGTGATGTGCGCGAGCCGGCATGGTCCCCATACCGTACCCAGCGCTAAAAGAGTGTTAATATTTTCTCTGTATTGAACCCCTCATCGGCTTAGGAGCCACAAAGGTATCGCCATGAACAAGTCCACCCGCGTTCTGCTTGTTTCCCTGCTGTCCGTGGCCGTCCTGGCCGGTTGCTCGAAGAAGGTCAAGGAAGAAGCCCCGGCTCCGGTCGATACCGGCACCTCGACCACCACCCCGACCGGTCCGTCCACCTCCGGCCTGTACGGCCCGGGCGATCTGGACACCGATGCCTGCCTGCGTCAGCGCGTTGTCTACTTCGACCTGGACAAGGAAGAAGTGAAGTCGGAATTCCAGGCCATCATGGCTTGCCACGCCAAGTACCTGCGTGACCGTCCGTCTTCGCGCATCACCCTGCAGGGCCACACCGACGAGCGCGGTTCGCGCGCGTACAACCAGGCCCTGGGCGAGCGTCGTGGCAACGGCGTCAACTCGGCGCTGCAGGCCAACGGTGGCTCGGCTTCGCAGCTGACCGTCGTGTCCTACGGTGAAGAGCGTCCGGTCTGCACCGAGTCGAACGAGTCCTGCTGGTCGCAGAACCGTCGCGTCGAAATCGTCTACACCGCGCAGTAATCCATGCGCCTTGGCATCAAACTGATGCTGGTCGTTGCGGCAGCCCTCGTGGCTGCCGCACCGGCGCATGCACAACGTCAGAGTCTGGCCGACCGTGTCGGTTCGCTCGAGCAGCAGATGTACAACAACAGTGCCAACCAGGACCTGTTGAACCAGATCAACCAGCTGCGGCAGCAGGTCACCAGCCTGCAGGCCTCGATCGAGCAACTCCAGCACGACAACGCCCAGCTCAAGCAGTCCGCCCAGGATCAGTACCTGGATCTGGACAGCCGCCTGAACCGGTTGGAAGGGGGCTCTGCCGCCCCGGCCCTGCCTGCTGTTCCGGCGAGCGCACCGAAGGCTCCTGCAGCCCCGGCAAAACCCGCAGCGGCGGCCACTTCCGAGCGGCCGCCTTCCGTCCATGGTGATCCGGGCAGCCTGGCCGTCACCGGTGACGAGCGTACCTCCTACAACGTGGCTTTCGATGCGTTGAAGGCAGGCAAGTACGATGATTCGGCGCAGCTGTTCTTGAGCTTCCTGGAGCTGTACCCGAACGGCGTCTACGCCCCCAACGCGCTGTACTGGCTGGGCGAGAGCTATTACGCCACCCGCAATTTCCCGATGGCCGAGTCCCAGTTCCGTGAACTGCTCTCGCGCTATCCCACCCACGACAAGGCCGCAGGTGGCCTGCTCAAGGTCGGCCTCTCGCAGTATGGCGAGGGCAAGGTCGACCAGGCCCAGCAGACGCTGGAGACCGTCGTGGCGCAATACCCGGGCTCGGATGCCGCGCGTACCGCGCAGGACCGCCTGCAATCGATCCGCCTCGGCAATCAGATCCGCTGATCCGCTGACCAGGCGTACAATACGCACCCTGGCGCCGGGCTGACTCCCGGCAGCCTCCTGTAGAGCCGAGCCCATGCTCGGCTGCTTTCGTTTCCGGCGCCGATACATCCGTCGCCCGTCCCATGAAGAATTGTTTGCCATGACCGCCGTTTCCCCGTCCGCCGCCGTCGCCACGCCCAGCGAAATCGTGCAGTCGCCACTGCCGCGCCTGAAGATCACCGAGATCTTCACCTCGCTGCAGGGCGAAGCCGATACCGCCGGTTGGCCGACCGTGTTCGTGCGCCTGACCGGTTGCCCGCTGCGCTGCCAGTACTGCGACACCGCCTACGCCTTCCACGGCGGCACCTGGTGGGACATCGACGACATCGTCGCCGAGGTGCGGGCGCAGGGTGTGCGTCACGTCTGTGTGACCGGCGGCGAGCCGCTGGCACAGAAGCGCTGCCTGGTGCTGCTGCAGAAGCTGTGTGATGCCGGTCTGGATGTGTCGCTGGAAACGTCCGGTGCGCTGGACGTCAGCGCGGTCGATCCGCGCGTATCGCGCGTGGTCGACATCAAGACGCCCGGCTCGGCCGAGGTCGCCCGCAACCGGCTGGAGAACCTGCCGCTGCTGACCACGCGCGACCAGATCAAGTTCGTGATCTGCAATCGCGAAGACTACGACTGGGCCAAGGCCATGGTCGCCGAACACGAACTGGTACAGCGCACGATGGTGTTCTTCTCGCCCAGCAAGGGCGAGATCACTGCCCGCCAGCTGGCGGACTGGATCGTGGAAGACCGGCTGCCGGTGCGCTTCCAGATGCAGTTGCATAAGATTCTGTGGAATGACGAGCCGGGCCGCTGAGCCCGTCCGTTGTTCCTTGATGTAGTTCCGGCGCGGGACAGCGTGCTGGCTTTTCCCCCAAACCGGATGATTTACCCATGAAGAAGGCAGTCGTGCTTCTCTCCGGCGGCATGGATTCAGCCGCCGTCATCGCCATGGCCCAGGAACAGGGCTTCGCCGTGCATGCGCTGAGCGTGCGTTATGGCCAGCGCCATACCTCCGAGCTGGATGCCGCCGCGCGCGTGGCCAAGGCCCAGGGCGTAATCGTGCACAAGACCGTGGACGTGGACCTGCGCAGCATCGGCGGCTCGGCGCTTACCGATGACATCGATGTGCCCGAGGCGGGCGGCGAGGGCATCCCGGTCACCTACGTGCCGGCGCGCAACACCATCATGCTGTCGTTGGCCTTGGGCTGGGCCGAAGTGCTCGGTGCCAACGACATCTTCTGCGGCGTCAACGCCGTGGACTACTCCGGTTACCCGGATTGCCGTCCCGAGTTCATCGCCGCCTTCCAGACGCTGGCCAACCTGGCGACCAAGTCGGGCGTGGAAGGCGCGGGCATCACCGTGCATGCGCCGCTGCAGTTCCTCAGCAAGGGCCAGATCGTCAGCGAAGGCGTGCGCCTGGGCGTCGACTTCGGCCTGACCGTGTCCTGCTACAACGCCGATGCCAGCGGCGCGGCCTGTGGCCATTGCGACGCCTGCCGCCTGCGCGCGCAGGGCTTCACCGACGCCGGCGTGGCCGACCCGACGCTGTACGCCTGAGGTAATGGGGGCTGATTCCCCAATGGTAGGTGCCAACCTTGGTTGGCACTGTGCGCCGGGCACGGTCCGGCGCTACCGCTGCTGCAACCACCCCGACGCCTCGATAAACGCCCGCACCGTGGCCGGATCTGTGTAATCCAGCTCGATCATCCGTGCGATCGCCGCCTGCTCATCCGGCTGCTGGCGCATGTACTCCTGCGCGATGCGGTAACCGGCGTAGTAGCCCACATCACTCACCCCGAACGGATTGCGTGCGCTGTTGTACAGCCAGTTGTCCAGATCATTGCCGTCCATCTCCACGATGAAGCGAGCGCGGATGTCGGATTCATGCAACGGCCCGTAGGTGTACAGCGGCAGCGCCGGTCGGCGACCGCTGATCCGTTCGGCGATGTACTCGGCCACGCCCTCGCGCACCGCGTACTGTGCGAGCGAGCCGGTTGTCTCGTGCTGCTGGGTGTGCACGTACTCGTGCAGGTTGTTCTGCGCGTTGTTCGCGCCGGGAGTGCTGTCGTAGAAGACCCGAAGGCGGCTGCGCAACGGCTCCGGCAGTTCACTGACATCCACGCTTGCATCGCCGAGTGCCATCTCCGCGCCTATCAGCACCTGGTTGCCCAGCGTGGTGCCACCTGTGCGCAGCACGCCCACGGCATAGGTGATGCTGGCCGGGCGCAGGGCGGGGTAGAGCCTGCGGAACGCCGCCAGATCCCGCTCAAGCGTGGCACTGGCCTGCTGGGCGTTGGCGGTCAGCGGCCGCACCGAGGCCCAGAAGCGCGGCCAGGCGAGCATTGCGTCGGCGTACTCGACGGCGGTGTAGTTGCGCACCTTCATCAGCGCATGCAGGCCGGCACTACCCGGCTCGATGTAGTGCTGCCGGACCAGGGCCACCCGCTGCGCGCCATCGGGCTCGGCAAGCACCGCATCGTAGGTACTCCAGAATCGGGCGATGTCATCTGTCTGTACCGATGGGGGCGCAGCAGTGGTGACCGCGCAGGGCAGCAGCAGGCAGGCGTACAGACAGAAGGACAGGCGCATCCGTGGCTCCGAAGGAAGAAGGATCGTGGATGAGATGCGTCCGGTGCATGGAACGGTTTAACTGCAGGCCGATACTGCAATGATTTCTCTCTGCCGCGCAAAGTAGGGTAGAATGCCCACCCCGCCGACAGGCAGGGATGTTGCATGGGCCGTTAGCTCAGTCGGTAGAGCAGAAGACTTTTAATCTTTTGGTCGATGGTTCGAATCCATCACGGCCCACCAATTGTGACAACAACTTAGGCGCCTTCAGGGCGCCTTTTTTGTGGG